>DASUWP010000303.1:0-3176 GCA_036378335.1 Acidobacteriaceae bacterium | reverse complement strand
TCACCAGAATGTCCGGGAGCAGAGCGGCGATGGTGCGTTGCGGCGTCAGATCGTCGAAGATGATCACGGCATCGACACATTCCAGGGCGGCAAGGATTTCCGCGCGCTCGCCTTCAGGAATCACCGGGCGGGCTTCGCCCTTGAGCTGCCGGACGCTGGCGTCGCTGTTCAAACCGACAATCAGCGCGTCACCGAGGGAGCGAGCGTATTCGAGGCTGCGGATGTGGCCGGGGTGCAGCAGGTCGAAGCATCCATTGGTGAATACGACGCGGCGGCCATTGCGTTTGTCGCGGCCAAACCGCAGAATCGCTTGCTCCAGCGTGAAGGTGCAGTCCAAAGAGACTCCGTGCGGGTGAGGAAGTAGTTTAGCACGTGCTTGAAGGGCGTCGCCGCGCGGCACCCGTGGCGGACCGTTGGCACATTGCTTTTGTGAAGGGTGCTACGTTGAGATCCTTCGCGCTATCCACTTTGCCGGTGGTAACCGGAGACCAATCACGATTACTTCCTACAAGCCACCGTCCCGGTACTGATCCGCACGATGCCCACCTGGATTACCTCCGGATCGCTGACAATCCGTTGGGAACCTACAGATGAACCTCCCGATAAGCCAGGATAAATACTCTCGAGTCGTGGGCGCGGCTGCGTCTCAATTCTCCTTCGCTATTGCGCAACCCTTCTCTGTACGGGTGGACACGGCTCACTCATAATCTATCGACAAACTGGGACACGATTTGCGGACAGGGCAATCGGGCGGCTATCGAACGGCCGCCCGGAGAATAGCACTCCTCGCGATTGTCGAGAGCCTTATGCCAGGTGCCGGCTTTCTTGCGTTACGTGTCCAGGTTGATGTTGCAGAAGAATCCGGAAAGCGAGTCCGTGCGTAATCAGCAGCAACGGCACAATGACAGTCGGAAGGAAGAATGCGGCTCCCAACTGCCCCGCCAACAGTCCGGCGTGATTCGCTTGGTAGAAGGCGTTCACGATATCGGCAAAGCCCCACAGATTGAAGATCCATCCGGCGGCAACGCCAGCCGCGCTGGGCAGCAGTAGCAGCGAAACCAATGCCAGTATCGCGGCAATGATGTCCCCGTAGGCAGCGGAATGTGCGAAAGCAGGCGGCAGATCGGGTGACACTACGCCGGGAACCAGGAATGCCAACCCGATGAACCGGAAGGTGTGCAGGATAAGCAGAGGCCGCAACGCGTCGGCCTGTGGCAGGACGCGGAGTTCCGGCCAGATATATCGATCGGCGACTATCCACCAAGCGATCAAACTGAATGCAATGCTTACGAAAAACCAGATCATTTGTTGTGGCATGACGAAAGTCTCCTTTTAGAATTCCAGCGATTGACCGCGGCTGGTGGCGGCGACAGGGGCCAACCCGTGGCCGGGTGTCGGGGGGCTAAAGTTGTCGGCCATGGCGTGCTCGCGTCGCCACACCTTCGAGTCGGTCGCAAACTGGGGCACCGACGGGAACGGACGCCGCAGTTCGCGGTCATAGCGGTCCAGATTGAAGCCAGGGCTGAGGGGGGTGAGCATGAACTGCACAAACTCGCGAAGCCAATTGCTAAAGTTCCGCTGATTGCGGGGCTGCGCCGCATAACGACGCGCGATCGTCTCAAAGTCTTCTGGGGGACGGCCGGTCACATCGAGCACGTCGGTGGTTGGCGCGCCCACTTCGAACGCACCGCGCTCGTGATCCTCAATGTAGTAGCGAATGCCACTGAATAGATCGATCGGGTAGCCACTCATCCGTGCGCCCTTCATGAACAGCCAAGCCGGCGTCGGCACGAGCCTGACGGATCGCCCAACGGCCCGGCCGATGGCCTTGGCCATGTCCTCCGCGCTGAGGAGCTCTGGACCGGTCGGGCGATAGCTCTTCCCGCCGTGCCGCGCAGGATCCATCAGGGCCGCGACGGCGACTCGCGCGATATCCTCGTTGGAAGGTGGCGCGTTGCGGCTATTGCCGTTCATCCAGGCAAAGATGCCGAGCTGCGCGGCCAACCCAATCGTCGCCAGGTAGGCGTCAGCGAAGATGCCGGGCCTGACGATCGTATGCGCGACGCCGGGCGTCATCGAAAACATCCGATCGACGAGCCAGAGTTGGCGTGTCATGAGCGAGGGATGCGAGGGGCTCGCCAGCCATTGCGTCATGCCGACAATGTGCTCGAGCCGGGCTTCCTTGGCAGCGACCGCAAAGGCCACCGCGCCCTGAATCATGTACGGATCGAAAGGCGGACAATAATAGGCGCGCTGAACATCCTTCAGCGCGTCGGCCACGCGTTCGACATCGCTCATGTCGGCGACCGCGATCTCGGCCCCTTGCGCCTTCAGTCGCGCGCTGCGGCCATCTTCTCGGTGCACGAGGGCGCGAACGGGATAGCCCGCCTTCAGCAGCTCCTTAACAACGACGCTCCCCGTCTTTCCAGTCGCACCGGTCACGATAATTCTTGCTTTGATCATGTTCATCTCCTTCTAAGCGCTCACTTCGTACAGCACGGCTGTCGAAACGTGACTCACTGAAATGCCCCTGGGTTCAGTGCCCTCAGCGGCATCAACGGTCCGACGGGAATGTATTGGTGATCCATCAAATGTTCCTTCGCGAGCGGCAGCGTTTCCATAATCGCTCGTGCCTCGTCCTCGGTTTTCGCGTCGACCACGAAAACAACCCCTTTGCCATCGCCGCGCGAATACCACTGGCGGATTTTGCCGTCGAGGTAAAGCTTTACCGTCGCCTTAATCTCTTCCGGTATAACCGCCATGACTTGTTGGGGCGTTACGCCCTGCTTGGGAGTCTCGATGACGATGACTTCGGTGGTTTTCGGTATAGCGACGCTGGGCACGCCTGAGCTGCCCGCGGGCTGTGCTTGCGCCCCGGACGGTGATTGCGCCCCGGCTTGTGATTGCGCTAGTGCCGTCGCGGGAAGCACTGCTGCCATAAGAAACGGGATCATAAGTTTCATCTCCTTATCCTTTCGATTCAGTCTGTTTTATTTGGCCCATTCACCCGCAAAGAGTACGAGCGTACTCTTTATGGGCAAAAAAAACTACTCGTGAACGAAGAGCCTGATGAAAAAGCTCCTCGCTTCCGTCAACAACTCCTCGCGCTTTTCAGTCGACACACTCATTCGCACGCTCGTCAACACCCCGGCCATGCTGGGGAACAATAATTGAAA
>DASUWP010000302.1:0-2493 GCA_036378335.1 Acidobacteriaceae bacterium | reverse complement strand
TCCGTTGGCAGCGTTGTGGCTGGGCGTCGGATTGTGGTCGGCCCAGCTTGAGCCGGCGCCTTCTCCTCAGACTGCTCTGCTCGCCTACGCCGATGGCCTGAGCCGTACGGTAGAAGGCCGCGTGATGCACGTGCGCGAGCTCGCCCGTCGCGCACGGCCTGCCGATACAGATAGCGATTGGGACGGCTGGGATGATAACGGCGCGCCACCGGTACTCTCGGTCGATCTGCAGGTGAGCCGGATTGAAGACGTCACGCCCGACACCTCGCGGATGGTTCCCATGCGCGGCGGAGTGAGGCTGACGGTGCTCGCGAGCGAAGGCGTGCAGGCTCAACTCAACTGCGGCGACCGGCTGCAGGTTCCGCTTAGGCTGCGCGCACCGGAGCGTTACCACGATCCTGGCGCGTGGCAGTATGCGGACTATCTTCTCGGGCAAGGAATCGCGGCGACAGTGTATGTGCCCGCGAGCAAATTGCAGCGACTGCCGCGCGACTCCGCACCCGTGCTGGCCTGTCGCATCTTCGCCGTGCAGAGCTGGGCAGCAGCACGCATGCTTGATTACGCCCGCTCGCCCGTGAACCGCGGCATGCCCGCCCTGCTACGGCTTACGCCTAATGACGCAGGCATGCTGAACGCAATGCTGTTCGGCGACCGCACGCGGCTGGACCACGCGCTGCGGCTCGGCTTCGAGCGGACCGGCTCGTTTCACTTGTTCGTTGTCTCCGGTCTGCACATTGCGATTCTGGCTGGACTGCTGATGTGGGCCGCGCGCGCGCTCGGTGCAGCGGAGTGGCTTGCGACCTTGATCACGCTGCTGCTGCTCCCCGCTTATGCGCTGCTCACTGGCTTTGGTGTCCCGGTGCAGCGCGCGCTGCTGATGGCAGCAGTTTTTCTTATTACCCGGCTGCTCTCGCGAGAACTCAACGCTCTCAACGCCCTGGGAGCAGCCGCGTTGGCGGTGCTGGTCTGGTCGCCACGCGCGCTGTTTGAGGCCAGCTTCCAAATGACGTTTCTTGCCATCGTCGCGATTGCCGGAATTGCGATACCGCTCGGCGAATGGACATTTCTGCCTTACCTTGCAGGCACCCGCAGGCTCGGCGAGCGGTGGCGGGACGCGTCGATGCTGCCGCGGGTCGCGCACTTCCGCGTGATGCTGCGCTTCTGGATAGAGGTGATGCCCTGGCGATTTGCGGCACGAGTAATGCCGATTGCGGTCCATTTGGTGCTGAGGGCCGCCGAGCTGACGCTCATCACCGTGATCACCGAAGCAGTGATGATACTGCCGATGGCGCTGTACTTCCATCGTGTAACGCTGTTCGCGTTGCCGGCAAACATCTTTAGCATCCCGCTGGTGGGCGTGCTGGTGCCGCTTGGAATTGCGACATTTGTGGCCTCGCTTCTAAGCCCTTGGGCAGCCGTTCTGCCAGCATCTGGACTTGCAGCGGTACTGCACACGGTGAGTGCGGTCGTTCGTCATCTGTCCCGCGCGCAGCTTGCAGACTGGCGCACTCCCGGACCTCGCTTAGCCGCGGCGTTTGCCGCATTTGCGTGTCTGGGGTTGTGCTGCTGGGCGGTGCGGCGATCGAGATCGTACGCGTGGCTAGCGCTGGCCGGCGTCCCGATCGCAGCGGCGATTGCATTGTGGCCATCGCAAACGATTGCCGAGCATGGCAAACTCGAGATCACCGCGATCGATGTTGGCCAGGGCGACTCGCTGCTTGTGCTTTCGCCTGAGGGCCACGCGATGCTGATCGACGCCGGCGGGCCGACGGGCGCAGCAGCAAATGCGGAGAATGCTACGGGCACGGCGGCATTCGATGTGGGCGAGGAAGTAGTGTCGCCATATCTGTGGTCGCGCGAGGTGCCGCGGCTGGACATCGTCGTGCTGACGCATGCGCACTCCGACCACATGGGTGGCATGGCCGCCGTGCTGCGCAACTTTCGCCCGCGCGAATTATGGATCTCGGTGGAACCGAACTCTTCTGCCTTTCGCGATCTGCTGCAAGAGGCCGCGCAACTGGGTGTGAAAGTTCGGCGTATGCGCGCGGGCGACCAGACGGCATGGGATGGTGTGCATATAACGGCTCTTGCGCCAGCGCTGGATTATGCAAACCCGGGGCCGCCGGTGAACAACGACTCACTCGTCCTGCGGATGCAATACGGCCGCGCGTCCGCACTGCTGGAGGGCGATGCGGAAGCGCCTAGCGAGCAGACCATGGTTGCTTCAGCGGTGAGTAGCGGGCCGACAATAGGTCCCGACACCTTGTTAAAGGTTGGGCATCATGGCAGCCGGACCTCAACGACTTCGGCGTTTCTGGGGCTGGTCGCGCCTCAGGACGCCGTGATCTCCGTTGGTCGAAGCAATACATTCGGTCACCCGCGGCCGGAGATTCTGGAGCGACTGAGAGAGGATCATGTCCGGGTATTCCGGACGGACGAGTTCGGATTGACAAGTTTTGTGCTCTCACCCGATGGAGGAATCGCGGCAACGCC
>DASUWP010000301.1:0-4538 GCA_036378335.1 Acidobacteriaceae bacterium | reverse complement strand
TCTTGACCCGGTCACGGCCCCTTCGCAGTCTCCAGAGGCGCAGGAAGCCACCACGACTGCTTAATCGGACCGTTCGGCACTTAATTCGAGCCTCCCGGCACCGGGAATAGGGCACTCGACCCTGCGGCCACGACCGCAGGGCTGCCGGTCGGCTACCATGAAGCCCAAGGAGTCCCCTGTGAGCGAGAGCCTGATCGACCAACCGGTTGCCACCTCGACTGACCGCATCGCTGCGCTCACTGAAGCTCTGCGAAAGGTCGTGCCGCTGCAGGGCCTGACCGACGAAGAATATCTGTGGCTCGCGCACAACGGGACCGAGCGCTTTGCCGATGCCAACACAACGCTCTTTGAGCAAGGCGAGCCGGCAGACCACATGATGATTCTGCTGAAGGGCGAAGTCCAGGTGCAGCGGGATCGCTCCGGCGCATCGCCTGCCATGTTCATTGGCCGCGCGGGCCAGATGACCGGGCTTCTTCCCTTCTCCCGCATGCAGACCTGGGGCGGCCGCGGCATCACCAACGCGCCGAGCTGGGCGGTGGTATACCACCGCTCCATCTTCCCGCGCATGCTCGCTGCCATTCCGTCCATGACGCAGCGCGTCGTCAGCATTCTGCTCGATCGCTCGCGCGAGGTCACGCGCATGGAGCAGCAATCGGAAAAGCTCACGGCGCTCGGCAAGCTCGCCGGCAATCTCGCCCATGAGCTCAACAACCCAGCGTCGGCGGCACAGCGCGCTGCATCCGGGATGCTGCAGGAGTTGGAGATCTTCGGTCGCGAACGCTTCCGTCTGGGAAGTCTTTGTTTTCAGCCAGAGCACGTTGAGGCGTTGCGCGAGTGGGATGAGCACATGAGGCGCAGCCTCCAGGGCAAGCCCACGCTTACGCCGGCGCAGGTAGCGATCCGTGAAGAGGCGCTGGTGGGCTGGCTTCAGCAGCGGCAGATCGGCAACATCGGACAGATAGCGCCGGAGTTCGCGGAGGCCGGCATTACTCCGGAGCATCTCGCCGCCCTGCCGGATTTTCTGACTCCGGAAAGCACAGCGCTCCTGTTATCGCAGCATGCCTCGACGCTGCGTGCGGAGAGCATGGCCGAGGCCATGCTCGACTCGACGGCGCGTATTTTCGACCTCATCCGTGCCATCAAGGATTACTCCTACATGGACCAGGCGCCGATTCAGGACATCGATGTGCCGCAGAGCCTGGAGAACACGCTGGCCATGTTGCAATCACGGCTGCAGCACGTGGTCGTGGAGCGTAGTTACGACCCAAACCTGCCCACCATCTCCGCTTACGGCAGTGAGCTGAACCAGGTGTGGACCAATTTGCTGGAAAATGCGCTGGACGCGATCAAGAATCGCGGACGCATCACGCTCCGGGTCCGGCGCGCTTCCGACCTGATCCTCGTCGAAGTGGAAGACGATGGTCCCGGCATACCCAAGGACCACCAGGGACGTATCTTCGAGCCGTTCTTCACCACCAAGGCTCCGGGACATGGACTCGGCCTGGGGCTCGACACTGCGCAGCGGATCGTCCGCATGCACCGCGGCTACCTCACCGTCGAAAGCATGCCAGGAAAGACCTGTTTCCAGGTCGCGCTGCCGCTACAGCAGACCGGCGCTTACTAGCCGGGCGAATAGAAATCTGAAATAGTGCCGCCGGTCCGACTAGGGCGGGATCGAAGGCTCAGGCCGGACTGACGCATCCGGAAGATATCGCCGCCATTGCTCGCTCTCGGCGATTTGTTTCAGAAGCGTGAATCGTGTCCGCATCAACTTGCGGATATGCGGCACCAGCATCCATCGGCCGAGGATGTCTCCCGCCGGGCCCCATCGCATGGTGAAGCGCAGCACATCCCACAGCAGCACGCTTCCATCGCCCCGATCGGTGAAATTGTGATCGTGCTCGAAGCTGGCAAAACGCCCTGCAATCATGCGGTCCCGGAAGAACGTCAGCGGCCGGAACTCCTCGATGCGGCTCTCGTGAAATTGCGGGAGACACAATTGCCATCCCTCCCATCGGATCACATCTCCTCCCGCCACCAGCCCTGAAGTACGTCCCGCCACGGGGCGCATCCCAAGCTCCCGCTCAACAATTTCCACACTTAAGGAGAGTAGGAAACAGCGCTCCAGGGGAGCACGCACCACGATCTCGTCCCGTAACGTGAATGCGCGCGCCATGCGTGATCCATATGAGTGCAGATTTCTCGTTCGGGACAGTTTGGCCAGCGGCTGAATCAACAGGTTCGAACGGCCTTCCGCTGCCGGAGGATGCAGCATGACCGCGCTGGTTTGCTTGACGCAGCCGCGGCATTCCCTTAGCCTCAAATGTTATGAGCTTCCTCTCCGGCGGACGAATGCCTATGGCCATGCGCACCCTAGCCGGTGTGCAGTTTGCGCCTGGATTCTGAATCGCCCGCTCCAGACGTGAACTTACCGGCTAGGGACATGTCACTGCCCCTTCTATCCTGACCAAGCCCTGACTCGCGTACTGGAGATTGCCTTGCAACCCCCTATCGATTGCGTCGCCTCACTGGAGGTGACTCGTGAAATTTGAAACGCTGCTGCTGAACTTCGACCCCGCACCCGGCGATCGCTATCGCCCTGCCAATACGCCCATCTATCAGACGGCGACCTTCCGCCAGGACTCCGCGACCTCCTTCGGAGACTTTGATTACACCCGCAGTGGGAATCCGACGCGTGCCGTGCTGGAAACACAGCTGGCGCTGCTCGAATCCGGAACTCGGGCATTCTGTTTTTCTACCGGCCTCGCGGCCATCACTGCGGTCACGCGCCTGCTGAAGCCGGGCGAACAGATTCTGGCCTGCGACGATCTCTATGGCGGCACCTATCGCCTGTTCTCACGCATTCTTGCGAACCGCGGCATCACCGTCCAGTATGTCGACTTCGCTGATGAGAGCGCGCTGCAGGCCGCTTTTACTCCCGCCGTAAAGCTGGTCTATCTCGAATCACCCACCAATCCGCTGCTCCACATCCTGGATCTGGAGCGGGTCGCCGCGTTGGCCCATCAGCATGGCGCGCGCGTCTGCGTGGACAACAGCACCATGTCGCCCTATCTGCAGCGGCCGCTCGAGCTGGGCTGCGATATCGTGATCCACTCGGCTACGAAATTCTTATGCGGCCACAGCGATGTGATGGCAGGCGCCGTCATCGTGAAGGATCCGGCGCTCGCCGAGGATCTGTACCTCGTCCAGAACGGCGAGGGTGGCGGTCTCGCGCCCTTTGACAGTTTTCTGGTGTTGCGCGGCCTGAAGACGCTGGCCCTCCGGCAAAACCAGCAGCAGGTGAATGCAACAGCGGTCGCCCTCTACCTGCAACAGCACCCGAATGTCACCGAGGTCTATTTCCCAGCTCTTGCGCCGCCAGCGGCCGCCGCAATCCACAAGAAGCAGGCCAGCGGTCCGGGTTCCGTGCTCAGCTTTCGCACGGGTGATCCGGAGCTCTCGCGCCGCATGGTCGAGGGATGCAAGCTGCACACGATTACCGTCAGCTTCGGCGGTGTGAACTCCACAATCAGCCTGCCTAATTACATGTCGCACGCCAGCATTCCGGAGCATTTGCGCTCGCAAAAGCAGATTCCACGCGATCTGGTGCGGATTTCCGTAGGCATCGAGGCGATCGACGATCTCACCACGGATCTGGATCAGGCCTTCACTGCGGCTCACGCCTAGAGCTGCGTTTATTTCTGAAAAGTCCGCCCGGCCTGTCGTTTTCGCGCCCTCTCGTTCGACTACTCATTAGAGCGCCAGTCCGGTTCTGCCGGAGCTTGCGAGAGGGAGAATGATGAGTGATCGGCCAGCAAATGGACGCCGCTTAGCGCGAGGAGACCGGACCGTTGGTGTCGCGAAGCTGGCGGAAGGCGCGTCTTATCTGGGTGGGAAGGTCCACGTTGCCTTCTCGGTACCAGCGAAGGTGGGCCTGGTCGAACGCCGTGCAATAGAGCGCCGCCACCAGGTCGCAGCGAGCCGCGTCGCCGCGATAGGCCTTTCTCTTGGCCAGTTCTTTGCCCAAAACCGGCACCCACCGGCTGAGGGCGCACAAAAAACGCCCGCGCAGGGTAGGTTCCTCGAACATCAGACCCAGCATCTCTTTCGGCTGGCGCGTGTCGTGCATCTCCTCCTGGGTCACAAAGAGGATCGCATCTTCAAGCGCCGCCAGCGGCTTGCGGTTCTTGGGCGCTTCGGCAAATCGCTGGGCCACTCGCTGGCCAAAGTGCTCCACGCTGAAGGAGAGCAGTTCCTCCTTGGAGCGGAAATAGCGGAAAAACGTACGCCGCGAAACCCCCGCATTGCGGCTGATTTCCTCCACCGTCGTCCGGTCGAAACCCACAGCGGCGAACAGGTCCCACGCGGCCCGTTCAATCTCTCGAAGCACGAACTCATGTTTCCGTTCGCGAAGCGACCCGGAATCTTGAGATTTCGTCCCTTGTTCGCTGTCGGCGATACGAAGAGTTTTTTGCACTGCATGCAGATTATGGCACAGAGTGTCATTTTATGAAAAAATGTGTTTCCGGTGAGTCCCC
>DASUWP010000300.1:0-29826 GCA_036378335.1 Acidobacteriaceae bacterium | reverse complement strand
TCGCGGCGGCAGATGCTGCTGGGCTGGAACCCGATGGGCTACTACTCGAATGCGTACGCGATGAATCAGTACCTGGCCAGCCGCGGCTATGTGGTGCTGTCGATCAACTACCGCAGCGGGATTGGCTATGGATTGAACTTCCGGCAGGCGCTGCACTTTGGCCCGGGAGGCGCGAGCGAATACAACGACGTGATTGGCGCGGGGCTGTATCTGCGGAGCCGCGCGGATGTTGATGGGCAACATATTGGCGCCTGGGGCGGCAGTTATGGCGGCTATCTGACAGCATTGGCGCTGGCGCGCGCCTCGGACTTATTCGCAGCGGGCGTGGACCTGCACGGCGTGCATGACTGGAGCCTGGAGATCGATCTGTGGAAGCCGTCGTCTGAGTTCTTGTGGGACCGAGCTGCCGCTTCGAAGTTGGCGTGGGATTCGTCGCCGATGGCATCGCTCGACACCTGGCGGTCGCCGGTGCTGCTGATCCAGGGCGATGATGACCGCAACGTGTTGTTTGCGCAGACAGTGCGGCTGGCGAATGCTCTGCGGGCACGCGGCGTGCCGGTGGAAGAGCATGTGTTCCCCGATGAGATTCATGATTTTCTGCTGCATCGGGATTGGCTTACGGCTTACCGGCTGGGGGCGGATTTCTTTGATCGGAAGCTGGCTGAGCAGCACTGAGCCCGAAAATTGAAAGAGACGGCCGAAGCCGCCCTTTCAGTTAGATCATCGGATGTAATGCTGCCGTGTAGCGCCGTCATACCGACCCGTCAACATGCAGCACTTTTTGAAATCTTCGGCCCGAACCACACGGACACAAATCGTTCCTGCCGAGTTTTTCGCAAAGTTCTTTGTTTCCGTGCACTACCCGGAAGCCCCGTTTCACTTTGGTTTCAGACGGGAAACCTCTGCGTCGTTTGCTGCTCGGCTCGTGGAAAAGATTCGTTTTTCACGGGAGTCTCTCCTTCCAGATGGATTGCCCGTCACATCACAGAAAGGGAGAACATCCCGACGATTTTATCGCATTGCTTGTGCTGCCCCTTCTGGCCTGTTAGTCTTTCTGTAGCATGACTTTCCGTCAGCACTGTCGCCCCTGTTGTTGTGCTTGTCCATCGAGCCACGGGTGGCAGCTCGCGCGTACTTAGTTTCCGCGACAACTCTTCACAAAGACACCCGTTGCTGATTGGCACCGGGTGTTCGTGGTTTTAGCTGTGATTCCCGGCAATCAGCATTCACAAAGGCACCCACCTGAGGTCCCACAATGCTGCAAACCGAGAACGCTTCGCCGCACACACTGCCACCTCCGCTGAATTCACAGAAGCTTAGCCATCTGCGCCTGCTCGAAGCGGAGAGCATCCATATTCTGCGCGAGGTAGCTTCGGAGTTCGAGCGGCCGGTAATGCTGTATTCCATCGGGAAGGATTCGTCGGTGATGCTGCGCCTGGCGCAGAAGGCATTCTTTCCCGGGCCAATTCCCTTCCCACTGCTGCACATTGATACAGGCTTCAAGTTCGCAGAGATGCTGGCGTTCCGTGATGCGATGGCGCGCGCCGTGGGCGCGGAACTGCTGGTGTGGCGGAATGAGCCGGCGATTGCGGCCGGAACAAATCCCATTGCGCTGGATACGAAACGCTGTTGCGGCCTGCTGAAGACGCAGGCGCTGCTCGACGCATTGAAGCATTACGGCTTCGACGCGGCGTTTGGCGGCGCGCGCCGCGATGAGGAGAAGTCGCGCGCCAAGGAACGCATCTTTTCGTTCCGAGATAGCGCCGGGCAGTGGGATCCGAAAAATCAACGGCCCGAGTTATGGAATTTGTATAACTCGCGCATTCATCCCGGTGAGAGCATTCGGGTCTTTCCGCTCTCCAACTGGACCGAGATGGATGTGTGGCAGTACATCCACGAGGAAGAGATCCCGATTGTAGATCTGTACTTCGCAAAGCCGCGGCCGATGTATGTGCGGGGTGATGCGCTGCTGCCGATAGAACAGGCTTTCGTGGCGCGGCTCGGCGAGAGGCCGCAGATGGTGCGCAGCCGCCTGCGTTCGCTGGGCTGCAGCCCATGCACGGGGGCGATCCGGTCTGATGCCGACACGCTGCCCAAGATCATCGCCGAGCTGCTTTCGTTCCGCTCGTCGGAGCGGGCGAACCGTGCGATCGATCACGACCAGGAAGGCTCAATGGAGATCAAAAAGCGGGAGGGCTACTTCTAAATGGCTTCTACATTGACGCAATCTGATTTGCAGGCGCAGGCGGCGGACGTTTTCTCGATAGAAGCATTTCTTGAAAGTGACCGCGAGAAGGACCTGCTGCGCTTCTCGACAGCGGGCTCTGTCGATGATGGCAAATCGACCTTGATCGGCCGCCTGCTGTACGACACGCAGAGCGTTTATGACGACCAGGTGCGTTCGATTACGGGCAAGGGCACGACGGGCCAGCAGCTTGATTTTGCTCTGCTGACGGATGGGCTTCGCGCAGAGCGGGAGCAAGGCATCACGATCGACGTGGCTTACCGCTACTTCTCCACACCGCGACGCAAGTTCATCATCGCGGACACACCGGGGCATGAGCAGTACACCCGCAATATGGCGACCGGGGCCTCGACGGCCGACGCGGCGATTGTGCTGGTGGACGCGCGGAAAGGCGTGCTGCCGCAGTCGCGCCGGCACGCGTACATAGCAACGTTGCTGGGCGTGCGACACATTATCGTAGCTGTGAACAAGATGGACCTGGCCGGCTACGACGCTGCGATATTCTCGTCAATCCGAGCGGAGTTCGAGAACTTTGCGCGATATGCGGCAGCGGAAACCGGCCATGCAGCGGAGCTTCGCTTCATTCCGGTGAGTGCGCTGCTGGGCGTGAATGTTGTTCAGGTTTCGAATGAGACGCCGTGGTATGACGGGCCTTCCCTGCTGGAGTTGCTCGAATCATTGCCGACGACCGAGCAGCAACGCAATGCGGCGGCGTTCCGGCTGCCGGTGCAGCGCGTGATCCGGCCGCATCAAGGGTTTCGCGGGTTTGCGGGGCAGATTGCGTCGGGCGCCATTCACGTAGGCGACCGCGTCAGCGTGCTGCCCTCGGGCAGGACGTCGCGGGTGGAACGCATCGTCACATATGACGGCGACCTCGAGGTGGCGCATGCGCCGTCGTCGGTGACGCTGACGCTCGAAGATGAGCTGGACATCAGCCGCGGTGATCTGCTGACGCGCGCGGGCGAAGAGGCGCAGGTGGCGCGGCGATTTGCTGCGTCGCTGGTATGGATGGATGCGCGGCCATTGGATGTTGCGCGGCGCTATCTACTGAAGCATGCCAGCCAGAGCGTGCCGGCAGAAGTACGGATGCGCGAGCGGGTGAACCTGGAAAACTCTGTGAGCGAGCCCTCACAGTTGCTCGAAATGAACGGCATCGGAGTCGTCGAGATCGAGACGCGGCGTCCGATTGCTCTTGAGCGGTATAGCGAAAATCGCACGCTGGGCGCATTCATCCTGATCGATGCGGAGACGAATGCAACTGCCGGCGCAGGTATGGTTCGCGAGATCCTGAGCGATGCGCAGCCTGGCAACACTGCGCCGGTATCCGCGCTGGAGCGCGCGAGCCGGTGGGGACACGCGGGAGCGGTGCTGCGGCTGAACGCGCCGGCCGCTGTGGCCCATGCACTGGAACGCGCGCTGCTGCATGCAGGAGCGTTTGTTGTGCGGCCGCCGGACGATGATCCCACGACACCGGGCATCCTGGCGGATGCGGGCGCGCTGGTGCTGGTGACGGAGAATCACGATGATGCGATTTCGCTCCGCATCGGTAGTGCGCGAGTTGCATCGGTAGCTCGCGCTGAAGGCTCGAAAGCTGTCGCGAGTTTGCTGCAGCTGCTGCGCGAAGCCAAGGTTCTGCATCGGGAGCGTGTGCAATGAGTGTTGCTGCCGGATTGAATGCGAAGCTGACGCATGTTCATGAGCAATTAGAGCGGGCATTTTCAGATGCACCGGGCGTGGAAGACGCGTGTCTGACGTGCAGCTTTCAGGCAGAGGACGTGCTGCTGCTGAAGCTCGCTCTTGAGCTGCGGCCCGCATTGCCCACACTGTTCCTCGACACGGGTTATCACTTCGCGGAGACGTACGCGTATCGCGATCAGATCGCGCAGGAGTGGAACGTGCGGTTGATCAACCTGCTGCCGTTGACCACAGTGGCAGAGCAGGAGGCGCAGCATGGGCTGCTGTATCAGACGAGCCCGGACCGTTGCTGCGCCGCGCGCAAGGTAGAGCCGCTATTTCGCGCGGTCGCGAATTACAAGGTTTGGATCACGGGTCTGCGGCGGGAGCAGGCGAAGACGCGGGCTGGGCTGGAAGAGTCGGCGCTATTCACGTTGCCTGGCGGCAAGCAGGTGCTGAAGCTGAGTCCGCTGGCTCACTTCACCACCGCGGATGTGTGGCATGCGTGCGAGGAACTTGGCATTCCGTTGCTGCCGCTGTACGCGCGCGGCTATTCCTCGATCGGATGTGAGCCTTGCACCTCTCTTCCATTCGATCCCAATGATGCGCGGTCGGGCCGGTGGGCCGGGCGCAAGGTGGAGTGCGGCATTCACATTGAAGCAGCGAAGTAAGTCGCACCGTAGGCATTCGAGGATGGAAGCGTGGAATACCTGATCGGGTTCGTGATTGCCATGTTCATCGCGCTCACCGGCGTGGGAGCCGGTACCATCACGACGCCGATGCTGGTGCTAGTGCTGGGCGTGCCCGCGGGTATTGCTGTCAGTGTTGGGTTGATGTTCTCCGCTGCGGTGAAGTTGGTGCTGCTGCCGGCGCAGATCTGGCGGAAGCAGGTATCGTGGCGCGTCCTTGGATACATGCTCGTCGGTGGTGTGCCGGGCGTGCTGGCAGGCTCATTTCTTCTGCACCGCTTTGTCGATAGCGGCGCCAAGCAGCTGGTGAACGGAACCCTGGGTGTCGTGCTCGTGTCTACTGCGCTGTGGCAGATCTTCTTCTCCTTCCGGCCGGTGAAGCAAGAGCGGGATACGCGCGACCGTGCGCGCTTGCTGCCGTGGCTCATGTTGCCGGTGGGCGCGGAGGTTGGCTTTTCCTCGGCCGGGGCGGGCGCGCTGGGAAGCGCTGCGCTGCTGGCGCTGACGCCGCTGGCACCGGCACAGGTGGTGGGAACGGACATCGCGTTTGGCTTTCTGACATCATCCCTGGGAAGCGGCGCGCACTGGTTTGGCGGCGCAGCGGATGGGCCGCTGCTGATCCATCTGGTCGCAGGCGGCGTGGTAGGCGCCGTGCTGGGCACGATGCTGGCGAGTAGCGTTCCGAAGCAGCCTCTGCGATTCGCCTTGTGGGTGTGGCTACTGGTGATTGGCGGAATTTTTCTGTATCACTCGGCATCACTCGGTGTTGCGGCTGCAGGAGTTCGATAACCTCTAGAGCGCAGGCGTGACCACGATATTGCGGAAGGCTACATGGCCCTTCTCGCTGCCCTGCAGATAGATGGGGCCGGGCATCGCTTCATGGCTGTCGAGCGCGCCGCCGGTGATTCCGGGGATCTCCTGGCCGTTGATGATGGTGGTGCCGTTCTGAACGATCGTGACTTTGCGGCCAATGAGCGTGATGTCGAAGCTCTGCCAGACATCGGCGCGGCGCGGCAGCTCCGGATTTGGCGCGATGAAACCGTAGACGCCACCGGTGTGATGGCTGGGCGATTCTGCCTGCGACTCGGTTTCTATCTGCACTTCATAACGGCCGCGAAGATAGACGCCGCTGTTCGCGTCCTTGCCGCAGTTGAATTCGATGTGAAGTTTGAAGTCCTGGAACTTGTGGTCGTTGATGAGCTCGTGACCATGGCCGGGACTGACGATGGTGCCGTTCTCGACCGTCCACTCCGGCGCGCCAGGCTTGTCCGGATGCCAGCCGCTGAGGTCCTTGCCGTTGAAAAGCGAGACGGGCTTGCCCCACTGCGGAGTGCGTGTGTAGACAAGCGCGGGGGCGCGATCGCCGACCCAGTGCCAGGTTGACCCGTCGGGACCATTCACTGTGCCAGTGAGCGTTTTGCCGCTGAGTTTGCCCTCGAAGACCATGTCCGCCTTGCTGTCTTCCTCTTGCTTCGGAGAGACGAAGGTGAGCTTACCGTCCGATATTTCAACTTTAGGAAGTGGGCGCGCGTTGCCCCAGCGCCCGGTCATCCGTGCCTTGAGTTGGCCGCCTTCATCGCTGATTTCGATCCACGACGGCCATTCGCGGTCCGGCGCTTTGAGTGTCAGATCCCAACGACCTAAGAATCGCGATGCTGCGGTACTGCTGGGGGCAGCAGCGCTGACCGGGTCGACTGCACGCGCGTGTTCAGGGCCGCAGGCAAAGAGAATTGCGAGTGAAGCGGCGAAGATGAGTTTTGGGAATTTCACGGTCGGGCTATCTCCTTTTGGCTTTGCCTCGTTGCGCAGTGCTTGCCGGCTTAGCAAGCTGAGAGCTCATGCGATGGACTCAATCTTTTCCGCCGAGGCATTCCAAGCGACCGGAGTTTTGCGGAAATAGGATTCGTTTGCCAGATGGCAAGCCAGAGCCGCGTTGTGGCCGAAGACCGCATCCTGCACGACGGGCTGCCGCGAGCGCACCGATTGGAAAAACTTGTAGAGGTGCGGCTTCAGGTCGTCGTAGTCATTGCCGTTGAAGGTGATGGTTTCGGGTGCCGGTTCCTGGCCGGGAATGGGATCGTGCTCCTTGTGCCACTGCGCGACGTAAGCAGCTTTCATCGCAGCCGGGAAGGAGCCGGAGTAATAGCTGGGCGAGTCATCAACGCCGGACTGCGGCGTGTAGCTGATGCTGAATTCGCGCATTTCGATGATGCCCTTCGAACCCATGAAGCGCGTGACCTCGGTCGTTTCGCAGCCGAGCGAGAGGCGCATGTACAGCGGAATGCCGTTGTATTCAAACAGGACTGGCTGCACATCCGGCATGTTGCGGCCGTCCTTCCAGCGATAGATGCCGCCGTAGGACATGGCGCGCTTCGGCGGCTCATTGATGCCGAGCACGAATTGCATGCCGCTGATGAGGTGGACCATCAGGTCGCCGGCGACGCCGGTTCCGTACTCCTTCCAGCAGCGCCAGCGTGCGAAGGCAAGTGGATCGAAGGCCTTCTTCGGCGCGGTACCCTGCCAGGTCTCCCAGTCGAGATTCTGAGGCGATAGATCGGGCGGCGGCGGATACTCCCACGACCCTGTGGGACTGTTGCGACCGAAAGTGCACTCGATGAGATTGAGATCGCCGATCGCCCCCTTGTCGTAGAGGTCCTTGGCCTTGGCGCAGATCACGGAGCTGGTGCGCTGGGCACCGATCTGCACGATGCGATCGGATTTCTTTGCGGCTGCCACCATGGCGAGGCCGTCGGCTGGATTGTGCGACATCGGTTTTTCGCAATAGACGTCTTTGCCCGCGGCAATGGCGTCGACCACGACCTGCTTGTGCCAGTGGTCGGGAACAGCGACGATAATGGCGTCGATGTCTTTGGATTCGAGCAGATCCTGGTAGCGACGCGTGGTGCGAATCGGCTTGCCGACGATCTCTTTCGCAAGCTCGTGCCGGCCGTCGTAGAGATCGGCAGCGGCGAGGCACTCGACCCCGGAGAGTTGAATCGCAGTGGCGAGCAGGTTGGAGCCTTCCATACCCACGCCGACGATGCCGAAGCGAACACGATCGCTGGGGGCTGCCGCTTGATTGGCAGCGTAGGCCGGCTCCTCAAGGAGGGCAGAGCCGGGAATGAAAGTAGCGCCCGCGACACCCGCGGTAGTCTGCAAGAACGCACGTCGTGATAAAAAGCCTTTGCTCATCGTTGCGGCTCCTCCGTATCTCTGACACGCGAAATCGATTGTCCACGCTTGATTCAGAACGGCGCGGAACCTGATTTTTGTCCGACACGAAGGTAAGCCAAAATCAAGCGGCCGCCAACCCCCTCATCCTCCTCGCAATGCGAAGAACAAGGAAAGTTATGGCAGCCGCGATTGGTGTCAGAGATTCGTTGATGGCTAGAGCGGATTTCCCATTGCTATGCATCGCCGAGTTCACCGCAGAGCGGCTTTTCTTAACGGAAAAGCCGCGCAATCTTTATTGGCTCCGGTGTACACCTAGGGAAAATCCGCTCTATTGGCCGCAGCCTTTGCCGTGGTCCGGATGCGCGCCGGCGGCTTTGGCCTGCGCTTCCGTCATGTACTTCCCTTCCTTGGTCTTGCCGTAGTAGCGAGAGCCCGAACAGTGGTAGACATTGGTGGGCGTGTTGACCCAGACCATGCCTGGACCACCGCCGGGCGCCTGGGCCATATTGCTGGTGCTCGTAGAGGACTTCGACGAATGCGCTGGAGCTGTGGCCGGAGCGGCAGCAGGAGCAGCCGGTGTTGGCGCTGGCGTCGCTGCGGGAGCCGAGGCAGCAGACTTTGTGTCCTTTGCCGAAGCGGCCGGAGCGGATGCGTCAGCAGCAAACCACTGCTGCACGCCTTTGTGGCCGCGGCATGCACCCATCTTCTTAGGAGCGTTTGTGTAACTGCCGTCTTTGCATTGTCCGGTTGAACCGGCCGGCGCACCTGCGGGAGCCTGTGCGAGGGCGAACTGACACATCCCAAGTCCTAGAGCAAAAGCGATGATCGAGCGCTGAATTTTCATCCAACACCTCCGTCGTTAAATTTGTGGGGGAAGGGCCGAATGGTAGCGCGAAACATCATAGCAGCCGGATTACGAAGAAGCTGCAAAGCGCTGTATGGGAATCTTCAGGCGAAAGCGATCACCTGCTGCACAGCGCGATGCGCCTCGGTGATCGAGGCCCGGTGGTCCATGATGCCTGACAGATCGGAGTTGGCGAAGGCAATGCGTCCAAACGGATGACGGCGCATCAGTTCGGCGGGTGCGCGCTTGCCATCCCTGCCGAAGAAAAAGCCAGGTTGCGGCGCGAGGTAGGCATGTCCCCACCGGTTCAGGATGATGCCTGCGATGTCGCGGCGTCCGTCGAATCCCTGCTTGCCGAACATCGTTGCGAACTGGTTGCGAAGCTGCTTCTCGTACGCGCTGAACGGAGTCGTCATCATCTGGTAGCGCCCAGTGTTTACCTGCTCCGGCAGCGAGCGGCCTGGATTTGCGAACAGAATTTTCAGCGTCAATACAGTCGGGGTATCGGGGGAGAGCGTCGATGCGCCACCACCCATAGTCGCGACGCGGCGCACAGCCAGGTAATTGCCGATTCCCTCGAACCACTGGCACTGACTGATACCCATTTTGGCGAGGAAGCGCCAGTTGCGCACAGCCACATTTGCCATGATGCAGGGAGCGCGGAAGAACTGCGCATAGGCGTGGCGGTACGCCGCAGGCAATTCGCGCACGATGGAGTTGATCGTCCAATTGCCGTTGGCGAGAACGACCGAGCGCGCGCGCACGCGATAGAAGCGGCCTCCCTGAAGGTAGATGATGTCTACATGTGGCGCGTGTGCGGCCTCGCGTTCGTGCGCTATCGAAACAACGGTGGAGCGCAAGCGGATCCGCGTGGGCTGATGCGCCCGATCGAGTGCGGCGAAATTCACGCGGGACTGGCAGATGCCCGCCATGGTGGCGGGGCCAGGAATCGAAGCCGGCACCAGCGCCTTAACTATGTGCCGCGCCACGCCAGTATTGCCGCCGGGAAACATCTGTGGCCCGTTCTGCTGCTCCCAGGGAAAGAGCAGATCGGGAGCGTAGTCCGTATAGGCTGAGAGCGCGTCTGCGCCAATGCCCGACCCGCCTCCGCTCACTGGCGACAGATAGCGCCGAATAGTGTCGCGGCTCAACCCATGACGCGCCATCAGATCCTCTTCGAGCGTGATGGAGTCGAGCTGACGGGCAACGGCATCGCCATGGTGGAGCGGCTTAGGATGCTGGTCCGGTGTGCTTCGCATGGCGAGCAGCTCGCGCTTTGCCTCACTGGCGATCGGCGCGCCTTCGAGCTTTTTCGTCCACGGATCGACGAGCCACGTACCATCTGGATGTCCGGAGCTCGCGGGGAAAAAGAATCCGAAGTTGCTTCCGTCGCCGGCATACGGAGTGACGCCTGTCGCAATGGGGCTTGCGTTTTGCTGATATTGGAACTGCCGCGGATCGATACCGACCGAATCGTAGAAATGCTGCAGAAAACTTCCCGGCAGCGGCTGGAACCACATTGCCGAGCCCTGGCTCGCCATCAGACGCTGACCGTCGACATTGAATTCGTTGCGTTTCGCTTCACCGCCAAAAATTGCGTGATTTTCGAGCACGAGGCAGGATTTCTTTGCGCCGGTGGCCCGGTGGTAGAAAAGCGCGGCAGAGAGTCCGCTGATGCCACCGCCGACGATCACGCAGTCATAAATTTCGCGCGTGTCGTCGATCGCGGCCGGGGTTCTGTCGAAGGCATGATCACGAATCACGTGGCCATCCGCCATTACCTGATGGGTGTTGCCATTCGCATCGGCATAGTCGCCGATACCGGGAGAGCCGTTCCAGTCCTCCGCAGCCATCAATTGCAATGGGCATACGGCGGAAGCCAGCGCGGCACCGGAAGCCAGCAACGTTCCGTTGAGGAAGTCGCGACGAGTGATTTTCTCAGACTCTGCCATTGCGAATAGGGTCCAGCATAAGGCGGAACCGTGATCCGCAAAGCAGACTCCGCGTAGCGGCCGCAGGAGGCTGCCGAAGATCCGGTTGTCAGAGCGTCTTGAGAAATGCGATCAAGTCAGCTGTCTGCGATTGATTCAATGTGCTGAACGCGGGCATCTTCCCTTTGCCTTGCTGAATGATACTTCGCACCGCGGCGTCTGAGGGATGCGGCTGGTGCGTGCGGTAGTAGCTCTTGAGTGCCGGTCCGCTCTTCGGCATGTTGCCACGCGTATCGTGACAGGCCGCGCAGTATTGAGCAAAGAGGCGCTGGCCATTGGCGGACTGGGCGGTGATCTTTCGCGGTGATGGCGACGCCGGCGATGTCACGGCGATGCCGAGCGATGCGGAGCCTAGCAACAGTACGGCAGCGACTTTGTTCAAGCGCTCACCTCATCCAGCTGAAATGGAAGCTTTCGCAGGCGCTTGCCTGTGGCGGCGAATATTGCGTTGCCCACGCTGGGACCGATGAGCGCGAGCGGTGGCTCGCCGATGCCGCCGGGAGGACGGCCGCCTTCGACGAGGTAGGTCTCGAGTTGCGGGGCATCCGGCATCCGTAGCAGGTCGTAGCTATTGAAGTTCTGCTGCTGAATCATGCCGTTCTTGACGGTGATGCGCTCTTTCAATGTGGCGCTTAGACCCATAAGAACTGCGCCTTCAATCTGTGCGCGGATACCGTTCATGTTGATCACCCGGCCAGGATCAACGACGGTGATGACGCGGTCAACGTGAAGATTGCCGTCCTTGACCGTGACTTCGGCAACCTGAGCAAGATAGGTGGTCTTGGAGAAGAAGCAGGAGATACCGCGCCCGCGATGAGGACCGAGATGCTTGCCCCAGCCGGCCTTCTCTGTGACAAGGTCGAGCATTTGGATCATGCGGGTGGGATCAGCGAGCGTGCCATCGAAGTTGGACCTTCGTGCTGTGGGGTGAGTGGCGGCATTTTCAAGCAGACGGCGGCGGAAAAGATACGGGTCCTGTCCGGCGAGGTGCGCGAGCTCGTCGATAAAGCACTCGACGGCAAGGAGGTTGAACTGAATCTCGACGCCGCGCCAGGCTCCGCGGGTGACGCCGCTCTCGACGGGCACATACGACAAGCGGAAGTATTGCGCCGGATAGGGCTGATCGAGGGCTCCGCCAAGCTCATAGGACTGTGCTTGCCTCGGGTCGCGTTGGCCGATGATGCTGGTGTCGGCGATGCGGTCGGTCCATGAAACAATGTTCCCTTCCTGATCGATGCCGCCGCGGAGACGGTGCATGCAGGCGGGGCGATAGCGATCATGAGTGAAGTCATCTTCGCGGGTCCAGACAAGTTGGACGGGGCGCTGGATACGACGTGCGATCTGCAGGCCCTGATGATCAAAGGGCGAGCCGAAGCGGCGGCCGAAGCCCCCACCGATGAATGTGACGTGTACGGTGACGTTTCGTTTGTCGATGCCGAGGTATTTGGCTGCGCTCTCCTGGGTTCCCCCGCCATCCTGAGTTGGAGACCATATCTCGCAGCGGCCACCTTCGAGCCGGATGGTGATGTTCATCGGCTCCATGCTGGCGTGCGCGAGAAGAGGAAATTCGTAGACACTCTCGATGCGTTTCGCCGAGGGGACTGTGTCCGGGTTGAGGTTCGTGTTCGTGGAGTTCCAGTACTCCTGGGCGTCGAGCGCCGCGCGTATTTGTGCAGTGAGGGACTCGGTGGATTCGTCGTGGTACTGCCCGGGCTTCCATTCGATAACCAACGCATTGCGGCCCTGAATGGCAGCCCAGGTATTCACAGCGACGACAGCGATCTCGCGCGCGTTCTTGTTGGCCGCGTTGGGATCGGTGGGTATATCAAAGACTTCGAGGACGCCGGGAATTGCTTTGGCTTTGGTGGCGTCGAAGCGGACGAGATCGCCGCGAAAATACGGGCACTGGGCGACGACGGCGTAGACCATGCCGGGAAGACGGACGTCCAGGCCGAAGCGGGCTGTTCCCTTCACCTTGTCCGGGATGTCGAGATGGGGAATAGAGCGGCCGAGGAGCGTGAACTCTTTGGGGTCCTTCAACGGAACGGTATTGGGATCAGGCAGCGGAAGTTGGCGAGCGTCTTCAACGAGAGAGGCATAGGAGAGGAGACGACCGGAGGGTGGGTGGAGGACCTGGCTGTTACGGGCGCGGCATTGAGCGGTGGGCACCCGCCAACGGCGAGCGGCGGCCGCGATCATGACCTCGCGGACCTGCGCTCCAGCCTGGCGCAGAGGCTTGTAGCCCTCCCAGACGGAGCCGCTGCCACCCGTGCCATCGGCATTGTCTGCCTGAACGATCGCGATTCGGGAGAAGTCGATTTCGGCCTCTTCGGCGAGGATCATGGGCAACGCGGTGAAGACTCCCTGGCCCATCTCGGATTTGTTCAGTACGAGCTGAGTCTGGCCGTCGGGATGGATGCGGATCCATGCGTTGAAGGGGTCTTGGGAAGCGCCGGAAGTGGGATGGTGAAGACGGCTATGAAGTGTGAGGCCTACGATAAGGGCGCCGCCGGCGGCCGCGGAGGTTGCGACGAAGGCGCGGCGCGAGATGGCGATGCCGCTTTTGACTGGCGCGGGGCTGGGTCTGGTACTCATGAGTGCATCTTCTCCGTCGCCTGGTGAATGGCCTCGCGGATGCGAAAGTAGGTACCGCAGCGACAGAGATTGCCGGCCATTGCCTCGTCGATATCTGCATCACCCGGTCGCTGCTGTTGCGAGAGCAGCGCTGCGGCGGACATGATCTGGCCCGGCTGGCAGTAGCCGCACTGCGGAACCTGCTGCGCGATCCACGCCTGCTGCACCGGATGCAGACCATTTGCAGCAAGACCTTCGATGGTGACGATTCGCTTGCCGGCTGTCGCCCCAAGCGGGGTCTGGCAGGAGCGGGTTGCGACGCCGTCGATATGGACAGTGCAGGCTCCACAGAGTCCGATGCCGCAGCCGTACTTTGTGCCGGTCAGGTTGAGCAGGTCACGCAGTACCCAGAGCAGCGGCATCTCTGGCTCAGCATCGACGATTTGTTTTCGGTCATTTACGTCAAGGGCGAACTGGGTCATCTGCGAGCCCTCCACTGACTACAGACAACGCTCGTGGAAGCAAGCGACAGATACCAGCCCTTTGCAGCGAAACAGGCTACCTCTGCAGTGAGCAGATGGAATGAGCGCAGGAAGTCCACGACGGCGATGCCGGATCCCTATGCGGCCAGTCCCAATGCGGCTATTGTGGTGGTTGCAGCCAACCGCTAGGAGTGGAATGTGAGATCTGCAGCTCCTCGTCTGTCATATCGACCGAGACGTCGGCGAAGAGCGGAGTGCTGAGGTAGCGCTCTCCGGTATCCGGCAACATGCAGAGGATGGTCGATCCCTTTGGAGCTTCTGCACAGACGCGTAGCGCGGCGGCGAACGTGGCACCAGAGGTGATGCCGACGAAGATGCCTTCTTTACGGGCGAGATCCTTGCTGCAAGCCATGGCCTCGGCGTTCTTGATCCGCAGGACCTGACTGATGGCCTTGGTCTCCGCGGCGTCGCCGGTCAGCTTCGCGATGAAGTCGGGGCTCCAGCCCTGCAGTGGATGTGGTTTCCACACGGGATGGCTGGCTGCGGCCGATCCATCCGGATTCCGCTGCTGCTCGATTCCGCTGGAGAGCATGGGCGCATCGTCCGGTTCGCATACGACGATCTTGGTGTCAGGCCGTTCTTTCGCGAGCACCCGCGCCACACCCTTCAGCGTGCCGCCGGTGCCGAATCCCGTAACCCAGTAGTCCAACCGCTCGCCTTGGAAGTCGTCCAGAATCTCTTTAGCCGTGGTTCGAGAATGCATGTCGGCGTTCGCCTCGTTCTCGAACTGACGCGTAAGAAACCAGCCATGCGTGTTGGCCAGTTCGATGGCCTTCGCAACCATGCCCAACCCTCTGCCAGCCGCCGGGGTGAGCACCACCTTCGCTCCAAGGAAACGCATCAGCTTGCGCCGCTCCACGCTGAATGTCTCTGCCATGGTCACGACAAGGGGATAGCCCTTTTGCGCGCAGACCATTGCCAATCCAATCCCGGTATTACCGCTGGTGGCCTCGATGACGGTTTGGCCCGGCTTGAGTTTCCCGGTCCTCTCCGCATCTTCGATCACGCCGAGCGCAAGGCGATCCTTGACCGAACCGAGCGGATTGAACGCCTCGACCTTTACATAAAGATTGACGTCCGGCGGAGCCAGCCGATTGATTTTGACCACGGGCGTATTCCCGACCGTCTCGAGGATGTTCGCATACCGACGTCCCATCGATTCCCTCCGGATGCACTCACTGGTTATAAACCATCGGGCTGATCTTCCGATGTATGGGAGTTCGCCTGAGACGCGATGCGGATCGACGGTCTAATAGCTAGACGCGGCTGAGCGCGAGCAGGTTCTGCCAGCCAGTCTTGCTCATCTTCAGGCGATGGCCGTTGGTGAGAACTACAGAGCCTTCATTCTGGCCTTCGCGAATGATTTCCTGCAGGTGCCCCACGTTGACGATGACGGAGCGATGGATACGCACGAATTTCTGTGGATCGAGAGTGCTGGCGAGCTGCTTGATCGTCTCGCGCAGCATGAGATTCTTTGTCCCGACGTGGAGGCAGGAATAGTAGTCTGCGGCCTCGATCCATTCGATGTCTTCTACGTTGACGAATAGGTCTTTTGCGCCGTTGTGCACCAGCAGTCGTTTCGGATGTTCTTTCGCTGGACGATTGCCGTTCTCAAGCGACGCCAGTACGGACTTCAGCTGCTCCTGGGTTAGCAGCGCGGCATTTGACGCGATCCGCTCCTTTACTCGCGCGAGAGTCGTGCGGAGGCGCTCCGGTTCGACTGGCTTCGTCAGATAGTCGAGAGCGTGGACCTCAAATGCGCGCAGCGCGTATTCGTTGTGTGCCGTCACGAAGATGGTGACCGGCATATGTGCGGTGCCGATCTGTTCGATGACTTCGAATCCGCCTCGTCCCGGCATCTGGATGTCGAGAAAGAGCACATCGATGCGCGACTCTTTGAGCGCTGCAATGACTTCCCGCCCGTTGCGGCATTCCCCTGCGATTTCGATCTCGTCATCGCTTGACAGAAGAAAGCGAAGCCGTTCGCGGGCCAACGGTTCATCGTCGGCAATCAGCACCTTCAATTTCATCGCGCGCTGCGTTCGTAAGGGATGGCGATGGCTACTTCAAAACCGCCGGTTTCGATCGGCTGGGCCTTCATCATATATTCGTCCTGGTAGAAATGCGCGAGCCGTTCCCGGGTATTTTTCAGTCCGATTCCATGCCCATTCTGCGAATGTGCGCTCAGTCCCGGCCCCGAATCGCGGACGCGCAGATGCAACATAGATCCGTCACGCCGTGCAGAGGCTTCCACCATCCCGTCGCTCTCACATTTTGCGATACCGTGCCGAATTGCGTTCTCCACAATGGGCTGAAGAAGGAAGCAAGGCACTAAGCTGTCCAGAGCACTCGGGTCCGCCTTGATCTCAATACGCAGGCGATCGGCAAACCTGACCTGTTCGATTGCGAGATAGTTCTCGATGATCTCCAGTTCTTGTGACAGTGGAACCTTTTCCGGGGTTGTTCGCTTCAGCGTTCTCTTCAGGATGGCGTTGAGATGCGAGAGCATCTCCCCTGCTTCCTTCGATCTGTCGAGTTCGACCAGTGTCGTGATCGCGTTCAGGGTGTTGAACAGGAAATGCGGCTCCAGTTGCATCTGCAGCGCCCGCAGGTGCGCCGTTGAGAGCTGTCGCTGCAGTTCCACTGCTCTTAACGCATCCTTCTGCGCACGAATCTGAAACGCAACGATTCCAGTGATGCCGAAGACAAACCCGTAGAGGAGAATCTCCATGCCGAAGCGATTGATGTTGAGCAGGCTCGTCCATATGGCGAGCGATGTATGGCTTGCCCGCCATGCTGCATTGGTAAAGCCCAGGCCCCCCAGCGCCAACAGGTGCAGAACGCCAAGGGTCGATCCGATCAGAAGGTGAACGGAGACTGCCTTGGGCGAGAAGCTCGACACAAACGGCACTCGCCGGCTGAGCTTCCACATGGCGCTGGTGACGCAACCCCACCATCCCCAAAGCACCGCGCCATACAGGAGTGATGGGAGGTGGGTAATCGACTGGCACTCGCTCGCTGTTGCGAGGGCAAGAACCGTTGCGACGGCAAAGATGACGCCATGACCATTGAGGCGAAGCCCGGCATGATGGGGCGATGGTGCCGAGCGTTCCGAGGCAAACGCTACCCGTGGGTACTCCGATGTGACCGCTAGTTCAGTCATTTTGCGGTCCTTTCTCCTGCGCAATGCGCGACAGGACACCCTCGCCTCACAGTATCTCTCTCGCAAGCCACCTGCCCTCCCTTTGCAGCGAGAACAGAGGATTCTGCAGTAAGTGACGCTGAATTCCCAATTTCCGCCTCCGAATGAACAGCCAAATGGGGTGCCGGCACGAAAATTGACCTCATTGGATTTCCCAGAACTGCTCGGCTATTTCGAAGATGCCCTGGTAGCAGTCAGGACTATCTTTCGCGGCAACCTTTAGACGCCTGCCTGCAAATTCGGCATCGCCTCCTGCATATCGGTGGTTTTCGAGCTAGAGACATCGCATGCTGCGGCTGAGGTATTGTGAGCTTGAAGCGCAGCGACAAACTGGCCCTTCTCGGAACGTTGATGTGTCACAACAGCGCGCGCTCTGCTGATGTTCGGTGAAGACCTCAACCTCTATTCATTCCTTGGCGTCATCCTGCTGATCGGTATCGTGAAAAAGAATGCCATCATGATTGTCGATTTCGCATTCGATGCCGAGAGAACGAGAGGCTTCCGGCCCAAGCGAGCCATCTATCAAGGCTGCCTCCAGCGCGCTTTCGCCCCATCATGATGACCACGATGGCGGCGCTGCTGGGAGCACTGCCGATTGCCTTCGGCGGGGGTGCCGGGGGTGAAGCACGGCGGCCGCTGGGCATTGCGGTGGTGGGAGGTCTATTACTTTCGCAATCGTTGACGCTTTACGTCGCCCCGGTCATTTATCTTTACCTGCATCGCTTTCAACGAAGGCGCGTCGAGGGCGTTCGCGATGTCATACCGTTGCGGGAAGAACAGTTGCCTTCGACGAATCTGCTCCAGATCTGACGTCTGCATCCGGCGATATACCCCGATCTAACTGACCTCATCTCCCGCAGCCATCATGTTTGCTCCGGACATGGCGCCATTTCACAGCTATCAGCCCAAATTAAGACACCTTGCATCTCACAATCGTAGGCCGTCGCGGCTGCAGGAAGGAGAGCAAGATGAGCAAGACCGTCGTCATCACAGGAGCTTCGGCAGGACTCGGTCGCGCCATCGCGCATGCCTTTGCGAAACGAGGCGCAAAACTCGCGCTGCTGGCCCGTAATCCTGAAGCTCTCGAAGCGGCGGCAGCCGAATGCGCAAAACTGGGCGGTCACGCCATCTGCATCCCGACGGACGTCTCGGACGCCGAGGCCGTAGAGCGTGCCGCCGAACGCGCAGAGTCCGAGCTTGGCCCCATCGATGTCTGGGTAAATAATGCAATGGTCGGCGTCCTTTCACCAGTCAAGGAGATGGAGCCTGCCGACTACAAGCGAGTCACCGACGTGCTGTATCTCGGATTCGTTCACGGCACACTCTCGGCCGTGAAACGCATGGTGCCGCGCGACCGCGGCACCATCATCCAGATCGGTTCCGCTCTCGCCTATCGCTCCATTCCGCTTCAGTCCGCTTACTGCGCCTGCAAACACGCGATCGCCGGCTTTACTGACTCACTGCGCTGCGAGCTCTACCACGACCGCAGCAACGTCCACGTTACCCAGGTGCATATGCCCGCCATGAATACATGGCAGTTCTATTGGGTCAAGAACCGCATGCCGGGCAATCCTCAACCCGTGCCACCTATCTATGAGCCGGAGGTCACAGCAGAAGCGGTGATTGCTGCCGCCTATGCCGCACATCCCCGACGCGAGTACTGGATCGGCGCGTCTACTGTGCTTGCTGTTGTTGCGCAGAAATTCGTTCCCGGCCTCCTCGACCGCTACCTCGGCCGGACCGGTTACAAATCACAACAGGTTCAAGGCGAAGCCCGCGACCCGAATGCTCCCGACAATCTATACACCTTTGTGCCCGGCGAACACGGCGCGCGAGGACGCTTCAACGATCGCGCCAAGAATAGCAGCGCTGAGATTTTCGTCGACATCCATGCTAGTTGGTTCGCAGCGGGCGCAGCGGCGCTAGGGATTGCAGCCGCAGCCTTCGTTGCTTCGCGCTGGGGGTCAACATGAGTCTGATGTAACAGCGCGCAGATCGAGTCTGAAAGCTAGCCGCATGGCCAATAGTGCAGTTTGTCAGATCATGTGAATTCACAACGGAGCTCAAAACATGCAGTCGCCGACTGCGATACGCGCCGGAGCCGCGCGATCTTACACGATCCCCACTGACTGCCGGGAATCCGACGGCACGTATGCCTGGGACAGCACCACGATGATCGTCGTCACACTGGATGCTGAGAATGCAACCGGTATCGGCTATAGCTACACGCACAGAAGTGCGGCGGTGGTTGCCCGCGATCTCATCGCGAAGCAGTGCGTTGGCGCAGACGCTCTCAACACCAACGGCATTTTCAGCGCAATGCGCCAGGCGCAGCGCAACTACGGCCGCGAAGGCATTGCCGCCACCGCGCTTTCCGCCATCGACATTGCCTTGTGGGACCTCAAAGCAAAGCTGCTGCATCACTCACTCGCAAAGCTGCTCGGATGTGTTCGCGATGCCGCTCCGGTTTATGGCTCGGGCGGCTTCACCTCTTATACCGATGCGCAACTTCGCGCACAGCTTGCCGGCTGGGTCGAGCGGGGAATCCCACGAGTGAAAATCAAGATCGGCACCCATCCCGAGCAGGACCCGCATCGAGTGGCCATCGCCCGCGAATCCATCGGTGAACAAACCGAGCTCTTCGTGGACGCCAATGGCGCATATTCCCGCAAGCAAGCGCTTTATTTCGCTGAGAAGTTCTTCGATGAGCAGCATGTTGTCTGGTTTGAAGAGCCTGTCAGCTCCGACGATCTCGAAGGTCTGCGCCTCATCTGCCGTCGCGCTCCCGCTCAAATGGATATCGCCGCCGGCGAGTACGGATGGGATGCGATGTACCTTCGCCGGATGATGAACGCTGGTGCAGTCGACGTTATTCAGGCGGACGCCACGCGCTGCGGCGGGGTCACCGGCTTCATGGACGCGGCCGCCCTCGCCGACGTGCATCCACTGCCGCTCTCCGCGCATTGCGGCCCCACCGTGCATATGCATCTGGCCTGTGCCGCCCGGCCCTTGCGGCATGTCGAATATTTCCACGATCACGTTCGCATTGAGCAAATGTTTTTCGACGGATTTCGCGCGGCATCGAGCGATGGGTGCATGCATCCGGATTTCGCCCGGCCCGGTCTGGGCATCGAACTTAAGCAAAAGGACGCGGAGCAGTACCTCGATGATCTATGACCTTGCGCAGCCGCGCTGTGAACATATCCGGCAGTTCGACGCAAACGAATTTGTGGGAACGCCGACGTATGTACACCTGGGCGGCGCATGATGGGATTCGACACATCGCCTTATGCCCTTGCCCGCGCTATGCCTGGTGCTTTGCGTCGGCCAGCGATCGCTGCCATAGATCGCATCCAGCAAGGCGCATTCCAGCGCTCCATGTCGCTGCTCGTGGCCGGCACCAGCGTCATCACCGGTCTCGAGGTTGCCTATGAGCATTACAAGGGAAGTTACTCCAACCCTGTCATGTACACGCCGGTCGTGCTCTCCGGTGTACTCGCCGCGGCCAGCGTTGCGGGTTTCGTCTCGCCGCGCGCCGCGCAGACGTTTCTCCGCTTCACCAGCTACATCACGCTCGTCGATGGCGCCGTTGGATTCGGCTTTCACATCCGTGGCATTGCCCGCAAGCCGGGCGGGTGGCGCATGCCCATCACCAACATCGTCATGGGACCGCCCATCTTCGCGCCGCTGCTTTTCGGTACCAGCGCATATCTCGGCGTGATCGCGAGTTATCTTCGCCGGGAGGAGGACTATGGCATCTGGGGAGCGATGCAGGCCCGTTCCGCCGCACTCCGCCGCAACGATTTCCGCGTGGATATTCGCACTGGCCATTTCCAGAAACATCTCTGTGTCGTCGCGGCGATCGCTACGGTCTGCTCCGGAGCGGAAAGCTGGTACTCCCACTACAAGGACAACTTCAAGTTTCGCGTGCAGTGGTCGCCCATACTGCTAACCCCGGTGATGCTCATCGCGACTCTCGGATCCCTTGGGAGCCGTCGACTCGCAAATACCCTCCTTCCTGCCGCCTCCGCAATGCTCATGCTGAACGGAGTCATTGGCACGGCTTATCACATACGCGGAATCCTGCGACGTCCCGGCGGCCGCAAGAAGCCGCTCTACAACATCCTTTATGGTCCTCCCCTCTTTGCGCCGATGCTCTTCGCTGCTGCTGGAATGCTTGGCGCATTGGCCTACTTTATGGGCCGGGAGAAGCGCGCATGAGTCTCCTCTCCAGACTCGTCCAGATTGCGGGCGCTTCCCTGTCGCGCAGTCCGCGCGCCGGCGCCTCCGCAGACCAGACAAAAAACCCGCTACCGCTCTCGCCCCTCACGGACCCCACTACCGGCGTACCTCTTCCGCAGCGCGTTCAGCCCGGTTATTATCCAGGCTTCAGTACGCTCGCGCAGCAGTCTTATTGGGACGCCGCCACCCGTGCCCTGATCCTCGAGCGCATGACCAAGCCGCCGCGCAATCGCTTCTTCAATCAACAGGAGGAGCAGACGATGCGTGCTGTCGTTGCGCGCATCCTGCCCCAGGACGATCGCGTGGAGAGCCGCCGCATCGACCTCTTATCCGGCATCGACGAGCGTCTCTATGAAAACCGCATCGAAGGCTATCGTTACGCCGATATGCCTTCCGACCAGGAGGCCTATCGGATCGCCGCCGCAGCGTTCGAGCGTATGGCGCAGGAACTCTACGGCCAGCCCTTCCACGCCCTTGAAACGCTGGCTCAGGAAAAGATCCTTCGCAGCGTGCACGACGCCAAGCCCCTGGCTGCCCACGACATCTGGTCGCAACTCAACATCGAGCGCTTCTGGGTGCTCCTCGTCGGTGACTGCTGCGCTGTCTACTACGCCCATCCTTACGCGTGGGACGAGATTGGCTTCGGTGGCCCCGCTTACCCGCGCGGTTACATGCGCCTGGAAGAAGGCGAGCCGGAGCCGTGGGAGGTGGAAGAAGTCCGCTACCCGTGGGGCCCGCCTGCAGACACCCTCTCCGGAGCGGAGGAAGCGCACGGCACCAACCGCGAACACCAGAGCCACCCTGGCCAGGCAGGTACACATTGAGCTCACTCCATCACACTCCTCTCGGCGGCCAATTCGAAGAGCCTCACGACGCGCCAGGCAGCAAAAGGCTTGGCCCTATGCAAACGGTCGAATTCCTGGGCCGCCGCTTTCGTAACAATGATGAGATCGATTTTGCCATTGTCGGCATCGGCTCTGCCGGTGGAGTCCTGCTGCAGCGTCTCGCTCGCGCTGGCTTTTCCGTGGTTGGCTTTGAGGCCGGCCCTTTCTGGGATACAGAGCGCGACTGGGTCTCCGATGAATCCGGCTCGCACAAACTCTATTGGAACGATCTCCGCATCACCGGCGGCGATCACCCGCTCGCGCTCGGCAATAACAATTCGGGCAAAGGTGTCGGCGGCGGCTCGGTCCACTGGGCTGCCTTCGCCCCTCGATTCCATCCTTCCGATTTTCAGATCTACACATTAGATAGTGTCGGAGCCGACTGGCCCATCACCTATGCCGAGATCGAGCCTTACTATGAACTGCTGGAGCGCGAGATTCCCGTCGCTGGCCCTGCCTGGTATCCATGGGGGAAACCACACGGACATCCCTACGGCCCTCATCCCATGGGAGGGGTCGGAGACACGCTCATCAAAGGCTGCAGTGCGCTCGGCATTCCAGTGGTCGCCGGCGGTCCCGTGGCCATCCTGTCTGCATCCCACGGTGACCGTCCGCACTGCATCTATCGCGGCTTCTGCATCCAGGGCTGCAAGGTCGGCGCAAAAGCCTCGACGCTCGTCACTCATGTTCCCGACGCACTCGCCAACGGTGCGGAGATCCGCGATAACTCCATGGTCGCGCGCATCACGCTCGATCCGAACGGCCGCGCCAATGGCGTTGTCTACTTCGACTCCGATGGCCAGGAGCAGTTTCAGCGAGCCCGTGCCGTCATAGTCTGCGGCTACGCGCTTGAAACTCCGCGTCTGCTCCTGAACTCCGCCTGCCCGGGCCACGACAACGGCCTTGCCAACTCCTCTGGAACGCTAGGGGAATATCTCATGGCCCAGGCCGGAAACGTGATCCTTGGCCGCTTTGAATCGCTCGTCCGCATGTACAAGGCGCCGCCTGCCCATGCGCTCACCGAGCACTTCTACGAGACCGATCCGAAGCGCGACTTCGCGCGTGGCTTCGCGGTCCAGACTGTCGGACCGCTGCCTATCGCTTTCGCGAAACAGATGATGGCGGCAAAGGGACTTTGGGGCTGGGGTCTCCGTCGCGCCATCATGGACTACAACCACTGGTCCGCGCTCGGACTGCTCGGCGAAATCCTGCCTTGGCAGGACAATCGAATCGAACTTGCGGATGGCAAGGCTGGCCGCCAAGAGGCACGCGATCGCTTTGGCCTTCCCGTCGCACAGGTCACCTTCACGCTGCACGACAATGATCAGAAGCTCATCGAGTTCGGCAAGAACAAGGTTATGGAGATCATGTCTGCGGCCGGAGCTGTCGAGGTTGTGCAGGAATCACGCTACGCTCACCTGGTCGGCGCCTGCCGGATGAGCAAGACCCGCGACTCAGGTGTCTGCGACAAGTTCGGCCGTACCTGGGACGTTGACAATCTATTCGTGATGGATGGCTCCGTAATGCCTAGCCAAGGCTCTGCAAACCCCGGCCTTACGATCCAGGCTCTCGCCGCCCGCACCGCGGACTATCTCATTTCGCAGAGACACAATCTCCACCATGGCCGGGACGCAGAGCTCACCGAACCGCCTTGCCGGTGGTCACTATCCCCACGCGGCACTTTTGCACACGGCGTCCTCCGGATCCCCTGAACGGCCTCCGCAGAACGCGGCGTGTCCTCGATTGACTTCACACTCATGACGAACGCCCTATTTTGCTTCAAGTGCCCGCTTGGGGACGAAAGTCCAGAATGGGTTTCTCGGAGAAGGTCAAGGTGGGGTTCGACTGTCCCTCAAGATCGAAGAAAACCACCTCGTTCTTTCCCTGTTTGAGCCAGGATGCTGGTAAGTACAGCGCTCCCTGCGGCCCGACATGCCAGAACCGGCCCAGCGGCCTCCCATTGATCCAGACCATACCTTTGCCGAGCGAGCGCGTATCGACGAACGTGTCCTCGGGGCTGTCGACATCAAAGTTCCCCTTATAGAAGCAGGCCCCCGCACACGCGGAGTTGCGGAAACGCAATGCGCTGACGTGCTGCATCGGCAGCGGGTAGATACTCCAGGAACCCAAAGGCCTGCCGTTGAGCATAACGTTATGCGTGATGCCGGCCCGTTCATGTGCGATCTGGCGCCCGTAGTTCACTCGCCCGGTGTTCTCGACAAGAATATCCAGCCGCGTCTTGTTATGAGGGATCTGGAGAGTCAGCGTGGACTGCCCCAGTCTCCGGTCGAGCGCCCCCGCAAGCTTGCCGTCGAGATAGATCTTCGCGTAGCTGTGCAATTCATCCAGCTTGAGCTCGCCGGATTCCGCAACATCGACCGCAGTCCGGTAGAGAATATAGCCGTAAGCCTGGCCGAGAGACTCCATCGGCTGAACCGTCTCGGAGTGTATCGGCTTCTGCAGCGTACCGAAGAGCGGCACCGAGCCGGTCATACGGACCGGAGCGAATGCGCGTGCCGGGATCGGGGCAGGCGGCGCGGGCGGCTGTTTGCCCGTAACCTGCTGGATGACCTCCCGGAATAGAGCGTATTTGGGCGTCAGCTCGCCGCTCTCGCTCACCGGCGCGTCGTAGTCGTAGCTGGTAACGTCAGGCTCGTAAGTCTTGCCGTTCGTATTCGCGCCATTCATCCAGCCGAAGCTCGTTCCTCCATCGAACATATAGAGATTGACCGAATATCCTTGCTGGAGCATCCACTTCAGTTCGTCTGCTTCTTCTTTCGCGTCGCCGGTGTGATGATGCTCGCCCCAGTGATCAAACCATCCGGCCCAGTACTCTCCGCACATCCGCGGACCGGTTGGGCGCAGCTTGTCCAGCTTGGCGAATTCGCCCTTTGCGTCACCAGTGCCGAAGTTGATCGCCGCGGGAAGCTCGGGCAGCGAGCCATTGGGCAGTTCGTCAGCGCCATCGGCAGTGTAGAGCATCGATTTCGTAAAACCGGAATCGACCAGGATTCCGTGAATCTGCTCCATGTAGGCGTGGTCCGCGCCGAAAGAGCCGTATTCGTTCTCTACCTGGGTGGCGATGATGGGGCCGCCATTGCCGCTCTGCAGCGGGGCCAGCTCTTTCCCCAGCCGGTTCAGCCATTGTTTCGCCGCGGCCATGAATGCTGGGTCCGAGGTGCGGACCTTGATATCCGGTTGCTTGAGGAGCCATGCCGGATAGCCGCCGAACTCCCACTCGGCGCAGACATACGGCCCCGGACGCAGGATGACGTAGAGGCCTTCCTGTTGCGCCTCGCGAATGAACTCAGCCACATCGTTCTGGCCGGTGAAGTCGTAGTGGCCGGGCTCGGGCTCATGCAGGTTCCAGAAGACATACGTCTCGATGGTATTCAGACCCATCGCGTGGGCCTTTTTGAGACGGTCGCGCCAGTACGCGCGCGGCACGCGGGAATAGTGGATCGCCCCGGAGATGATCTGCACGCGCGTTCCATCCAGGTCGAAGTGGTCGCCCACCGGATGCAGCACGTGGTCCGCTGCGGCAGCATGCGCCTGCAGCGCAGCAGCGTTTGCAAAGAACATGAGGACAGCGAGAACGGTCGCGATGCGCTTGCTCACTGCGGATGCGCCTCCAAAGGTAAGCACATTAGCCAGGAATTACGAATTATTACTATATGTTTTCTAAAGCTTGCAAACAGAACCATGCTTGGGCAATGCGAAGCCAATGGTTCGTTTGGGTCCGTGATTCATTTAGATCCACGATCGGAAAGCTCGGCTATGATCTTGGGAACAAATTGATCCCGATACAAGGTGAATGAGTGAAACAACGATGACTGCTGGGAGAAAAACCCGATCCCGTAAGAGCCGGCCTAATGACATGTTGATCGGCGAACGCCGGCAGCACATCCTCCGATTGATACAGCAGCACGGCAGAGTCCTGGTCAACGAGGTCTCAGAGGAATTGAATATTTCCCAAATCACGATTCGCAAGGACCTTGACTTCCTTCAATCAAAGGGCCTGGTCCAGCGTTCCCATGGCGGTGCTTTGAGGATTCAATCCAATGCGATCGTTGACCCGTCTCTGCAGGAAAAGCTGAAACACCATTCCAACGAAAAGAAACGAATCGCCGCAGCGGCGGCCGAACTGATTCAGGAGGGGCAGTGCATCATCCTGGACTCAGGCACAACAACAACCGCCTTAGCAGTCGAACTCCGAAAGTTTGAACGCCTGACCGTGATCACGAACGCTGTCAATATTGCTGCTGAGCTCGCAAACACCAACTTCGAGATCATCCTCATCGGTGGGACCCTGCGCAAGAATTCGTTCTCCCTGGTTGGGCCGCTCGCCGAAGACAATCTCGCTGAGATGCACGCCGACATACTCTTCCTCGGGGTTGACGGCTTCGATCTCGAGATCGGCATTACGACCCCAAACTTCCTCGAATCGCGGGTCAACCGGGCGATGGTCAACGCCGCTCAACGCGTCGTCGTCGTCTGCGATTCCAGCAAATTCAACCGGCGTAGCCTGTCACGCATCGTGCCGCCATCTGCCATCCACCATTTGATTACTGATCGCGGCCTGGCTCACGAAACCGCAGAGCGTCTGCGATCCGCCAACATCGAATTGACTCTTGTCTAAAGTTCGGCTGCGAAACATGTACTGTTTTCGTATTGTTTCGTTTGTATTGACGCTGCTTCGCTCATTCCATAGAGCCGCTCGCACGCTTTGGCGTTCCCACTCGAATGGTCCTGCCACCAAAGAAATCTTGATATTTAACCGCTCAGCCAGAGCGCGTCGCTTACGGCAGTTCGCGCAGGACATCGCATTGCTCGCTAAAATCGGCACCGCCCGATCGTGGCTACAATATCAGGTAATTGTTATGGCAAACCAAGGCACCCCAGAGACCGCTCCCGATTCCCTCAATACGCCCCAGGCCATTGACGATTCCACAGAATCGTTCAGCTCACTTCTTTCACAGTTTGAAAAGTCTCATGGGAGTCAATCGAAGGCGGATGCCGCACAGAAAGAGGGCACCGTTATCTCGATCTCGTCGGATTCGGTGTTCCTGGATATTGGTTTTAAGGTCGAGGGCGTACTCTCTCGAGGAGAATTCGAGAACAACGCCGAAGGGATTACGGTTGGAGACACGATTCCTGTATCGGTCAAGGGGCGCAATGAAGAGGGATACTACGCTCTCTCACGTTTGAAGATTGTGCAGCCGACGGACTGGTCGTCGCTGGAAGAAGCCTATGCGCAAAAGGCAGCCGTCGCAGGAACAGTGACGGGCATCGTCAAGGGTGGTCTTACAGTCGACGTTGGCGTACGAGCCTTCATGCCTGCATCTCGTAGTGGCACCCGCGACGCTGCTGATTTGGAAAAGCTTGTTGGCCAGGAGATCACCTGCCGCATCGTAAAGCTGGACGCCGTGGAAGAGGACGTTGTCGTTGACCGCCGCGTCATCCTTGAAGAACAGGCCCGCCAGCTTGAGCAACAACGATATGCGGAGGTGAAAGTGGGAGATATCGTTAGTGGCTTAGTTCGAAGCCTTACAAGCTATGGCGCCTTTGTCGATCTTGGTGGAGTCGATGGTTTGCTGCATGTAAGCGATATTGCCTGGAGTCGGGTCAATAATCCTGAGGAAGTTCTTACGGTCGGTCAGCGAGTGCAAGTCAAGGTTCTGAAGATCGATCCCGACAGCAGGCGCATTTCTCTTGGGCTCAAGCAACTGCAACCAGAACCATGGGACTCCGCTGCCGACAGGTATCAGTTGGGTCAGCGCGTAAGCGGCACCGTGAAACGTCTTATGGATTTTGGTGCGTTCATCGAGGTCGAGCCCGGCATCGAGGGTCTGATTCACGTCTCAGAGATGTCGTGGGTCAAGAAGGTGCGAAAGCCTGCTGATCTGCTCAAACTTGAGGACACGGTTGAAGCCGTCATTCTTTCAATCAACCCAGCTGAGCGCCGCCTCTCTTTGGGGCTCAAGCAGGCTCTCGGCGACCCATGGGCTGTGGTGCCGCAGAACTTTCCCGCAGGTTCTGTTATCGAAGGCGCAGTCGTACGACTAACAAAATTCGGAGCCTTCGTGCAGTTGGCGGAGGGTATCGAGGGCTTGGTTCACATTAGCGAGATCAGTGCCGAGAAACGCATTAATCATCCACAGGACGTGCTTAAGCTAGGACAGGTCGTCAGAGCTCAGGTACTCGCCGTAGATTTGGAAAAGCGTCAGATTAAGCTGAGTATGAAGCAGTTGGTTCCTTCCGATTTGGACGAGTATCTCGAGGAGCATTCATTCGGTGACGTCGTATCGGGCCGCGTGATTGAGTCCACCGGAGACAACGTCATCGTGGAACTCGGCGAAGGCATTCGCGCTAATTGCGCCATAAGCGTAAAGACCGAGGCGGCGGCATCGAGCCAAAGCGAAGCCAAGCTTGATCTCTCAGCGTTGAGCTCTATGCTGAGCGCCCGATGGAAGGGTGAGACGAAAGCGTTGGGCGCACAGGCTGAGCCAATGCACGTTGGTCAGATACGTAATTTCAAGATCACTTCGATCGATCGCGACAACAAGCAAATCTCCCTGGAGTTGTCGACCTAGTGCACCCTGTACTTACATCGCTTCGGTCATTCGCTGCGAAGTGCCCGCATCGGATCGATACTCGCCGCTCTCCGCGCGGGGATCACCGCAGCAACCAGCGTCGCCAGTCCGAGAAGCACAGTCGCACCTGCCAACAGCAACGGATTCCACGGCGCCACGCCGAAAAGCTGGCTCGCCATAAGATATCCCGCTCCAATCGCCGCCGGAATCCCGATCCCCAATCCGATGCCGACCTGCCAAAACGCTCCGCGGAGCACCATCGCAACCACTGAGCCGCGATCGGCGCCCAGGGCCATGCGCACGCCAATCTCGCTCCTGCGTTGCTCTACGCCGTATGCGGTCACGCCATAGAGGCCAACAGCAGCCAGTACTAAGCCAACAGCGCCAAACAACCAGGCAAGGCTGGCAATCATGTTCTGCTGGTCGAACGTTCCCTGAATCACTCGCGAATACGGCTGAATGTCATAGATCATCAGGTTCGGATCGACATCGGCCAGCACCCTCTTCACTTGCATGAAAATGTTCGCGGGATGCCCAGGTGCCCAGAGCACGATGTTGAAGAGGTTCTGTGACAAAAGCTCGTCACTCTGGAGATCCAGCTGATCGAAATGCACGGTCTGCGCCTCGGGAATGTAGTACATGGGCCGGGCTGGATCTTTGAACCCCCACGTCACGTAGTGAATATTCTGGACGACACCCACAATCTCATACGTTCCCGCATTCCTCACCGGAGCAGGGCCAAAGTGCTGGCCAATGGGATTCTTGTTCCCAAAAAATTTCTTCGCAAAAGCTTCGTTGATGACAGCCACGTGCCGCGTATTTCCGTTGTCATCCTCGTTGATGGCGCGTCCCGCCAGCACTCGGGCGCCGATCGTCTCGAAGAACCTCGACGTGATGCGGGTCCAGTCGGCGGATACATCGTCCTTCGGGCCGGGCTCTGGTTTTCCCTGAATCCGAATCTCGTGCCCCCACTGCTGGCCGGCCATCGGCGCATAAGTCGCGGAGCCCACGCCGCGCACTCCGGGAATGGCGCTCAGCCGGCGTTGAATCTCACGATAAAACGGGACCAGTTGTTCTTGCTTATGGCCCGACAGTATGGGGCTATTGAGGGAAACCAGATAGCGGCCCTCCGGATCGAACCCGAAGTCCTGGTGCTCCAGATTGCGCAGGCT
>DASUWP010000299.1:0-13084 GCA_036378335.1 Acidobacteriaceae bacterium | reverse complement strand
TATAGTCATGATCAGCCGGATAACGCGCGGCGCATGCGACGGCTGGGGATCGCAGGCGTAATTCGCCGGCAAGACTACACGGCCGAGCGCGCGGCGCGGCGGATTCTTCGCATCCTGGGGCACGCGCGGTTCGCCGAGCGTGCGGCGGTAGTAGGCGAGGAACTGCGCCGGGAGAATGGCTTGGCGCACGCGTGTGACGCGTTGGAGGCGCTGGCCGAGCAGCTGCGGTAGTCGGCGTTCGACGGCAGAGGAGTACAGATGCAAAAGGCAGGAACGGGCAGCAAGGGCGTGGGCGAGCAGACTATGGAATGCCCGCGGTGCGGCTACGAGATGAAGGTGACGGAGTCGCTGGCGGCGCCTCTGATCGCCGCGGTAGAGCGGAAGTACCAACAACAGATACGGGAGCAGCAGGCGTCGATCGCCGGCCGCGAGCAGGAGGTAGCGAACCGCTGCGCCGAACTAGAAAGACAGGCCGCCGATGCTGAACGGCGCATGGCCGAACAGGTGCGCGTCCGGCTGGATGCGGAGCGGAAGCAACTGGCGGCGCAAGAAGCCGAGCGGGCGAAACAAAGCGTTGCCGGCGAGCTCGAGCGGCAGGCCAGCGAGTTGAAGGACCGGGAAGCACGGCTGGAATCGCTCGGGACCAAGCTCAAGGCGGCGCAGGAGCAGGAGGCGGAGTTTCTCCGCCAGAAACGGGCGCTGGAGGATGAGCGCCGCGAGCTGAAGCTGCAGGTGGAGCGGCAGGTGCAGCAGGAGTTGGATGCGGTGCGGCGGCAGGCGCAGTCGCAGGTTGAGCAGCAGATGCAGCTCCAGGTGCGAGATAAAGACGAGGCGATTCAGAGCCTGCGCCGGCAGATCGACGAGTTGAAGCGCAAGGCGGAGCAGGGCTCGCAGCAGGCGCAGGGCGAGGTGCTGGAAGTGCAGGCGGAGCAGCAACTACGCAGCCGCTTCCCTATGGATGACATCCAGCCTGTTCCCAAGGGACAGTTCGGCGGCGATCTGCTGCATACGGTGCGCGATGCGGCTGGCCAGCCCTGCGGCACCATCCTGTGGGAGTTCAAGCGGACGCAGACCTGGTCTGCCGGATGGCTGGTGAAGCTGCGCGGCGATCAGCGGGCAGCCGGCGCGGAGCTGGCGGTGCTGGCCAGCCAGACGCTGCCGCGCGACCTGACTCTCTTTGATCAGGTGGAAGGCGTGTGGGTGAGCAGCCTGGCGTGCACCTTGCCAGTTGCGGTGGCGCTGCGTCAGGCGCTGATCGAACTGCAACGTGTGCGGCGTGCTGGCGAGGGCGAGCAGACCAAGGCACAGCAGGTCTATAGCTATCTGACCGGGCCGCAGTTCCGCCACCGCGTGGAGACGATTGCGGAGAAGTTCACCGACATGCGCGCCGATCTTGATCAGGAGCGCAAGTTCATGGAGCGGCAGTGGGCGAAGCGTGAAAAGCAGCTTGAGCTGGTGCTGAAGGCCAGCGAAGGCATCAATGGCGACCTACAGGCGATCGCCGGGCGCACCCTGGACGCGATCGACGCGCTGCAGCCGCAGATGATGCTGCTGCCGGATGAAAATTGAACGCGCATCCGGGTAGTTCACCTCGCGAATGCACATTTCCACAGCAGCCCGCGATGCTTCTAAGTGTCTTAATTCGGGGAGTGGAGGGCCGTTTGTTGCATTCCTGCCATAATCGTGACCCGTTCGACGAACTGTTTGCTACGGAAGTCGCACGCGTAAACGATTTCCTTCGGGCGGGAACGGTTGCTAAAATACGCGCACTTCCACCTGAATCCGGTGGGGGTGCATAGCCGAAAACTCGCGCCGGAAATGCGACTTGCGCAAACCGTTGCGCATCTCACGACGAAACAAGCGACGTGTATCGGACGGTGCTGGACGCGCCGCCATGACATGAGTCCTGGAGGGAGTTTTTTGCTCGATGGATGAGAGATTGAAATCTGGAAGTCTGAATGCTGTACGGCTGGCCGCCAGCGAAGGCATGGTCGGCTATTTCTCCATGGAGATTGCCATCGAACCCAGCATGCCTACCTACAGTGGCGGCCTGGGGGTGCTCGCAGGGGACACGCTGCGCTCCGCGGCGGACATGGGGCTTCCGCTGGCAGCGGTCACGCTGGTCCATCGCAAGGGCTACTTCCGGCAAATTCTGGACGCGAACGGAGTGCAAACCGAGGAATCGCAGCCGTGGAATCCGGAGCAGCGGCTACCCCAGGAAGAGCCGCGCATTGTGGTCACGATCGAGGGGCGGCCCGTACACGTGCGGGCTTGGCGCTATGACATGGAAGGCGTCACCGGCCACACCATTCCTATCTACATGCTGGATACCGACCTGGAGGAGAACGATCCGCACGACCGCACCCTGACCGACTCCCTTTACGGCGGCGATACGAACTATCGGCTGGCGCAGGAAATCGTTCTTGGTATTGGCGGGTTCCGGATGCTCAATGCTCTGGGATACGACATCAGCGTGTACCACATGAACGAGGGACATGCTGCACTGCTGACGCTCGCGCTGCTGGAGAAGACGCTGAGCGGTGGAGCGCTTTCGAGCGCGCAGGAGAGCGATCTGGATGCGGTGCGGCAGCATTGCGTCTTCACCACACACACACCAGTACCTGCCGGGCACGACCGCTTCTCCATGGAGCAGGCGGAGCGCATTTTAGGCAACGAGGCGACACAGACCATAGAGCGCATCGGCGGCTGTCACGAGGGCATGGTGAACATGACCTACATCGCCATGCGCCTGTCGCGATTTGTAAATGGCGTGGCCATGCAACACGGCAAGGTGAGCCGCGCGATGTTTCCGGAATACGATATTGCCGCGATTACAAATGGCGTGCATGCAGGCACCTGGACCGCTCCGGCCATGCAGGCCACCTTCGACAAGCATCTGCCGCGCTGGCGCGAGGACAACATGCACCTGCGCTACGCCATCGATATCCCGCAGGAGGAGATCGCCGCGGCACATGCGGACAGCAAGCACGTTCTGCTGGCCGAAGTTGAGAAACGGGCTGGGATCAAACTCCGTGAGGATATTTTCACCATCGGTTTTGCGCGGCGCGTCGCCACTTACAAGCGCGGGGATCTGCTGTTTACCGATGCAGAACGGCTGGCACGCATCGCGCAGTCCGCGGGCAGCCTGCAGATTCTTTATGCCGGCAAGGCGCATCCTGCAGATGAACCGGGAAAGCAGATCATCCGGCACATCTTTGAAGAGGCGCAGCAGTTGACCTCCGGCTCGCTGCACATCATCTACCTGGCCGATTACGAATGGCGGCTGGGCGCGCTGCTCACGGGCGGCGTGGACCTGTGGCTGAACAATCCGCTGCGGCCGTATGAAGCGTCCGGCACCAGCGGCATGAAAGCAGCGCTGAACGGAGTGCCCAGTCTGAGCGTGCTGGATGGCTGGTGGATCGAAGGCTGCATCGAGGGCGTGACCGGTTGGGCGATCGACGATCATGAGCGCGCCGAGGATGAGGCGGCGAGTCTTTACGACAAGCTCGAGTCGAAGATTCTGCCTCTCTACTATCAGCAGAAGCCCGGCTGGCGAAAGCTGATGCAGACGACGATCGCGATGAACGGGTCTTTCTTCAATACACAACGGATGTTGGAGCAGTACGTTTCGAACGCGTATTACCCGGAGAAGAAGGAGAGCTACTCCGCGCAGATGCTGGAGCAGTCCTTCGCGCGGTAACAGGCCTGTTGGAAATGCAAAAGGGCGGCGCAGATGCGTCGCCCTTTTCTATTCCCCCATGATTCAGTCAGGAGAGAGCGAGGAGGCTGCTCCGGAGGCGATCTGGATCGCCATCCTTGAGCAACGACTCCAGGTCGCGATGCGTCTGTTCCCACACTGGCATGGCAGAAGCCAACAAGGCGTTGCCCTGCGCTGTCAGGCTCAATCGGCGGCTGCGACGATCAAGAGGATCTGCAGCAACTTTGACCAGTCCGCGGCGCTCCAGCGGCTTTAGCGCAGCGGTAAGAGTCGTGCGATCCATCGCCAGCAGCGAGGCAACGGAAGCCATGCCGGGCGGCTCCGGCCGATTCAGCGACATCATCAGTGAAAACTGGCCATTTGTCAGACCGACTGGCCGCAGAGCCTCATCAAAGCGCCGAGCCAGGGCGCGGGCTGCCCTCTGCACGTGAAGGCAAAGACAGCAGTCGCGAACGTGCAGGGTGGTGTCGAAAGAGACCGGCCCAGCGCTTGACATGAAACTATTATGTTGATATCAACGTAAATAGTCAAGCTGTTTGCCGCGGCACTAGAATCCTGACGAGTCTCAAACACGAAAGCCAGAGTGACGGTAGTGCCACGGCTGGTGAGGATGGAGCTGCCAGACTCTGAGAAGCTGTGCCTCGGGTCTCGCAGTCGCTGCCGGGTTGAGAAATTTTGCGGGGGATGTCGAATTCCGGCTCCGCCAATCGACTACAGGGTAGAGGGAGAAAAACAATGTCGTTTCTTCGCGATCTGAAAGTAGCTGTGCGGTCTCTGTGGCGCGTTCGCCCGCTGTGGGCCACCGTGGCGCTCACGCTGGCACTTGGCATTGGAGCGAATGCCGCCATCTTCAGCGTGGTGCGTGCCGTCCTGCTACGCCCTCTTGCCAATCGCGACGAAGACCGCCTGCTCTATGTGCGGCAAAGTGCTCCCGGTATCGGTAACGACAACGCAAACTTCTCGATCCCTGAGATCGACGACCTGGGCAAGGATCTGAGGACGATCACCGAACTTGGCACGTTTTCGACGATGAACTTCACTGTGGTGGGACTGGGCACGCCGCGGGAGATTCCTGCAGGCGTGGTGGACGGCCATTACTTCGAGGTGATGGGACTGCGCCCGGTGCTGGGGCGGCTGCTGACGACCTCCGACGATGGTCCGAACGCGGCGGGCGCCATCGTGCTGACGTATCGATTCTGGAAAGAGTCGCTGCATGGAGATCCAAGCGTGCTGGGCAAGACCGTGCGGCTGGAGAGCTTCGAGGGAGCGCGCGGCGCGACTGTCGTGGGAGTGCTCGAGCCGTCCATTCCGTATCCGGTGGCGACGGAGTTTATCGCCAATATCGTGACCAGCCCGCATCATCTGTCCGCCACCATGGTCACGGGACGCGAGCATCGCATGACTGAGGTCTTCGCGCGGCTTGCGCCGGGAGCGACGCTTGCGGCTGCGCGAGCGGAGCTGCGCACGCGCTACGCAGCGATGACGGCTGCACATCCCGAGGTATATAGGCCACAGGATCACTTCCAAATCGACGCAAAACGCATCCACGAGCAGATCAATGAGCGCGCCAATACCGTCCTTTGGGTACTGTTCGCGGCCTCAGGGCTGCTATTTGTGATCGCATGTGCAAATGTCGCCAACCTGGTGCTGGCGCGAACGGTACGGCGCGAATCGGAGCTAGCTGTGCGCTCGGCGCTAGGCGCCACTACCGCAGCGCTGCGGCGCTCGCTTCTGGCGGAAAGCCTGGTGCTGTGCGGCAGTGGAGTTCTGGCTGCGCTGATGCTCGCCTGGCCCATGGTCGCTGTGCTGGGGCGCTATGCGGCACGGTTCTCGGTACGCGCGGATGGGCTGACACTCGACTCCACGCTGGTCTGGTTCGGCATTGTGCTGGCGCTGGTGGCGGCGGTATTCCTGGCGTATATTCCCCGGCTGCCGTCGAACAACACAAGCCTGAGCGCGAGTCTGATCGGTGGTGGAACGCGCAGCAGCACGGGCGGCAGCAGCAAGCGGCTGCGCATCTTTGCGGTGATGCAGATAGCCGCCTCGTTTCTGCTGCTGACAGGGGCTGCGGTGTTGATGCGGACTCTGTACACGCTGGAAAACACGCGTCCGCCTTTTGATACCTCGCAGGTCCTGGCCGTGAATTTACCCGTCTTGAGCTATGGACGAACACCGCAGCAGGTGCAGGACTTTTATCACGAGGCGCAGCGTCGGGTTAGCACGTTGCCTGGGGTGGCCCGCGTCTCGACAGGGTTCAGCGTTCCGTGGCGCGACGACCAGGGACTGAGCATCAGCTTCATGTTTGCGGTACCGGGTGTAGCGCGCAAGAACGGGATCGACGACTGGCGCGCAAAGTTCCGTTCCGTCTCGCCAGGATATTTCGAAACCCTGGGCATGCCGCTTCTTGAAGGACGCGACTTCAGAGACTCGGACAAAAATGGCAGCGAACGGGTGGTGATCGTCAGTCAGAGCCTGGCGCAGACACTTTTCCCGGGACAGCAGGCGCTTAACCGTGAGCTCCGCTGGACGGACGGCGTGATGAAATTTATCGGGATCAGCATGGAGCCGCGGCGGATCGTCGGCGTAGTGCCGGATGTGGATGACGAGAACATCATTCCATCGCCGATGATGACGGTCTATCAGCCGACGGATCAGGAGGGATGGCAGGGACGCCTCTTCGTGCGCGTCAAGTCAGGCGACCCGTACGCACTGGCGCCAGCCATCACGCGGACCATCCATGACGTTTCGGCGGAGCAGCCGGTCGAGAAGATGAGCACGCTCGAGGATATTCGCGCCGAAGTGATGACGCCGGACAAGCTGAACGCTGTGGTCTTCGGCGGGTTCGCCGCAGTGGCCCTGCTTATTTCCGTGGTGGGAGTGGCGGGTGTGCTCGCATTCTCGGTCAGCGCCCGCACACGCGAGTTCGGTATTCGCATGGCACTGGGCGCGCAGCCCCGGGACATCCTTACCGATGTGCTGCGTCAAGGCTTGGCCATTGCCAGCATCGGGGTTACGGCGGGGGTGATCTTCGGGATCATCTTCGCACGTGGCATTGGCCGCTTCGTTGCTCAGATCCATCTGCCCGGGATGCCCGCGTTCCTTCTGTCAGCCTTCGTCATTCTGGCTGCCGCGGTGATCGCATCGGCCGTTCCTGCGGCACGTGCGGCAAGGGTCAACGCTGTCGAGGCCCTGCGGGCAGAGTAATTTCATATAGCCGCTCAACAGAAGGGGGCTGGCGAAGCCGAAAGGCGGGCCAGCCCACGAGCCGCCTTTGCCAATGTAGTTAATCAATCAATTGATTGACATTAATCAATTGATTGATTAAGCTGTCGCCATGATCGACGGCCCGATTCCCGACTGGTGTCGCGCGCTGCTGCAGCCCCAGGATGAACAAGGAAAGAAGCGGCTGCGCCTGTTGCAGACGGCGTTTGACGTGCTTGCCGAAGTGGGCTTTGAGGGCCTGCGCACCCGCGCAGTGGCCACGCGCGCCGGAGTCAACATTGCGACCCTGCACTATTACTTCCCTTCCAAGCAGGACCTGGTGGAAGGGCTGGCGCAGTTTATCGGAGCGAAATTCGTGACGGTTCACGGGCCCACGCCGGCCCCGTCAGGGTATCCGGCGCTGGATCGCCTGCGGCAGGAATTTTCAGACGGGCGGCACTACTTCAAGCATGAGCCCGGGATGCTGCTGGTCATGCAGGAGTTTGCCATGCGCGGCAGACGCGACAGCGAAGTGCAGAGGGTCGTCGAGCAAATGAATTTTCATTGGCGGCAAGGGATCGAGCAAATGGTGCTGGAGGGGGTTGGTGATGGCACCTTCCGCGCGGACATGAACCCGGAGGCGATGCTTGCCATGCTGATGTCGATCTTCGCGGGAGTAGCGCTCACAGGCGCGGGTAACATTCGCGAGATTGAACGGAGCGTCGAGTCATGGATCCTTTCCGACAACGTGAAAAGCAAGCTGAAAAGGCGTCTTCGCAAGACGGGAGCAAAAGCATGAGCGAGCAGAGATTCGATGTAGCAATTGTGGGCGGAGGAATTGGTGGACTCTGCCTCGCACAAGGGCTGAAGAAGGCTGGCGTGCCCGTGACTGTTTACGAGCGCGACGAAACGCCGACCTCGCGCTCACAGGGATATCGTGTGCATATCGATCCGCAGGGAAGCACTGCGCTGCATCAATGCTTGACGGAGCATCTGTGGCAGATATTCGATGCGACGGAAGGCGATTACGCGCAGGGAATCACTCTCGCTACAGAACAACTGCAGGAATTGCTCCGTTTTCGCGGGGATGTCGGGCCAGTCGATCCAATTGCGCGGCATCGCTCGATCAGCCGCATTACTTTGCGTCATGTTCTGCTTGCCGGGATGCAAGATGCGGTGCACTTCAACAGGCGCTTTGTGCGTTACGAAGAGTTGCCGGATGGACGATTTTCGCTTCACTTCGAGGACGGCAGCAGCGCTGAAGCCGATATTGTTGTCGCTGCAGACGGCGTCAATTCTCGCGTTCGCAAACAGTATTTTCCCGACGCTGACCCTCTCGATACAGGCGTGGTGGCGCTCGGCGGCAAAGTCCGTCTCAGCGACGGCGTGATGGCGCTTGCGCCGCATCGTTTGCTGGATGGACCAGTGATGGTGGTGCCGCCAGAGCCGTGCAGCCTCCTTATGGCGATCTGGAAGCGGTCGACAGCGGCGAGTCAATCGTTGAGGCTGCTGGGAATGGATGAGCCTCCGGAAGGCGATGAGGATTACATGATTCTTGGGTTCGGTGGACGGCCAGAATATTTTGGCTTGCCAAGCGATCCGGATTCTATGACCCCGCGCGCACTCAAAGAAGCGCTGCGAAAAGCGGTGACACGTTGGCACCCGGACCTGCGCAAGCTGGTGGAGATGGTGAGCGAGAACGAGATTTCTGTGAACCGGTTGCGCACCTCGCGGCCAATGGCTCCATGGAAGACTTCGCGTATCACATTGTTGGGAGATGCCATTCACAGCATGACGCCCTATCGCGGCATAGGAGCGAACATTGCGCTGAAAGATGCAGCATTGCTTGCTAGAAAGTTGATTGAGGCTTGTTACGGCGAAAGGCCTCTACTGGAAGCGATTGCTGAGTATGAAACATCCATGCGTGAATACGCATTCGCCGCGGTGGAGAACTCGCGGAAATCCATGGAGCAGGCTGTCGGGGAAAAGAAGTATCCGATGTTCGGCATCACCAAGACTGCGATGCGTGTCGTGAACGCGGTGCCTTCTTTGAGGCGGAGACTGGCTTCAGCTTAGGAGATTGCATCTTGTCGACAAGGCTTAGTCGCCGTGCTGTTCGACGCTGACCCAGCGCTCCTTGTGACCGGGGATGAAGAATAGGCGCAGGCGGTCGAAGACCAGGTAGACCACCGGCGTAGTGAACAAGGTCAGCATTTGGGAGACGATCAGGCCGCCGACGATGGTGATGCCGAGGGGGCGGCGGTACTCGGAACCCGTGCCGGTGCCGAGCGCCAGCGGCAGCCCGCCCAGTAGCGCTGCGCAAGTTGTCATCATGATGGGACGGAAGCGCAGCAGGCAGGCCTCGTAGATTGCCGCCTCCGGCGACTTCCCTTCTTCGCGTTCGGCGGCGAGCGCGAAATCGATCATCATGATGGCGTTCTTCTTCACAATGCCGATCAACAGAATGATGCCAATCAACGCGATGACGCTGAGGTCTGTATGGGTGAGGAGCAGCGCGAGGATGGCACCCACGCCTGCAGAGGGGAGCGTGGAAAGGATAGTGATGGGATGGACGTAGCTCTCGTAGAGCACGCCGAGCACGATGTATACGGTACCCAGAGCGAAGGCGATGAGCATGGGTTCCGACGCCAGCGATGACTGGAAGGCCTGCGCTGTGCCAGAGAACGCGCCCTGCACACTACTGGGCATCCCCATCAGCTGCTTCGCTTTGTCGAGCGCAGTGACCGCCTGGCCGAGCGCCACGCCGGGCGCCAGGTTGAAGGTGAGGGTGATGGATGGATATTGCCCGGAGTGGTTCACTGCCAGCGCGGTGCGGCGGTTCTCAAAGTGAGAGATCGCAGAGAGCGGCACGTTCGTGCCGTTCGTGGAGCGGATATAGATGTTCTTCAGCGAGTCAGGATCTCGCTGGTACTTGGGATCCACTTCCATCACGACGTAGTACTGATTGAGGCCGGTATACATGGTGGACACCTGACGCTGGCCGAAGGCGTCGTAGAGTACATTGTCCACGTCCTGCATGGTGAGGCCAAGCCGCGACGCGGTATCGCGGTCGACAACGAGACGCGCTTCGAGACCATTCTCCTGCTGGTCGGTGGAGGCATCGCGGAGCTCCGGCATGCTTTTCATCTTGTCCAGCAGCCTGGGCGCCCATTCGTTCAGCTCGTCGAGATTGGAATCCTGCAGAGTGTACTGATACTGAGAATCACTGGAACGTCCCCCTACCGTGATGTCCTGCGAGGCCTGAAGGAAGAGCTGCACGCCGGGGATGTGGGATAACTTGCCGCGCAGACGATTGATGATCTGATCGGCACTGACTTTGCGCTCGCTGAGCGGCTTGAGCGTGATGAACATACGACCGACGTTGGTAGTGGCGCCTCCTCCGCCGCTGCCGGCGAAGGCGAGCACGTAATCCACACCGGGATCCTTCTGCACAATCGCTGCGAGCTGCGACTGCTTGACGGTCATGGCGTCAAAGGAGATGTCCTGCGAGGCACGAGCCGCGCCGCCCAGGCGGCCCGTATCTTCCTGCGGGAAGAAGCCTTTTGGAACGATGACGTAGAGGTAGACATTCAGCGCCAAAGTGCCGACCGCAATCAGAAGGGTGAGGTTTTGGTGCCGCAGTACCCAGCGCAAGCCGCGATCATAGCCGGCCAGCAATGCATTGAAGGCGCGCTCTCCGAAAAGGTAGGCCCGGCTGCGTTCGCTCGGATTGTGCTGCTGGAGAAACTTCGCGCACATCATCGGCGTGGTGGTCAGCGAGAGGACCAGCGACACGGCGATAGCGACGGAAAGGGTGACGGCGAACTCGCGGAAGAGGCGCCCGACGATGCCGCCCATGAGCAGGATGGGGATAAAGACAGCAATGAGCGAGGTGCTCATGGAGAGCACGGTGAAACCGATCTCTTTGGAGCCTTTCATGGCCGCATCGAACGGCGTCATGCCCTGCTCCAGATAGCGGGTGATGTTTTCAAGCACCACGATGGCGTCGTCCACAACGAAGCCGGTGGCAACCGTGAGGGCCATCAGCGACAGGTTGTCCATCGTGTAGCCCAGCAGGTACATGACGCCGAAAGTGCCCACCAGAGACAGCGGCACGGCAACACTGGGAATAATGGTGGACCACACATCGCGCAGGAAAACGAAAACAACAATGATGACCAGCGCGATGGAGATAAGCAGCGTGATCTCCACGTCAGAGATAGCGGCGCGGATGGTCAGAGTGCGATCCATCACGATGCTGGTGTGAATGAGCGGCGAAATCGAGGCTTCGAGAGAGGGCAGCGCGGCTTTGACGCGGTCGACCGTATCGATGACATTTGCGCCGGCGATCTTGAAGATGACGATCAGCACGGCGGGCTTGCCGTTGGCCAGACCAGAGGTGTAGAGGTTTGAGGTGGAATCGATGACCGAGGCGACATCCTCCAGCCGCACGGCCGCGCCGGTGCTGGGGTTATACCCGACCACCAGTGGCGCGTAGTGGCTCGCCTGAAAGAGCTGATCGTTGGTGTTGATGTTGCTGATGCGGTGGTCATTGCGGAAGTAGCCGGTGGCCATGTTCTGGTTCACCGCGCCCAGGGTGGTGCGCAGCGACTCCAGGCCGATGCCATACGAACTAAGCTGCAACGGATTGGCTTCGACGCGGACTGCCGGCCCGGCGCCGCCGCCGACGAAGCTCTCGCCCACGCCCGGCACCTGGGAGATCTTCTGCTGCAGCACCGAGTCTGCGGCATCGTAGATCTGCGACCGGGTCAACTGGTCTGAGGTGAGGGCCAGAATCATGATGGGCGCGTCTGCCGGGTTGGACTTGAAGAAGCGCGGGTTCTGCGGGAGATTGGCGGGAAGCTGTGCGCGGGCTGCATTGATGGCTGCCTGCACGTCGCGCGCTGCGCCATCGATATTGCGATTGAGATCGAACTGCAGGGTGATATTGCTGCCGCCGAGCGTGCTGGAGGAGGTCATCTGCGTGACGCCGGCGATGCGGCCGAACTGACGCTCCAGGGGTGTTGCGATGGCCGATGCAGCGGTCTCCGGACTGGCGCCGGGCAACTGCGCCTGCACGTTGATGGTGGGGAACTCCACCTCCGGCAGAGACGAGACGGGAAGCAGGACATAGCCCACAGCGCCACCCAGGAGAAGCGCCAGGCTCAGCAGCGAGGTGGCGACCGGGCGGCGAATGAATGGGGCGGAAATATGCATGGGCGCTCGGTCTCCTCAGTCCGCCGAAACCGTGTGCTCGGTGGCGCGATGCGCTGCTACGCGTGCCCGCCGCCGGCTGAGACGCTGTCCCAGGCGGTCGAAGTAGAGATAGACCACCGGCGTGGTGAAGAGGGTGAGGGCCTGGGAGACGATGAGGCCGCCCACGATGGTGATGCCCAGCGGCCTGCGCAGCTCCGAGCCCATGCCGGTGCCGAGCGCGAGCGGCAGACCGCCGAGCATTGCGGCCATGGTGGTCATCAGGATGGGCCGGAAACGCAGCAGGCAAGCCTGATAGATTGCCTCCTCGGAGTTCTTGCCGCCATTCCGTTCGGCATCGAGCGCGAAGTCGATCATCATGATGGCGTTCTTCTGCACAATGCCGATAAGCAGGATGATGCCGATGATGCCGATGACGTTGAGGTCCATGCCGAAGAGGAGCAGCGCCAGGATGGCGCCGACGCCCGCTGAGGGCAGCGTAGAGAGAATCGTGACCGGGTGAATGTAGCTCTCGTAGAGCACGCCCAGCACGATGTACACCGTGATGAGCGCAGCGAGGATGAGGATGGGCTCATTGGTGAGCGAAGCCTCAAAGGCTTTGGCGGTGCCCTGGAAGCTGGCGTTGACGGTCTCCGGCATGTGGAGATCGGTTTCCACCTGGTCAATGATTTTGACCGCATCGCCTAGAGAGGCACTCGGAGCCAGGTTGAAGGAGATGGTGCTGGCGGGAAATTGGCCCAGGTGATCAATGGCGAGCGGAGTGGTGGTGCGCTGCACCTTGATGAAGGTGCTGAGCGGGACCTCGGTGCCCGCCGATGAGGCTACGTAGAGGCTGCTGAGGGAGCTCGGGTCCAACTGGAAGTTCGGCTGCACCTCCAGGATCACGTGGTACTGATTGAGCTGGGTGTACATGGTGGAGACCTGACGCTGGCCGAAGGCGTCGTAGAGCAC
>DASUWP010000298.1:0-2761 GCA_036378335.1 Acidobacteriaceae bacterium | reverse complement strand
TTTTGATGGTGCCCAACTCGCGGTTCGCAACTCTCAGTTCGTTGGCCGGCGCGGTGAACTGGATGCGGTCGCCCATTGAAAAACTCCGCATCTCCTCGCCGAAGACGGAAACGCCCCGCTGTCGGCGTGGATCGTAGGTGCGCTGCGTGCCGTCCTGTAGCTCGACCGTCAGCCGGTTTTTCGGAGCGTCGATGCTCTTTACCTGTGCGTACGCGCCTTTCCTGATGCCGGTCTCCTTCGAGGCGCGCGAATAGCGCAGCACCTCGCCCACCTCATAGCGCTGGGCCCATGTGCGGTCCGCGCCGGTGAGGTGTTGGCGTGGCACAAGCATCCTGATGCGGTGCTCCTCGTTGCTGACGAGGCCATCCCGCTGCAATTCGGAATGGATGCGCTTGTTGATCTCGATGCGAGAGCGATTATCGGGAGAAATCACCAGCGTGTTTTCCGGCGATTTTGCGTACTCCTTCGCGATACCGGCGATGCGCTCGTCGCGGCCTTGAATCTCATGGACGCGGCCCTGCCGGTCAAGATTCTGGATCGCTTCGCGCACTTCGCCGCGTGCAAGTTGCTCGACCACCTGTTTCAGTTCGGGGTCTTTCTGGCGCACGATCTCTTCGAGTTTCACGGTTTTCATGCCTGCGTCCTGAAGCTGCGCGAAGGGTCGCCCGGCCTCCACCGCCTCATGTTGCCGCCGGTCGCCGACCAGCAACACACGGTCATTCGGATGGAGCCGGTTCACAAACTCATGTACCTGCCTGGTCGATGCCAGAGAGGATTCGTCGAGAACATAGAGCCGTTTCTCCCCGGTATCCGGCTGCTGTCCGCGCACCAGATGTTTCTGTAACGTCGATGTCTGCATGCCTGCGTCGCCGAGCTTCTGAGCCGCGCGGGACGTTGGGGCGAAACCTTCCACCCTGTAGCCTTCGGCCTCCGCGCCTTCGCGGATCACGGACAGAGTGGTTGTCTTGCCCGCGCCAGCGATGCCATCTAAGCCGACAACCTTCTCCCGCGAGAGAAAGATTTCGTCTACTGCTTCGCGCTGCGAAGCGTTCAGCTCCGGGTGGCGGTCTTCCGTGGCGATGCGCACTTGCGGCGCGACCAGCATGGGATCGCTGTAGACGCGGCGATTGCCTTCCTGCATCCGGCCAACGATCTCGCCCTCCATGCGTACCATCGCGGCAGTCGTGTATTGTTGGCCAGCGCCCATGCGCGAGACTTCGCGGAACTCCCCGGCCTCGATCCGGCGCTCGAATTCCTGCCGCACCTGAGTGTAAGTTGTCTCTCCCATGCCGCGCACAAGCGCTGATTCAAGGATCGCGCGGCGGTCCTGCACAGCCAATCTTTCGAAGACATGATCGCGCGCCCAGGTCACGGCCTGCTTGGCCTGAACGTCCGGTTCCGGCATCTGGTATTGCCCATGTTGGCGCGCCTGTCGGACGACGCGGTCCGCCTGATGGCCGTATTGTGCGGCCAACTCGCGGTGCCGCTGTAAGACTTCTCCCGGCGACAGCAGTTCCTTGCGGTCGCGCGTATGGTGGGCTGCGATCTGTGCCGCCGCAGCTCCGTCGATTCCTTGTTCCCGAAGATGGTCTTTGATCTGTTCACGCCTCGGGCTGGAAGCCTCCAGATATTCCTTCGTGTAGCCTCTGACTTCCGGCTGCGCGTGCTTGCCGCGCTCTAGTTCGTAGCCCAGCTTTTCCAGACGCAGAGCCAACTCGGATCGGTAGACCGCCGTGGCGTAGCGCTGTGACACAAACATCTCGTGCGGCTGCAAAGCTCGCATCTGCTTCCCGTTTTTGGGGCCGATGTCGCGCTCGGTCATGTTGAAGATCACGGCATGGGTATGAAGCTGGGGCGCAGCATATCCATCGACGGGCCGCGCGGTATCGTGCTCGAAAGTGGCGGCGATAAATTTTCCGGTCGTCTCCGGGGCATGGACGTTGCCAATTCGCGCCTGCGTATATCGTTCAAGTTCCTGAAGTGCCGCGCGTACGCTCTCCCGATGGGCCTCCCGCACCCGATCATCACCGCCCACGAGAGCGGTAAGCGATACAGACTTCGGCGCGGAAAACGTAGCGTCCCACCCGGCGCGATGCTCGACGCTGGTTACCTCTCTGCCAAATTTGCCTTCATAGGTTCTCGAAACCTGATGCCGGACGAGCTGCTCTCCGGTGTGCGGATGTTGGCCTTCACTCAGCCGTGCGAAGTGTTCGCAACCAACGCCAGCTTGCAACCCCCACTGCTCGGCGAGTCTGCCCTGCCACTCACTGTGACCCTGCTGATCGCGGCTCCAGTAGTTCTGTTCCTGCGAGGCAAACTCCCGCGCATGGTAGGTCTGCGCCTGGCTGGATGACAGCGGTTTCGAGATTGTGAGCATACCGAGCGTTCCTCAAGCGTGAAGTGGTGTTGCTGGCAATTTGTCTCTCATTCGATTCCCTTCGTTTTCTCCCAGACGAACGCCTCTTTGGGTTTGGTCTCAGGCGCACCGATGGTCGATCCATTCACGGCCGAAGCAAAGAGCGCGAGCATCGGCTGAGTAGGCTTCTTCACCGGATCGGCGGCAGGAGTGGCTGGCGCTAGTGTCGGCGTAATCTCTGGCATCTGCCGCTGCGAAAATCTTGTAAGTCTGAATCGGATTCTGCCAATCTTTATCCTCCATCTCTGGATCAAATTTGGCCGAGGTCGGCCCCATTCGATCGTCTCCCTATCCCGCCATTTGCGTGGGGACCGGTTCTGCAACACGCTCCGGACAGCCAGTAGC
>DASUWP010000297.1:0-13769 GCA_036378335.1 Acidobacteriaceae bacterium | reverse complement strand
AGCGCATGGAAGCGATCCTCCATCGTCCGGTAGAGCGCCTCAAGTTGCTTCGGTTCGTAACCTGCCGCCTGCGCATTGATGTGCACGATATACCGGTTCTTCGCATCCAGCCGCATGTCGGCATGCTCGAGCTTGTTCAGGCTTTGCGTGAACAGCCCGGCGGCCACCAGCAACACTAGCGACAGCGCCGCCTGCGTCACTACCAGTCCACGCTGCAGCAGAGAGGCGCGGGTCGTGGTTGTGCGCGATCCGCTTCTCAATGCATCCGCGGGCTCGGTCTTCGCTGCGATCCACGCCGGTGCCACGCCAAACAAAATGCCCGTCACCAGTGACAGCCCAAACGCAAACCCCAGCACCGGCAGCGAAGGAGTGGCCTCGATCGGCAGTCCTTGCGCGCGCGGGAACGCCAGCACCAACAGCGCCCGAGCCCCCAGGTATGCCACCAGCAGCCCAGCAGCCCCGCCCAGCACCGAGAGCACAATGCTCTCCGTCAGTACCTGCTGGATGATCCGGCCGCGCATCGCGCCCAGCGCCGTGCGTAGAGAGATCTCCGCCTTCCGTCCCATGCCGCGCACCAGCAGCAGGTTCGCAATGTTCGCACATGCAATCAGCAGCACCAGGCCGGAGATCGTCATCAGCAGATACAGATTGGAGTCGTACTGCTGCTGCAACGCCTGGATCCCGCCGCCCGCCGGCGACAGCACCACATGCGCCTTGGCCAGCGCCTTCTTGCTTTCGCCCTCCGAAAAGGTCTTCGTCGGCGCGAACGACTGTCGCAGCAGCACGGTCAGCTTCTGCTGTAATGCCGGCAGGCTCACCCCCGGCTTCACCCGCCCGACAATGTATAGCCACTGCACATCCGGGTCATGCACAAACGGACTATTTGAGATCACCGGCATCGATTCGATCGGCAGATAGAACTCCGGCGGCGTGCTCGACAGCCGGTCGCCATAGAAACCCTCCGGCGCAATCCCGATAATCGTCACAGCCTTCGTGTTCACCCAGAACGTGCTGCCCACCACCGCCGGATCGCCGTCGTAATCCCGCTGCCACGCGTCATAGCTCATCACTGCGGTCATGGGCGCACCGGCCACATCGTCCGTGTCCGCCATCATCCGGCCCGCTGCCGGACGCAGCCCGAAGGTCCGGAAGTAGTTGCCCGATACGAACTCTCCCATCATCGACCGCGCTGCTGCCGGATCGCCCTCGCGGCGCACCGTGATTGGGTTGTAGCCGAATCCCGCCTGCATCGCCGCCAGCTCCTCAAACTCCGGTGCGTTCTTCTTCATATGCAGCCAGGTTTCAGTCGGAAATAGCGAGTAGTCACCGTTGTCGCTGGTGCCCGAACTCACGCAGCAATTGTTGTCATCGCCCACCCGCACCAGCGTCTTCGGATCCGCCACCGGAAGATTCTTCAGCAGCACCGCGTTGACCAGGGTGAAGATCGCCGCATTCGCCCCAATCCCCAACGCCAGGGTCAACACCGCCGTAATGGTGAAACCCGGTGTATTGCGCAACTGCCGCAGAGCATAGCGAACGTCCTGAATCAGCGTCATCAATTCCTCTCGATCCCGGAAATTGCCGGGAAGTCACGCAGCAAGGTGTTCCAGCTCGACTGAGCGCACCGGTCCAGTCCCAATCGATGGGCAATGCCGGCAAGCCCAGCAAGAGAACTGCACGCTTCAGGCCAAATTGCGGAAGATGATTATCTCGAGTTATCCGCTACTTACGGTGAATGAGAAGTACGCTGACTGTCCATCTGCGCTTGCAGGCTGCCCACGACCGGACACGGCAGCAGCCAGGTGAGCCCACAGGGTCGTGGCCAGCCTTCTGAAACAGGACTCGGGAGGGGACGTAGCAAAGTCGATTCCGGGCCGTTGTCCCCGAGAGCGGCCGACTTTATAAGCAGAAGGAATGAGCACCCGCCGCACTATGCCCGGAGGCTGGGCCTCCCCCCGCACGTTGCCCCGCGGGGCCGGGGGCCGCTGCCTCTGCCGCTGGTGTGCGATGGAAGTGGGCAAGGGTCGCCGCACCTTCTGCTCCGACGGCTGCGTTCACGAGTGGCGCCTGCGCTCTGATCCCGGCTACCTACGCGAGCAGGTGCTCAAACGCGATCGCGGCGTCTGCAAAAGCTGCCGGATCGACACGCTGGTCGCCCAGGGCATTCTCAAGCGCTCGCGCGGCGCGACGCGCCAGCGCCTGCTCAATTACTGGGACCTGGCCGCCTACACCGGCCGCTCCCTTTGGGAGGCTGACCACATCGTTCCGGTCGTTGAGGGAGGCGGTGAATGCGATCTTTCTAACCTGCGCACGCTATGCCTGCGCTGCCACCGGATGGCTACCCTCGGCCTGCGTCTCCGCCGCGCCGAAGCCCGCGCGGCAGCAAGGCAGGGCGTGAGCCGACTGCTGGCCGCCGCTGGTGACAGACGGGAGCGGGTAGTATCGTGAGTGGTTGAAGGGGCACGAAAGGGAACGGTCAATGACTACGAGTACGAAACACGTTGCTGTCACGCGCGCGCAATATGCTGACCACATCGTGCAGGGCCTGCAGCGCGAACGAGAGAGGCTTGCCGAGGAGTTCCATCAACCGGACCGGGTGCCCAGCGCCATGCTCGACAACGTGCTGCCGGAGGATATGGCGCGGGAGATTTTTATGGCCTACCCGAAGCCCTCCGAGATGATGGAGCGCAAAAGCCTGCGCGAACATAAGCTGGTGGCCGCGCAAATGGATCGCTATCACCCACTCCTGGAAGAGATCATCTATGCCTTCCAGGATCCCCGTGTGGTCTCGCTGTGCACCGAGATCACCGGCATCGCCGGTATGATCCCGGACGATCACCTCTACGCCGGCGGCATCAGCCTGATGGCGAACGGGCACTTCCTCAACCCGCATCTCGACAACTCCCATGACAAGGACCGCAATCTCTACCGCGTCCTGAACCTGCTCTACTATGTCTCGCCGGAATGGACTCATGATTCGGGCGGCAACCTGGAGCTGTGGGACAACGGCCCTCAGGGTGAGCCCCGCGAGATCGTCAGCCGCTTCAATCGCCTGGCCCTGATGGCCACCCACAAGACCTCATGGCACTCCGTGAATAAGGTCCAGGCAATGCATGCGCCTCGCTGCTGCGTCTCCAATTACTACTTCTCCGCGACGCCGCTGGAACAGCAGGAGTACTTTCACGTGACCACCTTCCGCGGCCGCCCCGAAGAACCGATCAAGGATGTGCTGCTGCAAGGAGACGCGGTACTGCGCTCCAGCCTTCGCAAGGTCTTCAAGAAGGGCGTGACCAAGACCACTCACGTGTATGAGAAGGATGGCGACGCCGACTCGCATTCCTAAGCAGGCCAGGGCCCGTTCCGACTACGTTGCCAGGGGAAATCACCGTGCGAGCAGCGCTCTTCACCCGCGAATTTCCGCCACACATCTATGGCGGCGCCGGCGTCCATGTCGATTACCTGAGCCGCGAGCTCGCTAAAAAGATCGAAGTTGAAGTCCATTGCTGGGGCAAGCAATACGCGGACCTCGGGCGCCTCCACGTCCGCGGACAGGAGCCCTGGGACGAGATCACCCACGGCACCACCGGCAAATTCAAGGGCGCCCTCGAAGCCTTCAGCCTGAACCTCACTCAGGTGAAGGCCCTGGAAAGCATCGACATCTGCCATACCCATACCTGGTACGTCTCGATGGCCGGTTTCCTGGCCAAAAAGCTCTACAACATCCCCTTTGTCCTCACGACACACTCGCTCGAGCCGCTGCGCGCCTGGAAATCCGAGCAGCTCGGCTCGGGCTACGCCATGAGCTCGTGGATGGAGCGCACCGCCATCCTTGAAGCCGACGCGATCATCGCCGTCTCCAACGGCACCAAGGCCGACGTGCTGCGCGCCTACGACGTGCCTGCGGAACGCGTCCACGTCATCTACAACGGCATCGACCTGAACGAATACCAGCAGACCAGCGACACCACTGCGCTCACGCAGTATGGCGTCGATCCAGCTGTCCCCTATGTTCTCTTCGTCGGCCGCATCACCCGCCAGAAGGGCGTCACGCATCTGGTCGATGCGATCCGATATCTTCCGCCGGAGACGCAGATTGTCCTCTGTGCCGGCGCACCGGACACGCCCGAGATCGCGGCCGAGATGCGCGCCAAAGTCAACCAAGCCCGCGCCCAGAATCCACACATCGTCTGGATCGAGAAGATGGTCACCCGCGCAGAGACCATCCAGCTCTACTCGCATGCCCGCGTCTTCTGCTGCCCCTCTGTCTATGAGCCTTTCGGCATCATCAATCTCGAAGCCATGGCTTGCCGCGCGCCCGTAGTCGCCAGCGCCACCGGCGGCATTCTCGAAGTCGTCGTCGATGGCGAGACCGGTTACCTGGTCCCTTTCAAGCAGGACCCGGTCACCAGCTTCCCTGTAGATCCGGACCAGTTCGCTCGCGATCTGGGCGCGAAGCTCACTACATTGCTCAAAGACCCTGCCGCCTGCAAGCGCATGGGCGAAGCCGGCCGCAAGCGTGTGGAGCAGCACTTCGCGTGGTCCAGCATCGCGGACCAGACCATCGCCCTCTATGAGGAGCTGATCGCGGGTAAACAATAGAGATTCGAGCACAGGGGTGCGCCTGAATCTGAAACTCCAGCCGCCCCGCAGCATCACTATTAGTCGGCGCGGCGATATGCCGGAAACCTAGTGGTCAGCGGAGCGCTGGCGCACGCAGGCGAACAGGCCGCACAATACGAGCGTGCACCCACTTGGCTTGATCTTCGGACTGTTCGCCATCGGCACCGTGCTGCTTGATGCCTTTGAGACCATCATCCTGCCGCGTCGTGCCAGCGGAAAGATCCGCCTCACCCGGCTCTTCTATGTGCTTACCTGGGGGCCGTGGGCGGCTGTTGTGGGCCGTTTCCGCAACCGCCGATTGCGCGAGAGTGGCTTCAGCTTCTATGGCCCGCTCTCGCTGCTCTTTCTGATGGCGCTCTGGGCGGTAGGCCTGGTCTTCGGCTTCGGGTTCATGTTCTACGGCCTCGGCGCACCGCTGCATGATCCGCTGGGACTGCATCCGCTCCACACCGGTATCTACATCAGCGGAACCACACTGTTCACCCTGGGCCTGGGCGACATCATTCCTCTGAACCACTGGGCGCGCGACCTGGTCATCATCGAGGCAGGAACCGGACTCGGCTTCGTCGCGGTCGTCATCGGCTATCTGCCGGTGCTCTATCAGGCCTTTTCACGCCGCGAAGGCTCGATTGCGCTGCTCGATGGCCGCGCCGGCTCGCCGCCGACCGCAAGCGAGCTGCTGCGCCGTCATGCCACGGACGGCGACAACGATGCCCTGATCGCGCTGCTGGCCGAATGGGAACGCTGGTCCGCGGAGATGCTCGAGAGTCACATTTCGTATCCGCTGCTGTGCTATTTTCGCTCGCAGCACGATAACCAAAGCTGGCTCAGCGCCGTCACCGCCATCCTCGATACCTGCGCCGTGCTGCTGAGCATTGTGGAGTGCTCTGCCTGCCGGCAGGCGCGGCTTACCTTCGCGATGGCGCGCCATACTGTCGTGGACCTGCTGCTGGTCTTTGGTATGAAGCCGGTCGCGATGCCCAAGCCGGCTCTGCCCGGTTCCCCTGCTCTGCCAGACGCGCCAAAGGAAATGGCCGCCGACATGGCCACACGACTAAGTGAACCCGAGCTGGTCAGGCTAACGGAAGTTCTCTGCAAGGCCGGTTATCGCCTGCGCCTGGAACCGGAGCGGCTCGCGCTGCTGCGCAAGCTGCGCTGGATGTACGAAGGGCAGGTCGTTGCATTATCGCGCTATCTCTGCATGCCGCTGCCGCCGCTCGTCACTGAGACACCAGGCCGTGATACCTGGATGCTGGTCCACAACCTGCTGGAACTCTACTCTGCGCAGCCGCAGGCGACCGATGAAGACACGCACGCCGCCACCATGATGGCCCGCACACGTGAAATCTTCGCCGACGAGCCGCACGCCTTCTAGCGACCACTCACGCCGCTATACGATCAGGGCGGCACTCGCCACCGGAAGGTGCAGACGCGCGCCCGCACTCTCATGCGAATTTGCGCGCCAGCTTCCATCTGCTCCGATGACTGCATCCCCAAGCGTCTCGCCGGTTTTCGCAGCCGCTCCGGGCGCCTGCAGCCGGACCAACTGCATCCCTGCAAGTTTGTGGTCCAACGCAAGATCGATCGGATGATCCAGACTCAGGTTCAGAGCTATCAGAGCCAGCTGTCCACCGGGGCGCTGAACCGCCTGACGTTGAACAGCATAGACGCGCAATCCATCAGGCGCCGTGCTCAGAGTCGTATCGAGCAGCTCGCCCGGCGCCGCCTCGCGAAACAGCCTCATGCCGTAATAGAGTGGCCGCGCTTCGAAGCCCTTTGCACGCGTGCCCGCGATCGGGGTGTACCAGCCATAGCCGCCTCCATGGAAGTTCACGCCGATGCCGCCTGCCTGCGCGATGCGGAACATGTAGTCCGCGCCCCACAGCGCCGAGGCAAAAGTATCGCTTACGTCTGCCTTGCCGCCGCCGTAGCATGAATTGGTTTCGGCCAGCCGGAAGGGCAGTCCGGTCTCCTTCGTCACCTGCTGGAGCCCGTCAAATTCGCGCTCCAGCTTCGGGTCGGGACGCAGCAGCCGCGAAATATACATGGAAGGATCGCTCGGCGGCCCTTCTGCGTAGTAATGCGACGATACAAACTTCACGTCATTGCGAAACGCCTTTGCGAACGGCACCAGCCAGTCGTTGTTGAAGGCTGTGTCCGGGCCGGCAAAGGGCGCCTCCGGCACGCGCTTGCGCACTGCCTCAAAGAAGCGCCGCCACTCCGCGATGAACTGATCCGTGTTGTAGATGGACGGCCGCAATCCATTTCTGAAGAAGAGGTCGGGCTCGTTGGCCATCTGAAATGCCAGGAGCCTTGAGCCAACAACCTGGGTGACGTAAGCGGCTTCTTCTGCCGCCATCTCCGGTGTACCCAGCCCCAGGTTGAGTCCGTAGATCAATGACCATCCGGGCAGGCGATCAAGAAATTCGCGCAGGTTGTGAATCGCCTGCTCAGTGATCACCCGGTGCGGCGGCGCCTTGTTTCCCTTGTCCGGTCCGAGCGCATCCTGAATCGGATTGGCTGCGATTCCATGCGCCTGCGGATCCACTTTCCAGAAGCAGTATTCGCTGGTGTTACCGCCGATGCGCAATACGCCGCCCCGGCCCAGTCCGCCTACCAGATCGATGAGCTGCTTATTGTCGCCTGCGAAAAAATCTGGATCGCTGAGTTGCGCCGACTCATAGCTGAGGCCGGTGAAGTCTTCGGCAATGCGCCGGCCGGTCGGCTTACCGATGGCCACTGTGACCGGCAGAGGATTCGCTTGAGCAGCCAGGCGGGACACGGGGTGCAAGGCGGCCGTGCCAAGCGCAGAAATGGAGAGAAAGCGGCGCCGGTTCATTGCGACGATTCGGCCGCAGGCGGAAGTGGACAGGTAAAATCGCGTTCCATGGGCGATACGATGTACCGGCCTTGCGCGCGGTTTACTGGTGGGATCGGTGAGGTTTACTTATATGACCGTTGATAGGTCCCGCTGATCCTGTCGTGCCAGCCCAACTGGTCTTCGTCAAAGATGGCCCACAGCAGCCCGAGCCCCAGCGGCAAGGCAGAAAGCAGCAGGGCTCCCACGCGGCGCTGCATGGCCTGCCGGGTTGGATTGTCATCATCCAGCGTGCACAGGGCGATGCGCGCGTAGCTCATGCCCGGCGTGCTCTCGCCGAAGCGGAAGAACAACCATTGGTAGGCGGCGAATGTCGCAACCAGCGCCAGAAAGCCGGCACCCAGTGCGGTCCTGCCTGCCGGCGGATGGGCGGTGCACGAGCTGAAGACAAAAACGAAAATCAGAAAGCCTGCGAAGCTGAGCGCTGCATCGACCAGCGCAGCCATGATGCGGTCTTCCAACGCCGCGGTCCGGATGGGTATCTCTTCCGCGGCCGCGCGCGCGCTGCGAGTCGCCCGTTCAGGCGCCGGCGCATCCAGCCGGATGGAGGACCAGTCGAGCCCCGCAGTTGCAGCGATTGTCGCCGGACGATGGTCGATCGTCTCCGGTTCCACTTCGAAGATGCGCAACTGTCCGGTCTGCGGTTCAGCATCGCGGAGCGGCCCCTCTGCCAGCCGGGGACGCGCTTTGCGCGCTGCGACCAACTCGCGCGGAAACTCGATCAGGTTGGCCGCCAGTGGAATTGCCGGCGTCACAATTTCCTCTTCCAGAGGATCCGATATCTGTACGGCATGTGGAAACTCCGGCATCTGCGGATGGCTTGCGCGATGCGATGGCGAAGGTTGCGCACCCCGCCGCGCCTCATAGGCCTGCATCTGCCGCCGCGTGCGTTCGTCTACTTCGTAGCGCACCTCAACGCTTTCGCGCTCCATACGTTCCTGTTCGACGCGCAACTGTTCCTCCGCCTCGCGCGCCTCGGCGGCGGCAGCTTCCGCCAACCGGGCATCTTCCAAGCGGCGACGTACGGCCTCCTGTGCGGCCTGCGCCTCTATCAGAGCCTTCTCGGCCGCCAGCGCCGCTTCTTCGGCTTCGCGCTCCAGCACCTCGCGATAACTCGGCCGTCCTGCATAACGGGCCGCCACCGCCGCAGCAACATTGGCGCGTCCGGAGTCTTCAGTCTCTGCGGAACGTGGTTCCAGCGGCAGGCGAGGCTGGTTGGTGCCGCGGCCCGAGCGGCGTGCGCGGCTGGCAGCCAGCTTCTCCGTCAGCTCGGTCTTCCACGCCGGCACGTCATCCGGCACAAATTTGGCCATCACTCTCGTCCCTGCTTCCGGCGCCTCTGCTGACGCTGCGTCCATGCATCTCCAGCACTCGTGCGTTCCTCACCGCCTGCACGGCCACGCGGAGAAACCCGACGAAGCCGCGCCGGATCATCGCGAGCAGCGGCGAAGACGCGGCATCGGTAGCGTTGGCTGAGCCAGAGTTGCGCGGGCGTTCACAGTCCGAAGCAAGCATCGCCTTTTGCTATTCTGGCCTTGCCCGTGCCGAAGAACCTGCGCAGTTTTTTATGTATCACGGTGGTGTGGCTGTGTCATCCGCAGCTTGCAATTTGGGCGTGGCAGAGCGGGCACCCGGAATCAAGCGCGGTACCGGCACCGCAGACGCAACCATCTTCCGCGCCTCCATCCGCATCCCCCGCGCTGCCGGACGTACCGGACGCCGACGAGTTGCCGCGCCTGGAGCCACTGCCCGGCACCGGCAAGGTGCTGGTTCCGGTTCACATTGCGGCGAACACGCAGCGAAAGGATGGCTCGTCTTACACTCTGCTCGGTGATGTCGAGCTCCGCTACAAGGACTACGTCATTCACGCCGACAGGATGAACTACAACGAAGACACCGGCGAGGCGCGCGCCGAGGGCCATGTGGAACTCGACGGCGGTCCGGCCGACGAGCACATCCTCGCCGATCACGCCACCCTCAACCTCGATCTCGACACCGGCCGCTTTTACAACGTGACCGGCAGTGTGGGCGTGCGCCAGAACATCAGCCGCAAGAAGGTCATCTACACCAGCACCAATCCGTTTCTCTTTACCGGGCGCGTCGTTATCAAGAGCGGCCCGGAGCAGTTCCGGGTGATCGGCGGGACGATGACCTCCTGCCGCCTGCCTCATCCCGACTGGGTGATTGCCGCTGGGCGCATCGACATGGTCAATGGCCAGGCGAGCGCGCGCAATGCGCTCTTCCGCGTGCTGAATATCCCTGTCGTCTATCTTCCCTACTTCACGCATCCGGTAATGTCGTCGGATCGTCAGTCCGGATTTCTGATCCCGGTCTATTCGCAGTCCAACACCAAGGGCAGCGTCTTCGGCGAACAGTATTACCTCGCGCTGAACCGCAGCATGGACCTGACCATCGGCACGGACTTCTACTCCAAACGAGGCTGGGCGCCCAGTGGCGAGTTCCGCTATCGCGGCCATGGCGATGACTTTGCGGATATCCGGTTCACTGCGCTTTTCGACCGCGGCATCGTGCTCGGCAATACGCTCACCAATCAGGGGGGACAGGACATCTTCATCAATGGCCGACATGGCCTCGGCCCTCACACCCGTCTGGTCAGCAATGCCGAATACTTGAGCTCTATTATCTATCGCGAGGCATTTGCGGAAAACTTCTCTCAAGCGACCGCGACGCAGGTGAATTCGAATATCTATCTCACGCACAACAGCGGCGGCGTCTCGGAGACGGTCAGCTTCAATCGCTACATCAATTACGCGCAGGTGAGTCCCTTCATCGAAGACGTGGTCATCGCGCATCTGCCCACCATAAATATCACCTCGATGGAGCGCCCACTCGCCGGGACATGGCTGCTATGGAGCGCAGATGGCAGCGTGGCCGGACTTAACCGGCATGAGCCGGGTTTCGAGACCGCTCACGAGGTGGGCCGTGCCGATGTTTATCCGAGCCTCTCTGCACCCCTTCATTTCGGCGGTTTCGATATCCGTCCCGAATTCGCGATACGCGATTCCTTCTACACCAAGAGCCAGGCGCCCAGTTTTGCCCTCGATCGAGTGACGCAAACCTTTGCTCCGGTCTATCGCTCCGCCAGCCTCAACCGCAAGGACATAGAGGCCGGTATCGAGCTGCGAGCTCCGGTGATGGAGCGCGACTTCGCGCCGGCATGGCTCGCGCACTTCGATCGGGTTTTGCGCCACACCATCGAGCCCGAGGCTCACTATCAGTTCGTCACCGGCATCGACAACTTCCGCAACATCCTGCGCTTCGATCCCACGGACCTGGCCAGTGACACCCACGAGATCGAATACTCCGTCACACAGCGCTTCTATCTGAAGAAGCTGCACCCAAAGCCCTGCGGCAACGCGCCGCTTCCTCCCGAGGGCTATGGCCGCGTGTACCTGCCTATCGACTATCACGACTGTTCCAGCACCGACGCGACCGAATCTCTCAGTTGGACCCTGGCGCAGAAATACTACTTCGACCCGCGATTCGGAGATGCGGTCTTCGACAACCGGCGTAATGTGCTGGCCACCACGCTCGACCTCACCGGCATATCCTTTCTCTCCGGACCGCGCGACTACTCACCGCTCATCTCCCGGCTGGCCCTGCGCACCAACCAAACGTTGGCCTTCGGCTGGGATGTGGACTACGACCCAAAAGCCGGCCGCATCAACGGCAGCAACGTCTATGCCGACGTTCGTCATGCAGGCTTCTTCGGCAGCATCAGCCACGCGCGTCTGGATGCTCTGAATCCCAGCACCGTGCCGACTCCGACGATGCCATCGCCTGTCACAAACTATGAACAGCTCCGTGCAACACTCGGGTACGGCGCCGGCACGAAAACCGGCTTCAGTGGCGGGGTCAATCTTGGCTATGACCTGAATCAGCAGGCGCTGCAGTACGGAGGGGTGCAGACCAGCTACAACTGGAACTGCTGCGGCCTCACCCTGGAGTACCGGCGTCTCGCCCTGGGCCCGGAGCGCAATGAGAATTATGAGAGCTTCAACTTCACGCTTGCGGGCATCGGCACCGCGGGTAATATCAATCGCTCCCAGTTGATCTATTAAGCCCATATCGGGCGCAGCTCAGTCCGGCTTGTAAACTCGCCAACCCATGACATTGGCCCGCGCCAGCCACGCCCTGCGATAATGGAAGGGTTCGTCGTCCCGCAGCGAAAGGCGGTCTGTTTGTTCCGTACCCATCTTGTTCTCACCTGTGCCCTGGTCGCAATCGTTACCCTCGGTTGCCGCGCCCAGGCCCCTCCTCCGAACGCCTCGGTAGAGCGCCGCATTGAGGTGCTGGTGCGCTCGCAGTTCAATGTTCCCTCAAACTACGATGTGTCCATGGGCGGCAAGACGAAGAGCGACATTCCGGGATTCGACAATCTGCCCGTCACCTTCTCGCATAACGGCAAACAGACTACCGTCACCTTCCTGCTCTCGAAAGACGGCAACACGCTGGCACGGCTCGAGAAGTTCGATATCAGCAAGGACCCGCAATCCATCTACTCGCTCGATCGCCGGCCGATGCGCGGCAATCCGGAGGCCAAGGTGACCGTCGTCAACTATGACGACCTGGAATGTCCCTATTGCGCCCGTATGCACGAGGAGTTGTTTCCGGCCACGGTCGATCACTACAAGGGCTTGGTGCGTTTCGTGTACAAGGATTTCCCCCTCGTCGAAATTCATCCCTGGGCCATGCACGCTGCGGTGGATGCCAACTGCCTCGCCGACCAGAATGGCGACGCTTATTGGCAGTTTGTCGACTACACGCATAGCCACGGCCACGATATCGACGGCAGCCACGACAACGTGAAGCAGTCCTTCGCCACGCTGGACGAGCAGGCGCGTGCCATTGGCAAGAAGGCCAGCCTCAACGACTCGAAGCTGGATGCATGCCTCGCGAAACAGGACGAATCCGTCATCCGCAGCTCCATGCGGGAAGGAGAGAAGCTCGGCATCGATGGCACTCCCCAGCTTTTCGTGGATGGAGAACGGGTCGCCCCCGGCGCACAGCCGACCTCCGCGGTGTGGGACGCCATCGATCGCGCCTTGAAGGCTGACGGCATTACGCCGCCCGAACGGACTGACGCGACGCCGCCGCCAACTCCCGCAGCCCAGGTGCCGGCGCCATCCCGATAATGCGAGTAGCCATTTGCGGCATGCACGACACGCACGTGTTCGGTTGCGGTGCCGTCCCCTGCGGGAAGATACGATAAGCTTTGTGAGCCGGCGCGCGACCACCATCCGAGCCGGCGAGACGTGTCCTGCCCCGGGGCCACCTCTCGAAGGAGATAGAGTGCCAGAAGTTCCGCCGACTGTATCCAGCCATGTCGTCCCCTCCCCGCCTCAACGTTCCAACTGGTTCGCCTGCACGCTCCCACTGGGTCTCGTATGCCTGACCCTGGCTGCGGGTTGCAATCGCCCGCATCAGCCCAACGTCATCGCCACTGTCAATGGCCATCCCATCGACCAGGCCACGCTGGAGCGCTACTACCGCAGCAATCTCGGGAACACCCCGCAACAGCCTTCGCCGATACAGTCCCAGATCGCCCATCTCGAGATTCTAAGAAATCTTATCGACGACGATATCAAGCAGCAGCGCGCAGCCAAGCTCAATCTCGTCGCCACCGATGAAGAGGTAGACGCCAAGCTGGCCGAGATCAAAGCTCCCTTTACCCAGGAGGAGTTCAATCGTCAGCTTGCGGCAAAGAATATGACGCTGGACGATCTGAAGCACGATATCCGGCGTGGCCTGACCAACGAAAAGCTGATGAACAAGGAGATCTTTTCGAAGATCAACATCACCGACGCGGACATCACTGCGTACTACAACGCGAACAAGTCCCTCTTCAATCTGGTCGAGCCTGAATACCATCTGGCGCAGATCGTTGTCTCTGCCGTTCCAGCGCAGCAGCCCGCCAATATGCAGGCCGCCCGGGCCAATACCGATACTGAGGCCAAAAAGAAGATCGAGGCGCTCCACACTCGTCTGGAGAGCGGTGACGATTTCGGCGCGCTGGCCTCACAGTTCAGCGAGCAGGCATCGACCGCCAGCAGCGGCGGCGACATGGGACGGCTTACCGAGTCCCAGCTAAGACAGGACAGTGCCGTCTTCACTGCTATTTCCAAGCTCCGGCCCGGCCAGATCACCGATGCAATGCCCATCTATGATCAGGCCCACAAAGTAAACGGCTATGCGATCTACAAGCTTCTGGACAAGGAAGCTGCCGGCCAGTATGAGCTGAACGATCCTC
>DASUWP010000296.1:0-16405 GCA_036378335.1 Acidobacteriaceae bacterium | reverse complement strand
GCTCGCCTATATTTCCAACGCCATTATCGGCAGCATGCACTTCGGCGCGAATGACTGGCGCTGGATGTTCGGTGCCTCCGGCGTTCCCGCGGCGCTCTTTCTAGCCACGCTCTTCGTCATTCCCCGCAGCCCGCGCTGGCTAGTCACGCAATCCAACCTCAATGAAGCACTGGAAGTCCTTCGCCTCACCGGCGTGCCCAAACCAAAGGAGGAACTCGACGAGATTGTTGCCTCGGTCCATCTCGAGCGGTCCTCAGCGACGGACCCGCTCTTCTCCCGCCAATACCGCAAGCCCATCATCATTGCGTGGACCGTAGGGATGTTCAGCCAGCTCTCCGGCATCAACGCCGTCCTCTATTATCTGAACGACATCTTCGCTCTGGCCGGTGCCACGAAAATGTCTGGCAATCTTCAGGCAATCGCCGTCGGAGCCACCAATCTCGTCGCCACATTGCTGGCCATGTCCGTGATCGACAAGTTTGGCCGCAAGAAGCTCCTGCTTATCGGCACGGTTGGCCTCGCCATTTGTCTCACCATCATCTCGGTCCTCTTCTTCACCCGTCAGCACCTCGCGTGGCTCGTTGGGCTGCTCATGGCCTACATCGCCTGTTTCGCTGTCTCCCAGGGCGCAGTCCTGTGGGTTTATATCAGCGAGGTCTTCCCCAATCGTGTGCGTGCCAAGGGCCAAAGCCTCGGCAGCTCCGCGCACTGGATCTTCAACGCCCTCATCTCGTTCATTTTTCCTGTTATGGCGAAGTCCTCGGGCGCCTATCCATTCGTCTTCTTCGCGGCGATGATGGTTGTCGACTTTGCCTTAGTCCTCTTCTACTACCCGGAGACAAGCGGTATCTCACTCGAGCAGATGCAACACAAGCTTGGTATTGAATAGCTCAGCACTTTCGATTCACGAGGTAACTAGATATGAAGCAACTTATAACTGTCCTATCTCTGGCCGCTATCTCGCTGCTCGCTCGGGCGCAGACGCCCAGTTGGCAGCCGGATCTAACCGTGCAGCAGACCTATATCCTGCACCGAGCTTCCAGCGCCGATCCCAAGGGTGCCAATGACGATTTTCGTCATGTAGCGCCGGGCGCGACCGAAACTGTGCTCAATATCGATGGCCCCGGCGAGATCTCGCACATCTGGTTCACCATCGCCGACAACGAACCGTATCACCTGAAGCGGATCGTCCTCCGCATCTATTGGGATGATGAGCAGAACCCCAGCGTCGAAGCTCCGATCGGTGACTTCTTCGGGCTAGGTCTCGGCGAGTATCACAGTTGGCAGTCGGAGATGCTTTCCGTTGGAAGCGTGAAGAGCCTGAACAGCTTTTTCCCCATGCCATTCGCGCGTCACGCGCGCGTCACGGTTACAAATGAAGGCCAGGAGCCAATCAACTCTCTCTATTACAACATCGACTATCGGACTTACGAGCATCCGCTTCCGCAGGGCACCCTCTACTTCCATGCCGAATATCGGCAATCGCAGCCGAATCACGGCTGGACCACGGATTGGAAATCGAATGGCGACCCGCAGGTCAATGACAAGCCGAACCTGGACGGCAAAGACAACTATGTCTGGTTTGAGGCCAAAGGGCATGGGCAATATGTAGGTGTCACTATGTCCGTGCTGCAGAACCAGGATCAGTGGTGGGGCGAAGGCGACGATATGTTCTTCATCGACGGCGCGAAATTGCCGTCTATCACCGGCACGGGCACGGAGGATTATTTCCTTGGCGCATGGGACTTCGGGGGCGAGCCGTTTTCCTATGGCCTTTATGGCGCGCCGGTAGTCGGCACCGAGCTGGCCGGCGGCCGCTCCAGCGTCTACCGCTTCCATCTCGATTCGCCAATTCCGTTCACGAAGTCTTTCAAGGCGACCATTGAGCATGGCCACGCCAATGCGCGATCGGACAACTATTACTCGGTCGGTTACTGGTATCAAGCGGAGCCGCATGAGCCATTTCCGCCGCTGCCGCCGGTGGAACAGCGGCTGCCGGCTTTGCAGTCAACAGGGGGGCCGGGAAATGCGTCAGGTCTATCCAACTCCTCTGCGAAGTAGAACTCGACATGGAAGGGGCATCGCCCCTTCCATGAGTTAGCGGACGCTCGTTAGAGGAGTGACACCTTTTTTCAGGAGGAGATTGCCATACGCCCGAGCCTCGCCGGTCATGACAACGACGTATGCGGCCTTTGCGCGTTCATAGAACGTCAATCTCGCCACGCGCGCTGGTGGCGCAGAGCGCGAGCTATGCCTGCGCACCGCCCACAAAAAATCAGCCTCGACTGCGTCATTCATTGCATCGTTGGCGTCTGGCTGCATCATGACGAGCGCATCGTCGGCTGGCTCTAATTCAAACAGCGGCAGGATGGCATCTAGTAATTGCGGAATATTCAATCCGTCGGCGCGCAGTACGCGGCGGCCAAGAGTATGGCCGGGGAAATGTGCATCAGCCAGCACGAGTTCATCGCCATGCCCCATCTCGTGCAATGTCTTCAATAGATCGGGACTCAGGTAGGGAGATATACCCTTGAGCATTGTTTTCCTTTCGCGCACGCATGCCTGAAAGCCACCGCGAGGATGATTACAGACTGGAGCTCAACTAGAGGCTGAATTCGATTGCTGCAACTCAGCAACACGGAACATCATTGAATCGTTTATATGCTTGATTGGCAAGGAAAAATCGTAGGTTTGTAGCTCCGCCCAATTTGCAATAGAGTTCTTTGCATAGCCGCATTGACCGACACGGAACTAAAAGTTCTCTCGAGAGCGCATGGCGACGATCATTGAAGTAGCGAAAAGAGCGGATGTCTCCATTGCGACGGTGTCGAACGTAATCCGCGGCACGCGGCGCGTCAGCCCTCAGTTGACCGAACGGGTACAGACTGCGATCCGGGAATTGAATTATTCTCCGAACGAGATCGCTCGCAGCCTGAAGGTCAGACAGACCCGCATGCTGGCGATGGTTCTTCCGGACATCACAAATCCATTTTTTCCGGAAATCATCCGGGGCGCGGAAGATACTGCCTTCGAACGTGGCTACTTCCTGATGACGGCCAATACGGATGAACAGATAGGTCGCGAGCGGCGGATCGTTGCGGCACTTCGTTCCTATCGCGTCGATGGCGTGCTGTTGGCGTCCGCCAGCGGCACCGATATAAGTCACCTGAAAGGCACCATCGATGCTGGTGTAGCCCTGGTATGTCTCGACCGCACGGTGCCGGGTATCAGGGCGGATGCCGTGTTGCTCGACAACGTTCGCGGTGCACGCGAGTGCGTTCGCCACATGATCCAGAAGGGACATCGGAGCATCGCAATCATCACGGGATCTCTGGACCTGCAGACGGGACGCGAGCGACTTCGCGGTTATGAAGAAGCTCTGCGTGAGGCCGATATTCCGGTGGAGCGAAGCAGGATATTGGAGGGAGACTTCCGCCACGATTCAGGTTATCGGCACGGGAAGCACATCATGGAGCAGTCGGTCAGGCCTGACGCAATCTTCGTTTGCAATGGCGTGATGACGCTCGGTGTGCTCAAGGCGTTTGAAGAGTTGAACATTCGCTGCCCCGAGGACATCGCCTTGGCCACCTTCGACGATCTTGCGGTCGACAGCCCTTTCCATCCCCAACTCACCACGGTTGTGCAGCCGAGTTACGAGATGGGCGCACGTGCGGCAGGCATCCTGATAGACAGAATCGAAGGACACATCACAAAGGCGCCGTCCATCGTTCGCGTCGCGCCCACTTTGATTGTCCGCGAGTCGACCGAGGCCCCCCCACATCCAGTTGCCAAGAGAAGCCGGCGCGCCAGTGCGAGGAGCTAGAGCAGTCCCCTAGTCCGTGGAATCAGCCCAATCGCAAACGCGCTAGTCGATGAAATAGCCGATTTCCGTCAATGTGCGCTCGCTCATTTCCACACTCAGCAAGCGGGCGCTTTTCGATATCTCCAGCTCTCGTTGGAAATTCTCGATCACAGATAAGCGCAGCTCCGTTTTCTGCCGAAGCATGCGCATCAGGCTGGCGCTGTCGGTGGTGTAGGAGAAGTCGCCGGGAATCCCGCAGGAAGGTTGAATGGTCAGAATGACCGGACGTGGTGCCGCCGCGTGTGGAGAGAGCGATGGATGAGCAGTGACATTGACTCGCATGGCAACGAGAGTGTCATGCTCCTGCTCCATCCTGAATGGACCAAACAGGTGATGCCGCTACGCCTTTCGGCCACCGTTTCTACCCCAAAGAGACGCGAACCGGGCGACCGTGGCGGTATTCCGGAAATGGAATCCCGTTGCAAAGAACAGGTCCAGCAGGTCTTTTCCAAGCTTTTGTGGAAGGCTTCGGCACGAATGGGTACTGAAGGTCACCGAAAGCTTCATCCGTAACACCCGAACGATACCTCGGCGGCCGGCTGTTTCATTGACTGCGCTCCGGCGCCCATCCAGACTGGACTCGCAGTCAAGAAATTAACCAGATCTACCGAACGCTGGATCAATGACAGCGTCCTTTTCGCCCAATGGGCGTTTGCCGAATCTCTGAAGGTTTGGATAGCCATGGTTCCCTCACGACTCCCCCGGTGGAAGGGTGCACTTCTTTCCCTGTCGATCGCGCTCGCTCTTGTAGCACCAGGAGTGACCCACGCCCAATCCGTCGCCCGGCCGCTGATTACGCGGCCGGTGGATGAATCCTCTTTGGTTTCGCTGCATGGGAATGTCCATCCGCTCGTGCTGCCTCAGTTCGACCGCGGGCCGGCGCCGGCGTCGTTGAGAGCATCGCGCCAGTTGCTGGTGCTGAGGCGCACTCCGCAACAGCAGAGAACGTTGCAGCAGTATCTTGCTTCCCTCGAGGACAAGAACTCTCCCAATTTTCATCACTTTCTTACGCCGGAGCAATTTGGCCAGCAGTATGGGCCGGCACCGGAGGACGTGGCGCAGATTGTTTCCTGGCTGAATGGGCAGGGATTTGCGGTGAATAAGGTGGCCAAGAGCAACATGGCCATTGAATTCTCCGGCTCCGTCAACCAGGTGGAGACGGCGTTCCACACGCAGATCCACCGCCTGATGATCAATGGGCATGAGCATGTCGCAAATATTTCGGATCCGATGATTCCGTCGGCACTGGCACAGGTGGTGGCGGGTGTTTCGCCGCTTAACGATTTCTATCCACGCCCGCAGGCGATTCATGGAGCGGGCGGCCGATGGAATGCGACGGAGAAACGATTCGATCCAGAGCTTACCGTGAGCATCTCCGGCAGCAAGTACCTGTTCGTAGGCCCGGGCGATGCCGCGACGATCTATAACGCGCCAACTTCGCTCAATACGCGTCGCACATCAGGGCAGGCCACCTACGACGGAAGCGGCGTCACGATCGGCATCGCTACGGACGGGGCGGTCAGCATTCCCAACGTTGCTCGTTATCGTTCGCTTTTTGGCTTACCCGCCGGTTCGCTTTCCATCGTGATGGATGGAAATTCACCGCAGGGCAGCGATGAGACGGAGTCCACGCTGGATGGAGAGATCGCCGGCGCCATCGCGCCTGGCGCGAAGATCGTGTACTACCAGGCTGCTGATACGAGCCTTGAATCCGGAGTGATGTTGGCGATCCTACGGGCGATCGACGACAACACCGTCGACATCCTGAATGTGAGCTATGGTTCCTGCGAGCTGGCGCAGGGCGCCGCGGGCAACCAGCAGATTCTGAACGCATGGGAGCAGGCGGCAGCGCAGGGCATTGCGGTGACCGTCTCAAGCGGCGACTCCGGCGCGGCGGGTTGCGACAATCCTGATACACAAAGCGCAGCGGGCCGCGGCTTCGCAGTGAACGGGCTTGCCTCCACGCCCTACGCGGTGGCGGTGGGCGGCACCGATTTCAATGTTCTGCTGAGTAACTTCTCGACGTATATCAATTCCGCGAATAGCGGTAATTACACCTCAGCCCTCGGCTACGTTCCCGAAAGCACATGGAACAACTCCAGCACTACCGATGGAACCTCCACCAGCAATCAGGCGAGTCAGGATTTTAACGGGAACACAAATATCGTCGCGGGCGGCGGTGGAGCGAGCAGTGCGGGACTTTACGGTGCGGGCGGCAATGTCCTGGGCGGTTACCCTAAACCGGCGTGGCAGCAGCAGTACGAGACGGCCGCCGGCATCAAAGCTGACGCGGTACGTGATTTGCCGGACGTCTCGCTGTTTGCCGCGAACGGCGTAAACGGCGCGCTGTGGGCAACCTGCGGCGACAACGATTGCGGCGGCACGAATCCGACCATCAGCGGAGTGGGCGGTACCTCCGCATCGGCTCCTGCGTTTGCCGGTGTGCTTGCGCTCGTCAATCAGAAGGTCGGTCCGAACGCACGGCTGGGACAGCCGAACTGGATCCTGTATCAATTGGCGAAAACACATCCAGAGGCGTTTCATCCCATCCGGACCGGAAACAATGCGGTGGTGTGCTTGCCGGGCACACCGAATTGCGGAGCGAACGGCTTCCTCAGCGGCTATGACGCCGCGGCTTCCTACAATTTGGCGGCGGGATTGGGAAGCGTCGATATCAGCACGTTGGTGAATGACTGGGCGAGCGTCGGTCAGACGCAGACCACAACCGCGCTGACCTTGAGCTCGACAACCTTCCAGCATGGGCAGCCGATCACGGTTTCGGTCGATGTCGATCCTCGCGCGGCAACGGGTAACGTAGCCATCAGCAATGATCTGGCCGAAAGCGGATTGTTCAGCAGCGATGCGCAGATCAATCTGCCTTTATCGAACGGCGTGGCCAAAGGGAGCTGGAATAGCTTTCCAGGCGGTACCTACAACGTCTACGCAAACTACAGCGGCGACGGAAGCCACGCGGGCAGCATCTCGGCGCCGATGCAGATCACGGTTGCGCCCGAAGACAGCATCCTGCAACTGACGGCCAGCACCATCGATGCCAACGGGAACCTGACGAACCTCGCGGGCAAGCCGATCGCATATGGGACGTATGTTTCTATCGACGCACAGCCGATTGGGAGATCGCAGGCCTCGAATCCACATCCCATGACAAATGCAACCGGTACGGTGTCTTTCGCGGATGCGACCGCGCAGGGAGCGCAGGGCAGCGGCATGCTGGATGCGAGCGGAAACGCTGAGTTCCCGCTGCATGCATTCGGGGCCGGTACTCATACCGTCACGGCATCGTACTGGGGCGACAACAGCTACAACCCGAGCACCTCTGGGGCCGTCACTTTCATTGTGCAGAAGGCCGGTGCGGCAGTTTCGGTTACTGCGAATACGAGCTCAACCTCTGGTGGATTGGTGACGATCACAGCAGCGGTCCGGCCCAGCATCGCAAGTTCGTTTGCCCAGCTTCCAAGCGGGACGGTGACATTTATTGATAAGAGCAGCGGCGCCGTGTTGGGAACCAGCAGCAGTCTGACCACGGCGCGGGACCCCTCTACGGGAGCTTACTTCAGCACCGCTGCTCTGGACGTTCCGGTTTCACAGTTGACGCTCGGCAGCAACAGCCTCATTGGAACCTATAACGGCGATGCAAACTTCACCGCGTCCACCGGATCGGCTCCAGTGGTTGTCGCCTGCACGGCGGGCTGCGGGAATGGTACAGGACAGTCACTCGTGCTGACATTCAGCACGGGCACGCCGGCATCCGCCGTCAGCCCAGCGGGCACAATATCTGCGACTTCTGTTTCCGTCGGGGCAACCGGTGGATTCACTGGCGCGGTGAACCTGACGTGCTCGGTGACAGGCACCCAGAGCAGCGATGTCAATATCCCGAAGTGCAGCTTCAATCCTGGCAAAGTTACGATTACGAATAACCAGGGCGCTCCATCGATGTTGACGGTGACCACGACTGCTGCCGGAGCGGCTGTCAATGCTGCGGGAAACCGCGGCTGGTCCGTACTTAATGATGTTGTTCGCGGAGGGTCGATGCTCGCGTGCCTCCTCTTCTTTGGATGGCCAGGACGGCGGCGCTCGCTCACGATGCTTTCGATTCTTCTGTGCGGATTTGCCCTGGGGGGCATGATGGCGTGCGGGGGCAGCGCAAGTGGAAGCGCACCTGTCGCTGGCGGCAATCCCGGCTCGGGCACCACGCCGGATACGTATACCATCACCTTCCGTGCGGTCGATGCGGCGACCGGCACGCTTACCGCACAAGACTCCTTCACGATCGCTGTGAATTGACGGCGTTCGCTTGGGGAATGAGGATCTCCACTTCCAGGCCATGCGGCGCGGCGTTCCGCGCTTGGATGGCACCGCCGTGAATGCGGATCACCCGGTCGGCAATCGCGAGGCCCAGGCCGGTGCCGCCAGTCTGACGGTTGCGATCATCGGCGACGCGATAGAAAGGCTGGAAGATCTTGAGGAGCTCCGATTCGGGTACGCCCTGTCCGTAGTCGCGGACGAGAATGCCAACGAACGCGGCCTCAGTGGTGGCAGTCGCATCCAACCGGACCTCAACAGAGTTCCCCTCCCCCGTATAGCGGACTGCATTGCGTATGACGTTTTCGACCGCGCTGTGCAACAGCTCTGGATTGCCCTGTACAAAATACTGTCCCTGCGACGAGAGCCGCACCGCGCCGTCGCGCTCGTGCAATTCAAAGTCGGCACCGCGGACGACCTGCGAGATGAGCTCCGTCAAGTCAACCTGCTGCATGGGAACGGCTGTGGTGGATGCGTCGAGCTTCGCGACAGTAAGTAGACGCTCGATCATGTCGTTGAGACATTCGAGATCCTGCTCCATGTGATCGAAGGCAGGATCGGTGCCCTTGCGTTGGCGTCCAAGGTCGAGTGCGACGTTCAGCCGCGCAAGAGGCGAGCGCAATTCGTGTGAGATGTCGTAGATGAGCTGGCGCTGCCGGGAGACGAGCTCTTCGATGCGAGCGGCCATGGTATTGAAATCGCGTACGAGCGCTCCGAGTTCATCACGCCGGCGTTCCATGCCTGCGGCAGCACGAGTGCTGAAATCCCCTTGCGCCAACTGCTGCGATGCTTCCCGCAAACGCAGGATGGGGGCGGTGAGATAGCGGGTGAGCAGATAACAGATGAGCCCGGAGACGAGAAAAGCAACGGACCACCGCAGCGCAAAGCCTAAGTGGCTGATGCCGGCCGGAGGGCCGCGACGTTCTGTGGACTCGACAGCATAGACATACTGCCGCCCACTCCTTCCCCGCACCTTAATGGCGACGCGCATGAATCCATGCCTCATACGGAAATCCGGAACGTCCGAAGGCATACCGGGCGTACGCATCTCGTCGAACTTTGCGCAGTCGACGCCAGCAATGACGTTTCCTGATGTGTCGAAGAGACAGCTCTTCAGATGTGTCTTTTGGCTGAGCTGCTCCATGTAAGCCGATGCGGCGGACGGTCCCTGTCGCTCAAGCGCGTCGACGGCAGACGCGCCGGCGACCCATGCCGCATCCGCTAGGTTTGTTTGCACCTGGGAGGGCACGTTATTCGGCTGAAGAAGTATCCAGGTCACCACAAGTGCAATCCCGGTGGCGATGACAGTGGCCCAGAACCACAGGAAAATCTTGAGAAAGAGACTGCGGATTCTCGTGGTCATTTCATCTCTGACCTGACAACGAAGAGATATCCGCTGCCGCGCACCGATTTGATCCGCTCTTCGCCATGAGCGCGGCCCAGCTTCTTACGCAGATTGCTGATGTGAACATCGATGACGCGATCGAACGGTCCGAGCTTACGGCCGAGCACGGTCTCAGTGAGCTGCTCGCGCGTAACCACGTGCCCGGCATCGCGCAGCAGAGCTTCGAACAGAGCAAACTCGACGCTCGTCAGATCGAGTCGCGTGTTGTCCAGCCAGGCTTCGCGAGCGGCTGGATCGAGGTAGAGATCGCCGATCCTCAGTGAGCCGCCGGATGCCGCCGAGCGGGAGGTGCGCCGCAAAATGGCACGGATGCGCGCGATCAGTTCGCGGGGGTTGAAGGGTTTGGGCAGGTAGTCGTCGGCGCCGATCTCGAGGCCGAGGATGCGGTCGACGTCTTCGCCGCGTGCGGTAAGGATGAGCACCGGGACGGGCGAGTGTGTGCGCACGCGGCGTAGCACCTCGAGCCCGCCCATGCCGGGCAACATCAGGTCGAGAATGATGAGCGCGTGCTCATTAGAAAGCACACGCTCGAGCCCGCGCGCTCCATCGTGAACCGCCTCGAGCGCGAAGCCTTCCGAACTGAGGCGCTCGCTGAGCAGCCTGCATAGTTCGATGTCGTCATCGACGATGAGCACGCTATCCATTCTGCCTTTTGGACTTCCCTCCGACTCCTGATGGTAGTCCCCGGAAATGCCGGAGATAGCAAGCTTTACAAAACTTTATGTTGCTTAACGAATCTTTATCGCACGCCTTCGACAGCGATGCTCGAATGAATTCGTAGCAGAGGAGGAGACATGAGCAAGAAGCGAATCGCTCTTTGGTCCGCTGTGATTGTTCTGGTGATTGCGGCAGGAGTGGCAATTGCCAGAGCCGATGCGCGGGGATGGCATGGATGCTTCGGTCATCGATGGGGCGCGCACTTTGGCCCGATGGGCTACATCTCGCATGAGTTGAATCTGAATGATGCGCAAAGAAAACAGATCCAGTCGATGTGGCAAACGGAAAAGCCGGCAATCTCCGGACTGGTCCATGAGCTTGCGGCTGAGGGCAAGGAAATGGATGACGCCACCGCGAAGGGGAACCTTGACGAGGGCAAAGTGCAGGAGATTGCTTCGCGCCAGGGAGAGACCATCGCGAAGCTGCTGGTCGAGAAAGAGCACTTCAAGTCGAAGATCTACACAACCGTACTCACTCCCGAGCAGCGCACGAAAGCGGATGAGCTGCAATCGCGCTGGCACGATCACCTGGACCACATGGGCGAGAGATTACAGCAGCCGTAATGAAACCGGAGGAGAACTGAAATGAAAACCAATCTGACATTTCTCACCAAGCTGACGGCGGGCGGACTTGTGGCTGTTGCGATCGCGCTATGGACGCAGTGGCTCTCCGGCGATCCGGCCTATGGAAGGTTTCCGGCGGGACCGGTGCTGTTTGTCGGCGTTGCCGCGATTGTCATCTGGGGCTCGCGCTGGTGGTGGACGCCGCTGATTGGCGCATTGATTTCGCTGCTGGTCACCTCGGGTTGGTTTGCGCGGCTGCCGCAGGCGATGTTGCGACTTCACCACCCCGGCTCGGTCGGCAACTTCGCGGCCGGCATCTTTCTCGGCTCCGTGCTGCAGATCGGTGCACTTCTGCTCACGGATATCGCGGGACTCGCCGCAACCGTGCAGAACTTCCGGCGCGCGGAAAGCACCTCCGACAGCGCGAAGATGGCGTGCCGCTTCTTTGGCGGCCTTTTCGCGGTGATGGGTGTGCTGGTAATGATTGGCGGCGCACATGTGGACAAATATCACAACCTGATGCATTTGGTATGGGGTGCGCTGGCGTTTGGCTTCAGCTTCCTCGGTGCGACAGCCGCGAAGCGGTTCTGCATTGCGTCCGGTGCGTTCTATCTGGCGCTTGCCATTCTTGGCATGGCGATGGGAAATCCGGCGCTGAACCGAGCGTGGTACTTCGGTCCCATGCTTCTGCACACGGGCGACCATATCTTTCACCTTGTGCTGGGCTCGATTTTCTTGGCAATGGGGTTAGTGTCGGGGCGGCAATGGGCGCATCGCCCAAGTCACGCATAGAGGTGGGAATAGGTTTGCGTGCCCGTCCCGCAGCGCATCCTTCACACGGAATTTGTGATCTTCCTGGCTTCACCGGCCGCCTGGTGAAGCCTTCTTTTTAGCCGATGATGGTGAGGCTATATGTTCAGCCCGGAGCGGCGGACCCATTCATTCCCGTTCTTTTCGAGATAGATCCACTGGCCGTTCGCACACAGGTTGGCGCAGAAGTTGTTCATGTAGACGAGCGCGGCGGTGTGGGCGGTGTTGAAGTAAACCTCGCTGAAGAAAGTGATGCCGGCGTAGCCGGCCCACTTGTCCTGCAACTGCGAGCCGGGATCGATGCCTGCCAGCGTGCTCTTCAGCTCAGCGACGTCGTCCGGAGTGAGTAGCGTATATGGCCGATCGACCTTGATCTTGTGCTCCAGCGGGATTCGCTCATAGCGACGGGTCTGGAAGTCCTGCACCGCCTCGCGAAACGCCTGCGCGTTGTTGGGTGGCGGCTGTAGCTGGCCGTCAGGCGGGATGGCTGGGTTCATCTGCTCGATGCTGACTGTCGTACCGGCAATCGCGAAACGTTGAGCCTGGGTGGTCGACATGCCCTGGAAGGGCACGCCGGGCATCAGCAGTGAGTAGATGGCATAGGAGTCGGCGCGATCGATCACCGATCCGGAGCGGCGAACCCATTGGCCATCACGTTTTTCCAGATAAATCCACTGCCCGTTCGCGCATGGAGTTGCACATACATGATCGAGGTAGACCAGAGCCGCCGTTCTTGCGTTATTGAAGTAAACCTCGCTGAAACGGACGATACCCGCGTATCCGGCCGTGGACGACGGCGCCGCACCGGGCGACCCCTTCCGGAACTCCGCCACTTCATTCGCGCTTATGAGCGTATAGGGACGATCGAGCTTGAGCCGGTGCTCCAGCTGAGCTCGTTCCTGACGCCGCGTGCCAAAGTCCTGAAGCGCCTGTTGAAATGCGTTCGTGCTCTCGGCCGGCGGCTGTATTTCGGCATCAGGTTCAGTCGCGGGTTTCATATCCTCGAAGCTGACCGTCTCGCCCGCGATACCCAGGCGCTGCTCCCGCGGCAGCGACGAATTGCTGACAACTCCGCCAGACAAGAGAAGGGAATAGATGGCATACGAATCGGAGGCCTGATTGGCCAGGATGCGCGGAGCATTCGCGGACTCCGGTACCTGCTGGCCATGGGAGATTGTCGTGAGAGCCAGCAGTAGGGCGATCGCGCATTTGCAAATTCGAATGCTTGCCATAGTTCACTCCGTTTCAACAATTCACGATTGTTGAGCCAGTGCGGGCTCCGGACAACAGACGTGCGTCTCGGCAAAATGCTCACGCACTCTGTCTATGGTCATACCAGCCTACCGTGCTGACAAGCGGGGCAGCAGCAGTTGGAAAAAGGCATCGCCATTTGCCTTGAGGCATGCATGCGCATTGCTCTGTCCTTCGACGACCCGAGTGAAGCCTGCGTCGTTCACCTGGAGGCGGAGCGGCGTCGTGGGGCAGATATCCGGGCGCAGCGCATAGGTCACGGCCATCGCGTCAAACAGCGTGGGCGTGTGCTGGTGCGTGGCGAGCTGCCACTCTGTCGTCAGCACAAGCAGGGCATCGGTAGCGGGCGTGCTTTGGGCCGCGACCTGTGCGAGCTTGCTGTCCTCCAACTTCCACTGGGTGGAATCGAGCGGCATCATGAAAACCGGCACGCCGGAGGCGAGCAGTTTGCGCGCAGCGCTGGGGTCCATGGCGATGTTGTATTCAGGCTGGGGCGGAGGTGCCGGGACGGCGCGGGGATCGCCGTAACCGCAATGGACGGACCCGCCCATCAGCACCACGCGGTTGAGCAGGCGGAAAGCCGAAGGGTCGCGGTCGATGGCGGCGCCGATATTCGTGAGTGGCCCGATCGCGATGAGCGTGACCTGGTGTGGATAGCGCTTTGCTTCGCTCAGCAGGAAGTCGACTGCGTTGCTATGCGACGATGCCGGGCCCGCCGTGGCCCATGCGCGCTGCGAGAAGTTCGTTTTGCTTTGGGTGGGGATGCCGGAAGTGACGGGAATGTTCTTTCCGCCATTCACGGAGAGCAGCCTGCCTGCCAGCCTTGCGCGGAGCGCTGTGTCGCCCCATGCAGTGGTCACGCCAAGAATCTCGAACTCCGGGCTGTGTAGTGCCAGCGTAAGAGCGTAGGCATCATCAATGTCGTCGCCAATATCCGTGTCGAGGATGATCTTCTGGCGCTCGGCGCAGAGGGCAGAAATCGCGGTGAGAAAAAGGACGAGCCACAGCGAGAGCAGGCGAGAAATCTTGAACAATGGGCACTCCAGAGAGAATGTGGGTGCACTACAATCCGCGGCTTGATTCTAACCGGCGTGCGTCAGATGGTGAGCAAGCCAAGGCGGTCTCCACCCGTGGATGGATGGCAGCGTGCAACTCAATCGCGTATTCTTCCACGCGAGGACCCCTGTATCCGTGCCTAAACCATCCCACCTGTTTCTTCCATGCGCGCTCGCTTTGTTTCTGAGCGCGTCACCGCTTCCTATGCGCGCGCAGGCGCCCGCGAATGGCCCGCAGCAGGGAATGAGCGGAGGCGTGAATACCGGTGGAACCTTTGCACCGGTGCTGGATGCGCAGAAGCGGCCGATTACGGCTGGCGGATTTGTCGACCACGGGCCAACGATTTTTATCGATGTTACGGAGAAGGCTGGGCTCTCGAAGTGGTCGCACCATGACGGCACCAAGGAGAAGCAGTTCATCCTGGAGACGCCGGGCTCGGGCGTGGGCCTGATCGACTACGACAACGATGGCTGGCTGGACATCTACCTGGTGAACGCAACGACCTACGATGCACTTTCCGGAAAGGCGGAGGCGCCACATGCCGCGCTCTTCCACAACAATCACGACGGCACATTCACCGATGTTGCCGCGAAGGCGGGTGTGACCAACGACCGGTGGGGCTTCGGTGTCGCCGTCGCCGATTTCGACAACGACGGCTGGCCGGATATGTATGTCACGAACATGGGCGCCAATCGCCTCTACCACAACAACCACGATGGCACCTTCACCGATGTTGCGGAGAAAGCCGGCGTGACGGTGGGCGGCTGGTCGACGGGCGCTACCTGGGGCGACTACGACGGAGATGGCAAACTGGATCTGTTCGTGCCCGGCTACGTGCACTATGACAAGAATCAACCGCCGACCCCAGGGTCTGCCGCAACGCTGGCGCAAAACTTCTGCCAGTTTCGCGGCGCGCCCGTGATGTGCGGACCGCGCGGTTTGCCGGGCGAGCGCGACCATCTCTTTCACAACAATGGCAACGGCACCTTTACAGACGTGAGCGAAAAGGCCGGGGTCGCGGACAAGTCCGGGTATTACGGACTGTCGAGTGTCTTTATCGATCTGAACAACGATGGCAAGCCGGATCTGGTGGTGGCCGATGACTCGACGCCGAACTACGTGTACATAAATAAGGGCGATGGCACCTTTGAGGATGCGAGCTACGCCTCGGGTTATGCGCTGAACGAAAACGGCCGCGAGACGGCATCGATGGGAATTGCGCTTGGGGATTACGAGAACAACGGCCGCATCGATCTTTTCAACACGACGTTCTCTGACGATTACGACGTGCTGTATCACAACGATGGGGACGCGAACTTTACCGACGTGAGTTATGCCGCAGGCGTGGCTGAGCCGACCGTGCCGTTCTTGGGTTGGGGCGACGCCTTCATGGATTATGACAACGACGGCTGGAAGGACCTGTTCATCTCGAATGGGCACGTCTATCCCTCAGTGGACAAGAACGACTGGGGAACGACGTTCGCGGAACGCGCGCTGCTCTTCCGCAATCTGCAGGGGAAGCGCTTTGAGCTGCAGCCAGCGGTCACGGGAACGGGACTCGCCGTGGTTCGTCCCGGCCGTGGCGCCGCGGTGGGCGATCTGTTCAACGACGGCAAGCTGGACGTCGTGATCAACAACGTCGACTCGCCGCCTACGCTGCTGCGCAACGTGAATCCGGACCATCATCACTGGGTGGAGCTCAAGCTGACCGGCGGAGCCAAGGGCCCTCGCGACGCGATCGGCGCGACAGTGTATTTGACCTCAGGCGGGATGCGGCAGCGCGGCGATGTGTACAGCGGCGGCAGCTATGCGTCTTCGAGCGACCAGCGTGTGCACTTCGGCCTTGGCGATGCCACCAAGGTGGACGCAGTCGAGATTCACTGGCCCGGCGGCGCGGTGGAGAAGGTGACGTTGCCCGGAGTCGACCGGATCTTCACCGTAGAAGAGGGCAAGGGCGTGACAGGTCACTCGCCCGCTGGCAAATCGAAGTAGATGGTTAATTCGTCGGGGCTGCTTGGGTCGCCGGCGTGTACCGCGCCGTGGCGTGCCGTTGCATATTCCGGCTATGCACCTGGACGACGCCGGCAAAGAGAATCGCGAAGAGTGCAATGAAAAAAACGACGAACGCAAGAATGTGCTTGTGGGAGAGGTCGCTCATACGTGGCAGCCATGCTCTACCTCTGAAGACACGCTCGTCAAGCAACTTTGTCGCAGCCATTGTTCTTCTGTAACGCCCGAATATCGAGCGAAATCAGTCCTGCCGTTGCGGCGCAACCGGCGCGGTCGAGTTGCGCACGATGAGCTCCGGCCGGATTTTGTACTCCAGGGCGGGAAGCGGGCCCTCTTCGCGCTTCCCGGCGCGGAAGAGCGCCTGAAAGGCACGATCGGCGATAGCGGCGCGCGAGAGCCGCACGGTGGTGA
>DASUWP010000295.1:0-15740 GCA_036378335.1 Acidobacteriaceae bacterium | reverse complement strand
CTTCGACGGCGCGGTGGCCTCGCTCAGCGACGAAAAACTGCAGCAACAGGTCGCCCCCGGAAGAAATCGACTGCTCTATCTTGTTGGCCATCTCACCGCCGTACACGACCGGATGTTCGTCCTGCTAGGCCTCGGCGAGCGCATGCATCCTGAGCTGGACGAGATTTACATTGCCAATCCGGATCAAACGCTCCCCGACTCGATTTCTTTTTCCGCTCTCAGGCAGGCATGGAGTGAGGTCAACAGCAAACTCACCGCAATCTTCGAAAAGCTCACACCAGAGCAGTGGCTCGAGAAACACACCGCGGTCTCCGAGGAAGAATTCGCCAAAGATCCCACCCGCAATCGCTTGGCCGTTCTCCTCAGCCGGACAAGTCACGCCGCATTCCACACCGGGCAGGCCGCATTGACCAAATAGGAAGCCGAGTATCCGATCCTGCCGAAGGCGGCATGCGAGTGCTTCGGTAAGATCTGCGACCAACCGAAGCTGAAAAACGCTCCGGAAGCGCTTCGCCGTCCGCGCATGGAATCGTGCGGTACCCGGTGCTCCCCTCGTCCCGCAACAGGGGAGCACTCGATCCCGATTTTTCTTTACGGCGTTTTCATCGAGTTATTCGCGCGATTATCATCCGGCAGCACATGATCCGGATCCACTGCGACCGACGCGATTGTTTTGCTGCTGTCTGGCGTCCATCTATAGACTCCCTTTGATATCCACGTCTCCACGGGCAGCCTCACCCGCGCCTTCGACCCATCGGTGAACGTGGCCTCCACAGTCGTCGGCAGCACCAGTTGCCCGCGATTGCTCAAGGTCACCGTCGCGCCTTCAATCTTGTCTGCCGCGACGTCGTACTTCCAGTTGTTCAAGTACCATCCGCGCCAGAACCAGCTCAGGTCCTCGCCGCCCTCGCTCTCGATCTCGCGGAAAAAGTCCGATGGCGACGGATGCTTAAACGCCCAGTCGCGAATGTATTTCCGAAATGCCCAGTCAAAGCGCTCCGGCCCGAGGATCTGTTCACGTAGCAACACCATGCCGTACGCGCCCTTGAAGTAGCTCATCGGATGCCCCAGCGTCCAGCCGTACGAATCTGCGAGTGCCATCAAGTTCGGCGCATCGGGATTGTCCAGCGCCTTCAAGATGGTGTCCGGCGGCTCGCCACCAGCCGAGTATTCCGAGTCGCGCTTTGGGCCATACTTGCCGCCCGCATACGTCGCTGATTCATCGATATCGATGAAGGTATTGAAGCCCTCATCCATAAACGCATGGCGCCGCTCGTTCGAGCCCACGATCATGGGAAACCAGCTATGCCCGATCTCGTGCGCCGTCACCCAGAATAGAAACGAGCCTTTGTCCGGAATTCCGTCGAACACCACGCCGGGATATTCCATTCCCGTTGAAAATCCCGCCACACTAACGGCGACCGGCCACGGATACGGGAACCACTGCTTCGAAAAATGCTCGACCGTGTCCTTCACATACTCGGTCGATTTGTCCCACGCATCCGCTCCCGCGCTCTCCGGCGGATAGACGCTCATTGCCAGCGCCTTCTTTCCTCCCGGCAGATTGATCCTCGCTGCGTCCCACACAAACGTCGGTGACGCACTCCACACCACATCCCGGGTGTGATCCATAAGGAAGCGCCAGGTCAGCGTGCCATCTTGTTTCGGCCGGCTCACCGGATCGCTCACCTCCGCCGGCTTGCGAATGTACACCGTCGCATCGCTATTGCGCGCCTGGGCCAGCCGCTCCATCTCGGTGTTCGTCAGCACGTCCTTCGGATTTACGAGCTCGCCCGATCCCGCAACGATCATGTTTGCCGGTACCGTCACCGAATAATCGAAGTTCCCATATTCCAGGTAGAACTCGCTCCCCAGATACGGGAGCGTGTCCCATCCGCGCAAATCGTCATACACGCACATCCGCGGATACCACTGCGCGATGTCATAAATCTCACCCTGCTTCGACATGCCCCACGAGGTTCGCCCGCCCCACTCGCCGGGTATCTCGTAGTGGTACTCGATGTGGATCTTCACCTGGCCGCCATGCGGCTTCAGTGCTTGCGGCAGACGGATCTGCATCCGCGTATCGTTCACCAAGTAGTCCGCTTTCAGCGTTTGCTTGCCCTGCGCGATCGCCACTGAATCGAAGACGAATCCATCCGTCATTGTCGTTGCAGGAGTGGCATTGGCTGGCGTAGCAGTTCCCGCATTTCTCCGTCGGCGCAGCAAGCCGCCGATCAGAACCTGCGCGCGCGAATCCTTGCGATAGATGTTCTGATCCAGTTGCACCCACACGCTGGGCAGCACATCGGGGCTGTTGTTCGTGTAAGTGATGACCTCGGTTGCACGAATCTGTTTGTTCGCCGTATCCAGGTTCGCGTGCAATTCGTAGTCCGCCTCGTTCTGCCAGTACTGGGGTCCAGGCGCGCCATTGCTGGACCGGTAGGCATTCACCGGAGAAGGCAAACTCAGCGGAGCAAACGTAAGCCGCGGGTCGTAATTGCCCAAACCGCTCACGGCAGCATCGCCCAAACCGCTTGCAGCTGAATTGGCCAAGCCACTCATGGCCGGATTCGTGATCCCGGCCGGCGACGTGCTGCTCTGAGCAGCGATTGGGAAGCAATGCATCGCGGGAATCATCAGTACAAGAACTAGGGAAGAACGGCGGAACCAGCACGGGCAGACGGGCACAGGTGGCACAGGACCTCTCTCTATTCGCAAAGTGGTATGGATGATCCGATTGTCGCATCCAGCCCCGGTTTACGAACTGGAGGTACCATTCCCTGTGCATCACAAGAATGACTTGCAGGCAAAAATGACAGACTCAAATCAGCGCAGCGTCGAACCCACCATCGTCCGCGACTTCTCCGGCAAGCTCAGCTATGCCGGCTATCTTTCGCTGGAAGGCCTGCTCGCGCAGCAGCGACCGCTTTCGCAGCCGCCGCATCACGACGAGATGCTCTTCATCATCCAGCATCAGGTCGCTGAGCTCTGGATCAAACTCATCTTGCACGAGCTCTCCGCCGCGATCGAACACATCCGCCACGATCGCATCCCGCCCACACTCAAAGTCCTTTCCCGCGTCAAGCTCATCCAGATGCAGCTCTTCGATCAGTGGGCCGTACTTGAAACCCTCACCCCGTCCGAGTACATGGAGTTCCGCGGCGTTCTGGGCAACGCTTCCGGTTTCCAATCCTTCCAGTACCGCAAGCTCGAATTCCTGCTCGGTAACAAGAACCCCGAGACCATTCAGGTCTTCGCACACGACCGCGCCGTCCACGAAGATCTCCTCCGCGCTCTCAACTCGCCGAGCCTCTACGACGAATTCCTCCGCTATCTCGCTCGCCGTGGTTACAAGATTCCGCAGGAATGTCTCGAGCGTGACTGGTCCACCCCGCACATCCGTAACGAGGCCCTGGTCAACATCTTCCGCGAAATCTATCGCAACGCGAAGCAGCACTGGGAGGCGTACGAGATGTGCGAAAAGCTGGTCGACATGGAGGAATACTTTCAGCTCTGGCGCTTCCGCCATCTCAAAACGGTCGAGCGCATCATCGGCTTTCGCCGTGGCACCGGCGGCTCCTCCGGTGTCGCCTTTCTGCGGCAAGCGCTCGAGCTCACCTTCTTTCCCGAACTGCTTGCTTCCCGCACCGAGGCCCCCAAAGATGCCTCGGGCACCGAGGCACCATAACAATGACCATCGGTGAATCCGTTGCCGCTCTCGGCCCAGGACCGCTCACAGAAGACGCGCTCCGCCGCCACATCTATCCACTTTTCTCACGCACGCTCGCCGCACCCGGCATTTATCTTGCCAATCACTCGCTCGGCCGCCCGCTCAATCAGACCGAAGATGATCTTCGCGAGGGCTTTCACCAGTGGCAGAGCAAACTCCACGAAGCGTGGACGACTTGGCAGGAAGAAGAGCAGCAACACCGTGCGCGTATCGCGCAGCTCATCGGTGCGCCGCGACCCGACTGTATCGTCCCGAAGGTCTCAGCAGGGCAGGGCCTGCGTACCGTGGTCAACGCTCTTCCAGCAACACCGAGCGTCCTCTCCACCTTCGACGAGTTCGATTCTGTTGACGTTATCCTCAAGCAGTACGCCGCTGCTGGCCGTATCCGTCTCAAGACCGTATCTTGCCACTCACCTGATGGAAGCATCGATCTGTCTGCGCTTTTCAAAACCATTTCTACCCACGTGGACTTAGTCGTCGTCTCGCAGACCCTCTTCACCACCGGCCAGATCCTGCTCGATCTCGATCGCATTGTCGACGCCTGCCACAGCTCCGGAGCACGTCTGCTCGTCGACGCCTATCACGCCATCGGCGCCATTCCCGTCAATGTCGCCAGCATGCAGGCAGATTTCGTTATTGGCGGAAGTTACAAATATCTGCGCGGCGGTCCCGGCGCGGCATTCCTCTACATCTCGCCGGTGGCGCTCAACAGCAATCTTCAGCCCATCGACATCGGCTGGTTCGCGAAGGAGAAGCCATTCCTTTATGACCGGCCCGACCCGCCGCGTTTCGCCCCTGGCGGCGATGCTTTCCTCGAATCGACGCCGCCGGTTCTCACCTATTACCAGGCACGAGCCGGCCAACAGCTGACACTCGCGCTTGGCATTGACCGCATCCGCGCTTATTCGCTGGACCGGCTCGGTCGGCTTAAGCGCTATCTTGCGGAAGGGGATATCGCCGCCAACGGTGCGGATGACGAGCACGGCGCCTTCCTGACCATCGAACACCCGCGGGCCGCCTCGCTCGCGGATGAACTCGAGCATCGCGGCATCACCACCGACGCACGCGGACGATATCTCCGCCTCTCGCCCGACTATCTCACGACCGACACGCAAATGCGCGAAGCCGCCCACGTCGTCGCATCCTGCATGGCTGCTGAGATCAAACGCTGATATGAGATTGTTCATCGGCATTCCGCTGGCCCTCGCGACCGTGCGCGATCTCGACGCGGAAGTGAAGCGGCTACAGTCGACTAGAACAAATCCGGAGATCCCGGGCAGTTTTCGCTGGTCCGACCGCGAATCCTGGCATATCACGCTGCAATTCCTCGGAAGCACCACCGAGCTGCAATACGAATGCGTAACGGCACATCTGCGTGAGCTGCGTCATTCGCAGCTTTCGATCGAGCTTGGCAGGATCGGAACGTTCCCGCGGGCCGGTGTCCTCTTCGTGGATGTGCGCGTCACGTCGCAACTTACTGTGCTGCAGCAGGCCATCACTGCCGCGACCGCACGGTGCGGTTGTACTCCAGAAGATCGCCCCTATCGTCCACACATCACGCTCGCCCGTCAAAAAGGCAAAGGAGACCGGCACTCAGGCGACTTCCGCAATCTCAAGTTACACAGCACTCCGGCGCCCCACTTCACCAGCTTCAGGGCTGAATCCTTCGTCCTCTACCAAAGCGTCCCCACGCCTCAAGGCTCACGCTACGAAATCCGCGAGCGCTTTCCCTTGCATAATCCCGAATAGTTTCAAAGCTGCCGTGGCCGAGAGGCTAGAAGGTCCACTCGTGAGTCATCGGAATGTTGAAGTCCGAATAGCGGATCCAACGTGGACGGATGACGAACCAGGTGATGTGCGGCCACTGCTGGCGCTCGACGCCGTCGGGCCACGCGGCAAAATACACCGGCCGAAGGCGCGCCAGCGAATCGCCGGCAAGCTCTTCAGCGATGCCTTCGTATTGTGCAGTGCGTTCATCTCCGCTGCCTGCTGTATTGCCGACGGTGAACGAGACACGAGGATTGGCCATGATATTTCGATACTTGCGAGTGGTTCGTAACGTATCGAAGAGAAGCGCGAGATCAGGCGTGACTGCATAACCGACCAGCGCGGCCTGCGGCTCACCCGCCGGAGCAAGTGTGCCGAGCACCCCGAGTCGCTGGCTGCGCATGTAGGCGAGCAATTCTGCCTGTTCCATCGTGGCGCTCTCGTTTGTGCGTAAGCCCGCTTAGAATCGATGTTTCAGCAGGCTGCCGCCACAATTTTAGCGAAGGATGCGGGATCCAGTGATGCGCCACCCACGAGCGCACCATCGATGTCCGGCTGCGCACAGAGTTGAGCTGCATTGTCCGGCTTAACGGAGCCGCCGTAGAGGATGCGCATCGCCTCGCTCGCCGGCTTGCCGAGAAGCTGCGCGACTTCGTGGCGGATGACGGCATGCGCCTCCGCTGCAATCTCGGGCGTTGCTGTCTTGCCGGTACCGATCGCCCACACAGGTTCGTAAGCGATGACAATGGGTGCGGCCTGCGCGGCCTCGATGTTCTCCAGGGCGCGACTTGTTTGGCGGCGCAGCACCGCTTCTGTCTCGCCGTTTTCACGCTGTTCGAGATGCTCGCCGACGCAGACGATCGGAACGAGTTTGTAGCGGAGGGCGGTGTGCAGCTTTTTATTCACCAATTCATCGGTCTCGGCAAAGTGCTGGCGCCGCTCCGAATGGCCGATCAACACGTGGGTCGCGCCCGCAGCGACCAGCATGGGGGCAGAGATCTCTCCTGTGAAAGCGCCTTCGTCGGCGAAGTGCATGTTCTGCGCGCCTACCTGCAATGCGGATCCCTGGGCAGCATCCAGCGTGGCCGGAAGATCGATAGAGGGTGGAAAGATGGCGACCTCAGCGTTCGCAGGGAGTGGTGTCTGAAGGAAGGTGGTGATGAAGGAGCGGGCCTCGGTGGGAGTTTTGTACATCTTCCAGTTTGCAGCGAGCAGGGGTATGCGCATGGTTCCTTTCAGGCAATGTGGAGCTGGGGGTGAGGGGCGAGAAGCTAATCGCGGTGGGAGATGGCCTTAATCTGAGGGATCACGCCGGGCTGCCGTCCGAGCGAAATGGGGACGACCTTTCCCTTGCGCGAACGCGGTCTGGATTCCTGCGGTCCCCAGTAGTTCGCAATGGAGTAGCTGGGCGCATCGGGAAAGGTGCGATCGAGGCTGGTGCCCAGACCCACACCGGCAAGCAAGCCGCATAGGCCGGCGATGAGGAGAACCAGACCCTGGACGATGCCAGAGCCGAGCGAATGCTGCAGGTGACCATGCTCGATCCAGCGCAGCAGGTGTTGTTCCGCAGAGATGCTGATGCCGCCACAAACAACAAAGCCGAGGGGCGCCAGCAAAAGCCGATAGCGCCACGGATGCAGGGAGCGTACGAACGTCCCGACAAAGCCCGCGATGATGAATGCAACGACGCCGCTGAACAATATAGCGGCGTTCAGCAAGAACACTGAAGGCACGGCAAATTCCCTCATCAGCCCCGGGGGACGAGGATCATTAGCAGATTACGGCTTCTTTCGCAATGCTTCAACCCCAGGAAGCTTTTTCCCTTCCAAGAATTCGAGCGAGGCCCCACCGCCTGTGGATATGTGGGTAATCCGGTCTGCCACTCCAGCCTGTTTGATGGCCGAGACAGAATCGCCACCACCGACGATCGAAACCGCGTCGCGGTTACCCGCCACCAATTCTGCAATGGCGACGGTGCCGTGCGCAAATGCAGGCATTTCAAAGACTCCCATGGGCCCGTTCCAGACAATCGTGCTGGCCTCTGCGATTTCGCCCGCGAACAGGTCGACCGTCTTAGGACCGATATCGAGCCCCATCCATTCGGCAGGGAAGGGCTCGTCTCCCTCGACGACCTTGGTCTTTGCGTCGGGCGCAAATCGATTTGCCAGCACATGATCGACTGGCAGGTGAAAGCGCACACCTCGGCTCTTCGCCGCGGCCATGGCCTGCCGTGCCATGTCGAGCTTGTCTGCTTCGACCAGAGATTTGCCAACTTCCTGGCCCTGTGCCTTCAGGAAGGTATAGGCCATGCCACCACCAATGAGGAGCGCGTCGACCTTGGTGAGCAGATTTTCGATGACCTGAATCTTGTCTGAGACCTTTGCCCCACCCAGGATGGCGATGAACGGCTTCGCCGGAGTGGTGAGAGCCTTGCCCATGTAGTTCAGCTCCTTTTCCATGAGCAGGCCGGCGACAGCATGTTGCACGAAATGGGTGATGCCTTCGGTAGAGGCGTGTGCGCGGTGGGCGGAGCCGAAAGCATCGTTGACATACACCTGGCAGAGGCCGGCGAGCTTCTTCGCGAAGACGGGATCGTTGGCTTCTTCCTGGGCGTAGAAGCGAAGGTTTTCAAGCAGAAGTACCTTGCCATCTTCGAGCTTATTGGCGAGCTCGCGCGCAAGATCGCCGACGCAGTCCGGCGCGAATGCGACATTTACCTGCTCGCCGATGGTGTGGTCGAGCATGACACGGAGGCGATCGACGATCGGTCGCAAACTGTACTTCGGATTCGGCTTGCCCTTGGGGCGGCCCAGGTGCGAGCAGAGGATGACCTTGGCGCGATGGCGGAGTGCAAATTCGATGGTCGGGAGAGTCTCCCGGATGCGCGTGTCGTCGAGGATTTCGGTGCCATCTTCGGATAGGGGCACATTGAAATCGACACGGATCAGTACATGCTGATGTTGCAGTTGATTGGTGCCCTCGGTGAGACTGCGGATAGAGGGAATGTGCATGATTGGCAGCTTAGCTTTCTGCGCGATCGACAACAGCATCGGCTTCAATTTCGATGCGCCATGAGGGGTTGAGGAGTGCGGCGACAACAACCATTGTCGCGGCGGGCCGGATATCGCCAAAGAGTTCGCCGTGGACCCTTCCGACGGCCTCCCAGTCTGCGGCGTGCGTGAGATACATGCGGGTGCGCACTACGTCACGCAGCGTAGCACCCGCTTGGGTGAGCGCCTGCTCAATGATTTTGAAAACCTGACGCGTCTGGTCTTCAACAGAGGCCTGATCTGCACCAACCGGGCCCGTTCCAGAGACGTGCACCACGTTTCCCACGCAGACCGCGCGCGAGAAGCCAATCCGCGGCTCGAAGGGCGAATTACCCGAGATGTTCTGTCGTGCCGGCATGTTGGGTGATCGTGAGGGGCGAGTGTCCATCATTGCGAAAACTGTAGCGCAGCTTTTGCTCACGTCAGAATTGCAGAGCGGAGCGTCAGGTTTCGTACTGCTGACGCCCCGTAGATGCAGGTATGGCCAGAGCCGTTCTTACACTTCCTGCTCTAGAGCCCCTTCTTTTCCAGAAAGAGGATGAGATCGCGGACCCGGTTCGAGTAGCCCCACTCGTTGTCGTACCAGGAAATGACCTTCACCATGTTCCCGATGACCTTGGTGAGCGGTGCGTCGATGATAGAGGAGAGCGGGTTTCCCTTGAAATCGGCCGAGACAAGCTCGTGTTCTTCAACACCGAGGATGCCCTTCAGCGGACCAGCCGCGTGCTTCTTGAGCGCATCGTTCACGATCTGCACGCTTACCGGCTTCTCTACAGTGACGGTCAGGTCGACCACCGAGACCACCGGGGTGGGTACGCGGAGCGAGAAGCCGTCCAGCTTGCCCTTGAGCTGCGGCAGCACCAGGTGCAGGGCCTTGGCAGCGCCGGTGGACGTGGGAATGATCGACAGTGCGGCGGCTCGGGCGCGGCGCAGGTCTTTATGGGGGAAATCGAGCGTGACCTGATCGTTGGTGTAGCTGTGGATGGTATTCATCAGGCCGTTGATGATCCCGAATTCTTCATCCAATACTTTCGCTAATGGGGCCAAGCAATTGGTGGTGCAGGAAGCATTGGAGATGACATTGTGGGCCTTGGGGTCATACTTGTTCTCGTTTACCCCGAGCACGACGGTAAGGTCGTCGTTGGTCGCGGGAGCCGAGATAATGACCTTCTTGACCGTTCCCTGCAGGTGGGCCTTGGCCTTGGTGGCATCGGTGAAGTGCCCGGTGGATTCGACCACGACCTGGGCGCCGACAGATGACCAATCGAGCTTGGCCGGGTCGCGCTCGGCGAACACCTTGATCTTTTTGCCATCAATGGCAATGAAGTCGTCTCCGGCGGTGATGTCGTGATGCAGGTTGCCGAGAATGGAGTCGTACTTGAGCAGATGCGCCAGGGTTGCGGGCGAGGTCAGATCGTTGACTGCGACGAATTCGAGATCGGATTTGCCAAGCGAAGCGCGAAGAACGTTGCGGCCGATGCGGCCGAAGCCATTGATGCCTACCTTCACTGCCATCTAAATAAGGTCTCCTCAAGAGGGGTTCGTGGGAAGTATCGCAAACAGGCCAGCGCTGCAACTCGGCAGTGCTGCAAAGATCTTCACTGCTTTCGATGCTATAGCATTTTCGTTAAAGCTGTAGGCCACGTAACTTCGGCGGGTGTGGCTTCTCGGCTAAGACGAGCCACCAGAGCACTCATTGGATGGTCTACGCGATTGGCGAGACTCGTATCTCTCCTCGGAGTCGGAGAGGCCCGCGGTTGCACAGTTATTGCGACAGCGGCCTGACCTGTGTACGATCCACGTAGGCGCGAGTAGACGCGCCCAAGACCGATGAGACGACGTTCGAAACGCGCGCCCAACCTCTCCGAGCAGACGGGAAAGATCGGGCAGGAAATACCTGCCAACCAACCCGCGCCTTTGCAGCCCAATTACGCCAGCGCGGAGTATCCGCCATCCACTGCGCAGTCCTCCCCGGCAAAATCTGCCGCCGCGAAGGCACCGGGAATCGTAAAGGAAGCTCCCGTTGTGGGGAGCGATCTGGACGATGTGGCTCGCCAAAGTGACGCTGCGGCCGACGGGAGTACAGGGTCAACCGGCTCCAGCGGAAGCGATGCGATACCCGAGGGCAAACTGGTGTTGGAAACGCAGCCGGAATCTCCTTCTGCGGTTCCGCCGGAGACGCCCAATGCGGCGCGGCCGTCGCGCGGGTTCGTGGTGCTGACAATCGGGCTGCCCGGTTCCGGTAAGACGACCTGGTTCAAGCGGCGTGGCGTCACGCCACTGTCCAGTGACCTGTTGCGTACGATTCTCTTTGACGACATCACAGAGCAGCGCTACCAGGGCCTGGTTTTTTCCACCCTGCGCTCGCTGTTGCGTGCGCGCCTGATTGCGAAGATGCCCTGGAATTATGTGGATGCGACGAACCTGTCCCCGCATGAGCGCCGCCAGTGGATCAAGATGGCGAAGAGCTTTGGCTACGATGTGCAGGCGGTCTTCTTCGATGTCCCGTTCGAGGTTTGCATGGACCGCAATCGGCGGCGCGAACGCACGGTCAGTGACGAGTCGATGAAGAAGATGGCGGAACGCCTGCGGCCGCCGAGCTTCAAGGAAGGCTTTTCGAAGATCACGGTAGTGCGTGTGAAGGGTCAACCGGCGCCCACGCCGGAGAGTGCCATGAGCGCGCCGGTTCCTGCCGACGCAATTGGCGACGATGTAGAGGGTGACGACGTAGATGGGGAAGACGGGGGCGAAGAGTAGTCATTCCCCGCAATAGTGAATGAATGAGGCCGGGTGCGTCCCGGCCTCTTGCTTTCGGAGAAGGCATGAGCGCGACGGCCGCCATCGAGTTCCGCAACGTGAGCTATCGCCTGCCGGATGGACGCGCGTTGCTCAAGGACGTGACCCTGGCGGTGGAGATGGGCACCACGGTGGCGCTACTGGGCAAGAGCGGGTCCGGCAAGACGACGCTCCTGCGTACGGTGAACCGAATGCACGGCATCAGCGGCGGCGACGTCCTGGTTCGCGGGCGTTCCATCTTCGAGCAGGAGCTGATCGCCATCCGCCGCTCGATCGGCTACGTCATCCAGGAGACGGGACTTTTCCCGCATTTCACCGTGGAGCGCAATATCGGATTGGTGCTGGAAATCGAAGGCCGGACGCGCGCGGAGATCCACCATCGAGCCTGCGAATTGCTGCAGATGGTGGGGCTGAGTGCGAACGAGTTCGCTGGTCGTATGCCGCACGAACTCTCAGGCGGACAACGGCAACGTGTCGGACTTGCACGGGCACTCGCCGCAGGGCAGGACATCCTGCTGATGGACGAGCCGTTCGGTGCACTCGACCCGTTGACGCGAGCTGAAATGCAGGATGTGTTGCGGCATCTGACGTTGCAGGTGCATCGAAGTGGCGCCCGGCCGACCGTGTTGCTGGTGACGCACGATCTGGATGAGGCGCTGTATCTGGCAGAGCGCGTGGTCCTGGTGGAGGATGGCTCGATCGCTGCAAACCTGCCTGCGGAACAGTTTCTTTCTTCGAGGGTGCCCGCCGTTCAGGCGTATGTGCGCGCGGTACATCGCGGAGCGGAGTCTCGCTCGTGATCGCCGGTTCCGGTTTCGTTCAGCAGCATTGGGATGAAATCACGACCCTGACGCTGGAGCACCTGTGGCTGACCGGCGCAGCGATGCTGCTTGCGACGGCAATTTCCATTCCGCTGGGCATCCTGCTGGCCCGCAAGCGTGCTCTGGCGCAGCCGGTGCTTGGGATTGTGAACACGCTACAGACCATTCCAAGCCTGGCGATGTTCGGATTCCTGCTGCCGCTTCCGTTCATTGGTGAGCGCGCGGCACGAATTGCGATTGTGGCGCTTGTGGCTTATGCGCTCCTCCCGATCGTTCGCAATACCTACGCAGGTATTACCGGAGTGGACGCGACTGTGATGGATGTGGCCGAGGCTGTAGGCATGACGAGCTGGCAGCGGCTGCGCAAGATAGAACTGCCGCTGGCTATGCCATTCATTCTGGCGGGACTGCGCACCGCGACCGTGACCTGCGTGGGAATTGCGACGATCGCCGCTGCGGTAGGTGCAGGAGGACTGGGCGAGTTCATCTTTCGCGGCGTCGCGTCTGTGGACAACAGACTGGTGCTGGCCGGAGCGGTGCCCGCCGCCTTGCTCGCATTGGCCGCAGACGGCTTGCTGGGATTGCTGGAATGGAAGCTGCGCGTGCCCGGCGCGGGGCGACCGTGACCCGCACGCTCGTGCTTGCAGCAGTGTTGACCGGCCTGCTTCCAGGACTGCTGAGCTGTGCTCCGCCACGACCGAGTCGTCCAGTGATTGGCGCGAAGAACTTTACCGAGCAGGTGTTGCTGGGCGAGCTGCTGGCGCAGCACATCGAGGCGCGGACTGGGCTGAAGGTCGACCGGCGCTTTTATCTGGCGGGCAGCTATATCTGCCAGCAGGCGCTGGAGGCTGGACGCATCGATGGATACGTGGAGTACACCGGCACGGCATTGACCGCGATTCTGAAACAGCCGGCGGAGAAGGACCGGGCGCGTGCCCTGGCGATCGTACAACGGCTTTATCGCGAGCGGTATCGGGTCGATGTCGGAGAGTCGCTCGGATTCGAGAATACCTTTGCCATGATCGTGCGCAGCGAGGACGCAGCACGGCTGCATGTGGCGAATTTGAGCCAGGCCGCGGCTGTGGCTTCTCAGTGGAAGCTTGGAGTTGGATATGAATTCGAGGAGCGGCCGGACGGTCTGCGGGGTCTGGAGGCAGCGTACGGCTTGAAATTCGATGGTTCGCCGCGCACGATGGATCTGGGACTGCTCTATCGAGCGATCGAGCAGCGGCAGGTGGACATCATTGCCGGGAACTCGACCGACGGGCCGATCCAGCCGTTGCACCTGACCGCGCTTGCGGACGATCGGCACTATTTTCCGCCGTATGACGCTGTGCCGCTGTTCCGCGAGGACGCGTATCGCCGCTGGCCACAGATGCGAGCGGCGGTGGCCGAGCTCGCGAAAAAGATCAACGCACAGGAAATGCAGGCGATGAACGAAGCGGTGGATGGGCAGCATCGGGATCCGGCCGAGGTGGTTCGGGAGTTCCGGGCGAAGAAGGGACTGTGACTGTTATTGGAGCAAAGGCGCACATGAACTCGCCGGAGCCGTGGCTGCGCGGCACGCTCACGGATGTGCCCGCGGTGATTCGAGCAGTGCTGCACGCACTGGAATTGGCCCGTGAGGATGCGGATCGCTGGTGCGGCGATATGACTGGAGTGGAAGTGAATGCGCGACCGGCCGGGTTGCCATCAGTCGCATTCCAGCTGCGGCACGTTATGGGCAGTACGGACAGGCTGCTGACCTACGCGGAAGGGCACGATCTAAGCGAGACGCAATTGGCGGAGCTTGCAAGAGAGGCGGATGGCGCCATGCCGCACGTGCTGTTGCGCGAGTTTGGCAAATCCATCGAACGGGCGAGTCAGCGAGTCCGTGGCTTCGTCGAGGCGGACCTTGAGGCGGATCGCTCCGTTGGCCGCAAGCGCTTGCCGACGACGCTGGGCGGTCTGCTGGTGCATATCGCGGAACACACGCAGCGGCACATCGGGCAAATGGTGACGACAGCGAAGATCGTGAAGGCCTCGCGAGATGCGGTTATTTCGCCTCAGCCTCGCTGAACAGGTGGCCCATCTGCGCCTGCTTGGTTTCCAGATAACGTTCGGCAAGCGGCGAGGCTGGCGGCACCTCGGCTGAAATGCGTTCCACAACCCGAATGCCGTGTTCTTCGAGTGCGGCGATCTTCTCCGGATTGTTTGTCATAAGGCGGACAGCCGACACACCCATCAATTGCAGTGCGCGAGCCGGGATCTCGAAGACGCGGCAGTCGGCCTTGTAGCCGAGCTCAAGGTTGGCCTGGATGGTGTCCAGTCCTTTGTCCTGCAGCTCATAGGCGCGCAGTTTGGCCATGAGACCGATGCCGCGGCCCTCCTGCTGTTCATAGATCAGGATGCCGGCACCTTCCTCCGTGATGCGCTGCATGGCCAGTTCGAACTGCTGGCGGCAGTCGCAACGTAACGACCCGAAAACATCGCCAGTGAGGCACTGCGAATGAATGCGGACGACCGGCGGGGCTGCGTGGATATCGCCGAGCACCAGGGCGACACAGCCTTCCACGCGACGCGAAGGAGGCGGATCGCCGGGTCGGCAGGGCTCAGGCTCCGTGATAACACCTTCAAAACCATGAACGCGGAAATGTCCCCAGCGGGAAGGGAAGTCGGCCTCCGCTATCTTGCTGACCGTGATGGAGGACATGCGTAGATTATAGTCGTGGAGCGACTGGGAGCCTTCACCAGGCCACGCGACTGATGATGTACGAGCCACGGTTGATCCTGATTTCGCTGTTGATCAAGCTGGGCATCGCTGCCGCGGTGTCGAGCGCGCTCGCGCGGTCGCGGGTTTTCAAACGACTGCTGTTCGCAGAAGATCGCACGGCCGGCGAAACGATCGGACTGCTGGCCTGCATCTGCATTCCACTTACGCTGGGCGTTTGGGCGCGGGTAACGGTCCCCAATTTTCTGGCGGCGGACATTGCGTTTGAGACGACAGTGATTCTTGGGGTTCTCGTCGGGCCATGGTGGGCCGCTGTGGGAGCCGCGTTTCTGGCGATTCCCGCCATGTTGCACGGCGAATTCCTGACGCTGCCAGTGCATCTTTGTGTGGCACTGATTGCGGGCCTGTATGGACGCCTGGCGGAGCCGGAAGACGTATGGTCGTTCTCCCCATTCATCGATCTGAGCATTTATCGCTGGGTGCGGCGCAACCTGGCGCGGCCACGGCTGGATCGGCAGATCCTGCTTCTGGTGTTGATTGTCGGAATGCAGATGGCACGGATGGAACTTGCGATGGTTTATCCGCACCTCCTGTTCGTACTCAACACGCGTAGCTGGGTGGTGCGGTTGGCGATCTACGCCTGCCCCGCCGTGGTGGTGGGCATCCCGCTCAAGATATGGAACGCGGTCCAGATCGAACAGAAGCTCGAGGAGCAGAAGCGGCTGCTGCTGGAGGCGCGACTGGATGCTTTGCAACGGCAGATCAATCCGCATTTTCTGTTCAACACGCTGAACTCGATCGGATCGCTGGTGCGCTTCCATCCGGAGATGGCTCGCGAGATGATCGTGCGGCTGGCCAATATT
>DASUWP010000294.1:0-6802 GCA_036378335.1 Acidobacteriaceae bacterium | reverse complement strand
TCGGCTGCTCGTTGGCAATCTTCGCGCCGGCCGAGTCCCGCTCCTCGCCGACGACAAACAGCATTCCGGCTTTCACGCCGCCGGCGCGCAGCCGTTCCACCGCCGCAATTTGGGCCGCGATGATGCCCTTGGCATCGCATGCGCCGCGCCCGTAGATCGCCTCGTCATCCTCTCTGCTGGAGAAGTACGGCGGCACGGTATCCATGTGGGTCGAGAAGACAATCTCCGGCCGCTCGCCCGGCACGGTCGCGTAGACATTGAAGCGGTCCGTGGCCGCTCCGTTCTCGCCCTTGCTGGCCACGAGCATTCGCTCGACAGCAAAATCCCGCGCTTGAAGAAATTCCGCGAGGAACGCTCCTACCGGGCCTTCGCTGTAGGTTGTGGAATCAATGTCGATGAGCAGCCGCGTCAATTGCACCGGATCAAGCGTCATGTCAGGTCAGCATACCTGAGGGAACCAGCGAGTCAGCAAGTCAGCGAGGATTGCTGACAATCGATGGCGAACTGTCATGGGCCGGGTTCTTTCGCTGATAAACGGCAAAGCAATAAGGACTCCGATCCTTTGTGCGCTCAGCTTCCAGGTGGCTGACTCGCTGCCTTGCTGACTCGCTGTTCTTCCGCCTCGCTACAATCGATTTCGATGTCCAGCATCTCGAATCGCCTGCAGACACTCTCTATTCCCGGCCCGGCGGGCAGCCTGGAAGCGCTGCTCTTCGAAGGACAGCCGGAAGCCCGGTACGCTGCGCTGGTCTGTCATCCGCACCCCATGGGCGGCGGCACTATGCACAACAAGGTCGTTTACCGCGCGGCCAAGACGATGCAGTCGCTCGGCCTGCCCACGCTGCGCTTCAATTTCCGCGGCACCGGACTGAGCGAAGGACAGCATGACGAAGGCCGCGGTGAGCGCGATGACGTGCGCGCGGCGCTGGACTGGCTGCACCATCGCTACGCGTTGCCGATCCTGGTCGTCGGCTTTTCCTTCGGCGCGCATGTGGCGCTGCGCGCATGTTGCTTCGACAGCGGTGTTCCCGGTTCCAAGGTGCGGGTTCCTGGTTTCGTCGCGTTGGGCCTTCCGGTTGCCGCTGAGGGCCGAGACTACAGCTACGACTTTCTCGCAACCTGCACGTTGCCGAAGCTCTTCATCAGCGGCGGCCAAGACCAGTACGGGGCGCAGGCGGACCTCGTGCGCATTGTGGATCTCGCAGCGCAACCGGCGACGCTGGTCATCGTGCCGGATGCGGACCATTTCTTCGCCGGCAAGCTCGACCAGATGCAGCACGCCTTACGCGAATGGCTGGTGGCCCGGTTTTTTCCCGGCACCTATACGAGCGCTGCGCACACGCCGTAAACGCCATGGCCGACGAACAAGATCAATTGGCACGCGTGCACTCGCTTTATCTGGATACCCTTCACGGGGACGCGCGCGCCATCTTTGCCCATGCGCTCGAGGCGTCCCGGATCGAGCGCGTCTTTCAGGACCGCATTGGTTGCGAAGGCACCACGCTGTTCGTCAAACCTCCACCGGAGATGGGCACTGAGCGGCCTCCCGCGCCATTTGAGCTCGGCGGTTATCGCAAAATCCTGGTCATCGCTCTGGGCAAGGCCGCCGTCCCCATGGCGGAATCGCTGCTCGGCATCCTGCCCCGCAAAATGCGGGTTCGTGGCATCTGCAGCGCGCCGGCTCGACCGGACCAGCGCGACTGGCGCATCCGCTATTACGCCGGAGGCCATCCGCTGCCCAACCGGGACTCCTTCCGTGCCGCACAGCACGCGCTTCGCCTGCTGCGCCGCGCATCGGAAAACACCTTCGTCATCTATCTCATCAGCGGGGGCGGCAGCACGCTCTTCGATCTGCCGCTCGATCCTGACATCTCACTCGCCGACACCATCAGTTTCCACGAGTCGCTCATCACTTCCGGCGCCACCATCGCGGAGATCAACACGCTCCGCAAACACTTCTCCGCCGTCAAAGGCGGCCGGCTCGCCACAGCCGCGCCGCGTTCCGAAAAGCTTGTTCTTCAGGTGGCGGACGTCCCTCTGCGCCATGCCGACGCGCTTGCTTCCGGTCCTGTCGTGCCCGATCCGTCCACCGTGGAGGACTGCCGCGAGTTGCTCGATCGCTATCGGCTGCTCGAGAAGTTCCCGCCCTCGGTGTGTCGATTCTTCAGCAGCCCCGATCTGCCGGAAACCCCAGCAGATAAAGCCGCGCTGAAAGAAAGGGCCGAGCGTGTGGACGCGGCGCAAAAAGCCGGCTTCAAATCGTTCAGCTTTCTGACAGCCAACACGCAACCAGCCGGGGTCCCCTCGCAGATCGTCACCCTGCTCTCGAATCACGAGCTACTGCTCGCAGCACAGGACAAGGCTGCAGCCCTCGGCTACGAAGTTGCCGTGGACAACGGCTGCGACGATTGGCCTTACGAGGAGGCCGTCGCCTATCTGGTCGATCGATTCATCGAGCTGCGCGGTCAGCATCCCGGCCGGAAGCTCTGCCTGCTCTCCGGCGGCGAGGTCACGGTGCGCATCGATCGCAAGCCGGGTCGCGGAGGCCGCAACCAGCAGTTCGCCCTTGCCTGCGCGCTTCTCTTACAGGAACGCTTGGCCGGTGAGGCTGCCGTCTGCCTCTCCGCCGGAAGCGACGGCGCGGATGGCAACAGCCCCGCCGCCGGCGCCATCGCCGACACCACTACCGTAACCCGCGCCCGGACCCTCGGCTTCTCGCCGGAGGCAGCGCTTGCCGCCTTCGATGCCTGCCCGCTCTTCACCGCGCTGAGGGACACTATCGTAACCGGCCCAACCGGCAACAACCTCCGCGACCTTCGGATTGTGCTGAGTCTCTAGCGCGGAGTCGCGAACCGAATCGGGAGCTACGATAAGGTCATGGCAATCCGCAAGGAATGGACCGAGTGGCACCTGACACCACGCGGCTGGGAGCAGGGATCGACGCGCCGCGAAGGTCGCGGTAACGACTGGCGTGACGAACCTGCCGACCGGCTGCTCAGTTTTCAGCACATCGAAATCCACCGGGCTGAAATCGACGGCTCTGGTGGCCAGGCGAAGATCGTCACCGAAGAGACCTGGCGCACTAAGGACCCTGCCGCGCTTGCGCAATTGGAAGACGCCCTGGCACGGCACGGATCCGCCCCTGCCCGGCTCGACTGAGCGGTCGTGATTGAGCGGTCTGGGCGCGAAACGGCAGAATGCCAAAAAGCCTTGACAAAATCAAAATTGTTGAGCGCTTGCATACTTGCTGGGGAACAGGGGTATCATTGTCGATACTCACCCGAATGGGGCATATCCCTAAACGGGTCAGAAAGCGTTTTATTTTTCCACTGATCAGGGCAACCGTTTGCATAATGCCCTCATCAGTCCGAAGAACCCAGCTAGGGGAATTGATACCGAGCGATGCCAGCAATCCTGATTGTGGACGACAACCCTATCCAGGCGGTTACCCGCCGCCTCATTCTCGAGAAGGCCCACTTCCACGTAGCTATCGCTGATAGTGGCGCTGCTGCTCTGGAGAAGTTTGACTCCGGGGAGCCCTTCGGCATGGTCATCACCGATCACGTTATGCCCGAGATGAGCGGTCCCGAGCTGGTCAAAAAGCTGCGTGAGCAGTCCACCAGCCTTCCTATACTGGTGCTCAGCGGGATGCCCGAGGCCGAGTCACAATACGAAGGGATGGATGTCTCCTTCCGCCTGAAGCCCATCCAGCCCCAGGAGCTGATCGAGCTCTCGCGGGCACTGCTCTTCCCGCCATACGGCCAGACCGCCTAGTCAATCGCTTCGCGACTCATTCCGTCCGCCGCACAACTCCATCCAATGACCGATTGGCGCATCCGCTTGCGCTTTGCGACAATCGATGTGCGTCCTTATGCCGGTATTTGGTAGCTTCTCCCTGCTTCTCGCACTCGCGCTCAGTGCCTACACACTGCTCGCGGGGGCCTTCGCTCAGCGTCAGTTGGCAATACGCGCGCGCACCCGCATCGCTCCCGAGCGTCTCGCGGAGACCGCACGTCGCGCCGGCATTGCCAGCTTCTTCGCTACCTCAGCCGCCGCGTTCGCATTGGTCTGGGCTGCATTCACCAACGATTTTTCGGTCTCCTACATCCTTCATCACTCGAATCGCGCTCTGCCCGATGCGTACAAGTTCGCTGCGCTCTGGTCGGGCCAGGAAGGTTCTCTGCTCCTGTGGGCGTGGCTGCTCGCGACCTATGGCTTCGTGCTTCGCGCCCGGCACAAGGTCGATGTGCGGCTCAGCGCGTACGCCTCCACCATCCTGGCCGGCGTGCAGGTATTTTTCCTGTTGCTGCTCAATTTCGCAGCGCCGCCGTTCGCGCTAGTGCAGGGCGCCGCCCCAGCTGATGGATTCGGGCTGAATCCCCTGCTGCAGTATCCCGAGATGGTGATCCATCCGCCGATGCTTTACCTCGGCTATGTCGGTTTCACCATTCCCTTTGCCTTCGCGCTGGGAGCTCTGATGATGCGCTATCCCGGCGAGAAGTGGATCCACATCACCCGCCGCTGGACCATGGTGACCTGGCTTTTTCTCACCTGCGGCATCTTCCTCGGCGCGCACTGGGCCTACTCGGTCCTGGGCTGGGGTGGCTACTGGGGATGGGATCCGGTCGAGAACGCCTCGCTCATGCCCTGGCTCACCGGCACCGCCTTTCTGCACTCGGTGATGATGCAGGAGAAGCGCGGGATGATGAAGAACTGGAATGTGTGGCTCATCTTCTCCACCTTCATGCTCTCCATCCTGGGCACGCTGCTCACGCGCTCCGGCCTGGTCAGCTCGGTGCATGCCTTCGCGCAGTCCTCTATCGGCGACTGGTTCTACGCCTTTCTCTTCATCGTGCTGGTGGTGTGCCTCTTCACCTTCATCCTGCAGCGCGACCATTTGAAATCCGATCACAAGATCGAATCGCTGGTTTCGCGCGAGTCGAGCTTCCTGTTCAACAACCTCATTTTTCTCGCCGCCTGCTTCACCATCCTGTGGGGCACGTTGTTTCCGGTGCTCAGTGAGTACGTGCAGGGCAACCGCGTCACCGTCGGCGCGCCCTGGTACAACCGCATCGCTGTGCCCATCGGGCTGAGCCTGCTGGCTTTGATGGGCCTTGGCCCGCTGCTCGCATGGCGCTCTTCCTCGCTGCGCTCCATCCGCCGCAACTTCGTGCTGCCTTCCATCGCGACCATCGCCACCGCAGTTGCGCTGCTCGCCATCGGTGAGCGGCCATGGCGCGACCAGGGGCCGCTCTACTCGTTTGTCGCCTTCTCCGTCGCCGCCGGCGTCATCACTGCCATCGCATCGGAATTCCTGCGCGGCGCGCATGTGCTGAAGGTCCAGACGGGCAAGAACATCTTTGCAGCCGTCCTCCTGCTCATCCAGCGCAACACGCGCCGCTATGGCGGTTACATCGTCCACTTCGGCGTTGTGGTGATCTTTATCGGCCTCGCCGGCTCGGCTTTCAATCGCTCCACCGAGCAGGAGATGGACTTCCGCCAGTCCATGCGCGTGGGTCCGTATACGCTGGTCTGCCAGGACTACACGCAGGACACCAACCCGAATTACGACAGCGAATACGCGCTGCTCGATGTCTTCCGCAATGGCAAGAAGGTCACCCAGCTCGCGCCGGAGAAGCGCTTCTACGTTGCCTCGCAACAGGTATCTACCATGGTGGCAAATCACTCCACCCTGGCCTGGGATCTATATGTGATCTACGCCGGCCAGAATCCGGACACCAACCGGCCCATTATCAAAGTCTTCCTCAATCCGCTGGTGGCCTGGATCTGGATCGGCGTCGTCATCGTCATCATCGGCACGCTGGTCGCGCTTGTTCCGAACCTCACAACAGTCCTCTCCCCGGCGCGCGCGCGCGAACCCGTCAAATCAAAGGCGAGGCCGCTGGTTAGCGAACCGGCGACGCTGCGAGGTGGGGATTGATGCCGGCGATGCGCTTTCGCTCCATGCTGCACGTCGTCCTTGTTGCCGCTGTTGTGGTCTTCGGCGCCCGCGCCTCCGACAGTGCCAACAGTCCGCGCTACGACAAGCTCAGCCACGCGATTATGTGCCCATGCGGCTGCAATCAGCTCCTAGGAGAATGCAATCACGTCGGCTGTCCCGACTCCGACAAGATGCGCAGCCAACTCGCGGCCTACATCGACCATAAAGACGACGACACGACCATCTTCCACGCTTTTCAGGATGAGTACGGTCCGACAGCGCTGGCCGCTCCGATGTTCACCGGCCTCAACCAGTTCTCCTGGTGGGTTCCGCCCATCGTGCTGCTGCTCGGCATCGGCGGTGTCTTGTTTGTCGTCCGCCGCTGGCGTCCGCGGGTGGTCGCCATGCCCGCACCCGCCAGCGACCCGAACACGCTGGTCCTTGAACAACGGATACGCCGCGAGACGGGAGGCGACCTATCATGATCCTTGCAGCCTGCGCCATCCTCACCGTTGCGCTCTTCGTGTATGTCTTCTACCCGGAGCGCAGCGTCGCCGTCCAGCGGGTAAAGACGCGTCTTGATTTCCTCGAAGAACAGAAAGCCGTCCTCTACGAAAACCTGCGCGATCTGAATTTCGAATACCGCGCCGGCAAGTATCCGGAAGAGGACTACACCGCGCAGCGCGCAGCGCTTGAGGCCGAAGCCGCGCAGGTCCTGGCGGAGATCGAGCGCCTGCAGCAACCCCTAGTTCGCCGCGCGTGAGATCGCCCACCCCGCGCGAACCGGGCGGCCCAGGGATGCGGCTAGGCAGAGATGGGATGAGTCCCGCGCAAATCATCCGCAATTCCGGAAGTTGGCAG
>DASUWP010000293.1:0-3059 GCA_036378335.1 Acidobacteriaceae bacterium | reverse complement strand
CCCTCGCCGATCGACACATACACCACCTCATCGCCGTGGAACTCGACATCCTTGTAGTCGCGATAATCTCCCCAGCCGCCCTCCGGCGCCTTCGCCGCGGCCTTCGGATACCGCGAGTAGAAGCGTCCTGCCTCCGCGCATCCCACCGCCTGCAGGCACTGAGTAGCCGTGGCCGAGCTCGGCGTCACAATATGCAGCTTGCGGCTCGACCAGTGCGATGGCATCTGCCGCCCGCCGCTCGCTGTGTCTTCTGCTGCGCCCACGGCCTGCAGCAGCTGCTCCTCAACCGTGTTCCCCAGCGCCAGGCAGATCGCCCGGTCGCGATAGTAGGGAAAGAACCAGTCGTATCCCGGCTTCATCGCCATGCCGGCTGCCACCAGCAGCGCCTCATGTCCCGCGCACGAAACCTGGAAGAAGATCTTCTGCTGCCGCTTCAGCACAATCTCGCGATCATCCGTGCGCCGCGACAGATACATCAGCCGGTAGAACTCGATCAACCTGTCGCGACTAAGGGGCAACTCCGTAGCATTGGAGGCCTTGCCTGCCGGTCCAGTCGAAGCCACAGTCTTCACTCCGTCACCGCCCGATCCATTGCGACGCGCCATGCTTTCCTCTCGACAGCCCAGCAGGAGCTGCCGTCCGCATTTTACGCTGAATCGTTCTGAATCCGAACACTTGCAGCGGCCAGGATCTCCTCCCCTACCTTGCGTCGCAACTCATCCGGAGCCAGGACACACGCCTTCGAACCAAGTCCCAGCGCCACAAACTGTGCCTGCGACAAACTCTCAAATCCGACTTCGAATGCGGCCCACCCACCAGGAAGTTCCTCAGCACTGTTTGCTGGAGTCAATTGACACCACCCGTTCAGCGACTTCACCGCCTCCGGCGCCAGCCCCAGCATGGCCACGCAGCTCTCCCTCGTTTGTGCGAGGCGAGCCGTCGAGGCATTCCAATACTCCGCTAAATTAAACTTCGCCTGCCGCTTGAACGGGATCGCCAGCGCAACCACCTCCGACATCCGCGAGACGCGATAGGTCCGCATCCCCGCTTGTGCCTGGGCCACCAGATACCAGACCGTCTGCTTGCACACCACGCCATACGGCTCGACCGTGCGCGGCCCCGTCTCTCCATCGGCCCTTCGATACTGAAAGCTCAGCTTCACGTCGCGGGCAATCGCATCCTGCACCACGGGCAGCATCGAGATATCGTCCGCCGAAGGCCTCCACCCACTCGGGTCCACATGCAGCCTCGCCCGAATGGATTCCGCCTGCGTCCGCATGTTTCCCGGAAGTGCGGCCATCAGCTTCCCAAAAGCACGCTCCGCCGCAGCCGAGAGCCGCGCATCGCCCAGGGCACTCGGCTGCGCCATGAGCAAAGCGCGCAACTCGGCCTCGTCAAGCCCAGGAACCTTTGTGCGCCAGCCGTTGGCCAGCTCCCACCCGCCCTGCGCTCCTCGTACCGCCAGAACCGGTACACCCGCCTCGCTCAAAGCCTCCATATCGCGATGCGCCGTGCGTTCCGATATCTCGAGGCGCTCCGCCAGTTCCCGGCTGGACAACCGCCCATGAGCCTGCAGCAGCATCAACGCCGAGAGCAGCCGTGGTGCTTTCATGGGATTTCACCTCCCAGAAACATCTTTTCTTCTCAATCATGACATAGGCTGTCATATATGCCGCCATACAGTCATTTTTGTGAGACATGAGTCTCCCCTATAGAGAGGTGGTAACCTATGTTGCTGAAGAGATATTTCCTGGAGCAGTTGGAGCGGGAAGCAACGGCATCTCGCAAGGCAATCGAACGCTTGCCCGAAGGACAAAACACCTGGAAGCCTCACGAGCGCTCCATGGAGCTCGGTTATCTCGCGGCGCTCGTCGCAACTATGCCCGGCTGGCTCGCGCTGATGATCAACATGGATGAGTTGGATCTCAACGATCCCTCAGGCGCAAGCTTCCGCACCAAGCAGGTTGAATCCCGCGAGCAGTTGCTCCAACTCCTCGATGAAGGCCTTACCGCCTCTCGCAAGGCGCTCGAAAGCACTTCGGAGGCTCACCTCAACACGGTCTGGCGTCTCAAGATGGGCGACCAGGTCCTAACCGAAGGCCCCCGCTACGCCATGATCGCCGACGGCGCGCTCAGCCATCTTGCACATCATCGAGGCCAGTTGACCGTCTACCTTCGCCTCAACGAAGCCATGGTTCCGGCAATCTACGGCCCCAGCGCGGACGAGTGGCACTAGGCACCTGCAATCACGTTTCAAAAGATCCCGTAAAAGCGAACAGGCGCCGACCATGCGGCGCCTCGTACCTCCTTAATTCGCGGCACGCCCTTAGCTGCCCTTCATCTTCTCCCGAACACTCTTCGCAAGCTTCTCAATTTCATCCGCCTTCTTTATGACATCGAGAGACAGCGTATCCTTGGTCGACTTCTGCACATCCGCATTCAACTGGTTCGCCAGATCCACCAGCTTCTGTGTATCGGCCACAATCTGCTTCTGCCGGTCGATATTCCGCAGCTTCGCCTGATCATGCTCCAGTTTGCCGTCGGTCGGTCCAGCATCCGGTGTAATCGGTGACGGCGGTTGCGGCTGCGGCATTTGTGCACTTCGATTGCCACCGCCTCGCCCTCCACTTGGCATTCCGCCCGGCATACCCATCGGGTCCGAAGCCGGCATCTGCGCCAGCGCCGCCGGAGCCGCCAACGCCAGCACGCAGCCGCCAACCCAGAGCCCCAACTGTCTTAGGCTTCCCATCGCTTCCTCCTTGGACCACCCGCCCGTCTCCGCATCCAACACTAAAATCGAAGGGTATGAGGCCGGAAACCCTGCGCCAGCCAATCGAGACACGGAGACGTCATTCATAATGTTCCTTTCCCTCCTCCCCGCGCAAGATGATTTCCATTTCACCGACGTGCTGCGCGACTGGCACCGCGATGCGCTCACCTTTGTCGAGAAGGACCTCCCCAAGCTCGTATTCTTGCTCTTCGTAGCAATCATCTTGATGCGCATCGTCGTCTTCTTCGTCAAGCGCATGCGCCGCCTCGCCGACCGCCACCAGACAACC
>DASUWP010000292.1:0-5425 GCA_036378335.1 Acidobacteriaceae bacterium | reverse complement strand
CTCCGATGCGCCACAGCTCATCTGGCTTGGTCACCGGTAGGGACTTCAGCATCACCTGGTGCACAAGCGTAAAGATCGCCGTTGTCGCACCGATTCCCAAAGCCAGTGTGATCACCGCCGTCGTTGTGAACCCAGGCGCCTTTCGCAGTTGCCGTAGCGCGTCTCGCAGATCCGCCAGCACTCGCCCCTCCTGTGTCCCTCCCGTGGGAGTTCTATCCTGCAGTACGGAGGCACATCTTCCGCAGTTCCCACAAACCGGACGTAGTAGACCGGCATCGAGATTGGCTGCAATAGTCTGTCCGTATGAACAGTTATGAAGAGTTTCTCGACCTGCTGCCGGATGAAATACCTGTTCGCGGATATCTGCACCGCCCGCCTGGTCCGATAGGGGATTGCCTGATCCTCACGCACGGCGCGGGTTCAAACTGCGACGCTCCACTGCTGGTCGCATTGAGCGACGTGTTCTGCGCCACGGGGCTCACCGTTCTCCGTTGCGACCTTCCTTTTCGCCAGTTGCGCCCGCACGGGCCGCCACCTCGGGGCAGTGCGGAACGTGATCAACAGGGCCTGCGTGCAGCAATTGCCTCCATGCGCCGGCGCAATGCAGGGCGCCTCTTTTTGGGTGGTCATTCGTACGGAGGACGGCAGGCTTCGATGCTCAGTGCGGCCGACCCGAAATTGGTCGATCGGCTTCTGCTGCTCTCTTATCCTCTCCATCCGCCGCGGCGACCCAGTGAAATGCGCACCGGTCATTTCCCGGATCTCAAAACCCCCGCGCTATTCGTTCACGGCACCCGGGATGGCTTCGGCTCCCTGGACGAGATGACAGCGGCGCTGAAGCTCATCCCGGCACCAACCGCACTGCTTCCGATCACCGGCGGGGGACACGAACTCGTCACGAAGAAAAATCGTGACGAGGTGTCGAACATGGTGGTGGAGGCCTTCCAGTCATTCGCTAACGATGCGGTTATTTGATCGGAAGTTCCCGTGACGGGAAGGGAACTGCGAGTGGCTGATGACTTCATGAACGAATCCCGCGAGCACGATAAATGCCACCACTGCAAGCAGGGTGCTACTCCGCAGGGTCATAATTCAGATTTTGGCCGAGCCATCGCTCGACCTCTGCAACACTCATTCCTTTACGTGCGGAATAGTCGGCGACCTGATCGCGGTCAATCTTGCCCAGGTTGAAATATCGCGATTCCGGATGAGCGAAGTAGAGGCCGCTCACACTGGAACCGGGCCACATTGCAAATGACTCCGTAATTTCTATTCCAGTGTTTGCCTGAACATCGAGCAGACGCCAGAGCGCACCCTTCTCGGTGTGATCCGGGCATGCCGGATAACCTGGTGCTGGCCGGATGCCGCGGTACTTCTCCTGGATGATGTCCGCTTTGCTCAAATTTTCCTCACAGCCGTAACCCCACTCGTCACGAACCTGCTTGTGCAGACACTCCGCGAAGGCTTCCGCCAGGCGATCGGCGATGGCTTCGGCCATGATCGCGTTGTAGTCGTCGTGCTCAGCCCTGAATCGATCGCACAGCTCCCTCAGTCCGATTCCGCTGGTCACCGCGAAAGCACCGATGTAGTCGCGCAGCGCTGTTTCCTTCGGTGCAATAAAGTCTGCAAGCGACCGGCACGGCTCGCTGCCCTCGCGATTTGCCTGCTGGCGAAGGAAGTGGAATTGCTCGAGCACATTTGCTCGTGTGCAGTCGGTGTACAGTTCGATATCATCGCCGACGACGTTGGCGGCGAAGAAGCCGTATACGCCGCGCGCCGAAATTAGATTGCTTTCGATGATCCGGTCGAGCAGAACGTTGGCCTCTGCGAAGAGCTGGCGCGCCTGAGCACCCTGTCTCTCGTCCTCGAGGATGCGCGGATAGACGCCCTTCATCTCCCAGGTGTGAAAGAACGGCGACCAGTCGATGAACTCGCGCAGCGTCGCGAGAGGGAAGTCCTTGAGCACGCGCACGCCGAGGAATGAGGGCACAGCGAGATCTTGCACACGCCACTCAATCGGGGTCCGCCTTTTGCGTGCTTCCTCAAGCGAGACCACCTTCTGCCGCGGCGCAGAATGAGATTTGCGGATCGCCTCGTAATCCGCGCGATGCCGGGTTACGAAATCCGCCTTGCCATCCTCACTCAAAAGACTGGTAGTCACGGGTACCGCCCGGCTGGCATCGAGCACGTGGACCACCGGCTCGCTATAGTGCGGCGCAATCTTGACAGCGGTGTGCGCACGGCTTGTGGTTGCGCCACCGATGAGCAGTGGCAGCTTGAATCCGTTGCGCTGCATCTCGCGAGCCACATGTACCATCTCGTCGAGAGATGGCGTAATCAGACCGCTAAGACCGATGACGTCCGCCTTTTCCGCCTTGGCGCGATCCAAAATCTTTTCGCAAGGGACCATGACCCCCATATCGATGACTTCATAGTTGTTGCAGGCGAGCACAACACCGACAATGTTCTTGCCGATATCGTGAACATCGCCTTTGACCGTTGCGAGCACGATTTTCCCCTGTGCCTTGACCTCCTGGCCACTCGCAGCGAGTGCTGACTTCTCCGCTTCCATAAATGGTGTCAGGTGGGCCACAGCCTTCTTCATGACGCGGGCGGACTTCACCACCTGCGGCAGGAACATCTTGCCGGCCCCGAAGAGATCGCCTACTACGCTCATGCCGGCCATTAGCGGGCCTTCGATCACCAGCAGCGGACGCCCCAGCTTGATGCGGGCTTCCTCCGCATCCAGTTCGATGTAGGTGTCGATGCCTTTCACGAGTGCATGAGACAGCCGCTCTTCAACCGTCCCGTTGCGCCACTCTTCCGCCTTCTTTTCGCTGACCACGGCGCCAGCGCCCTTCAACTTCTCGCCGAAGTCCACCAACCGCTCCGTTGCATCGGGGCGACGGTTCAGCAGCACGTCTTCGACCAGCACCTTCAGCTCTGGCTCGATCTCCTCGTAGACCTCGAGCATACCGGCATTCACGATGCCCATATCCATGCCCGCTGCGATGGCGTGATAGAGAAACGCGGAGTGCATCGCTTCGCGGACTTTGTTATTGCCGCGGAAGCTGAATGAGATATTCGAGACACCGCCGCTGACCTTAGCGTGCGGCAGATTGGCTTTGATCCAGCGCGTGGCATTGATGTAGTCCACCGCGTAGTTGTTGTGCTCCTCCATGCCGGTGGCCACGGTGAGAATATTCGGGTCAAAGATGATGTCTTCGGGCGGGAAACCGACGTCATCCACCAGAATGCGGTAGGCACGCTCGCAGATGCGGATTTTGTCCTCGTAAGTGGCGGCCTGGCCCTGTTCGTCGAAGGCCATCACAACGGCCGCTGCACCGTACTTCAATACCGTCGCGGCGTTCTGCCGAAATTTTGTTTCGCCCTCCTTCAGCGAAATCGAGTTCACGATGCCCTTGCCCTGCAGGCATTTGAGTCCAGCCTCGATGACAGCCCAGTTCGAGGAGTCGATCATGAACGGCACTTTGGCTACTTCTGGCTCACTCGCCAGCAGCTGCAAAAAACGGCTCATCGCGGCGACGCCGTCGATCATGCCCTCGTCCATGCAGATGTCGATAACGTTTGCTCCGTTCTCGACCTGCTGGCGCGCTATGCTGACCGCTTGTTCGTATTTGCCATCCCTGATCAGCTTCGCGAACTTCGGCGAGCCGGCCACGTTGGTCCGCTCGCCGATCATGATGTACACGCCGGCTTGCTGCGTGAAGGGCTGTGATCCGGAGAGACGAAGCGGCTTGTTTTCCGCAACTCCGCTCACGCTGCGACCTCAATGCGGCCGAGCTTCCGCGGTGGCTGACCTTCGAGGGCTTTAGCGATCGCCGCGATATGCTCAGGCGTATTGCCGCAGCAGCCTCCGGCGATATTGATCAGACCTGCGCGCGCAAAGTCTCCCAGGTAGCGAGCCATATCCTGCGGACCCAGATCGAAGCCCGTTTCCGAAAGCGGATTCGGCAAGCCGGCATTGGGATAACACGAGATCGCTACGTCTGCTTTCTCCGAGAGCTCCTCAAGAAACGGATACATGAGGTCGGGTCCGAGAGAACAGTTCAGCCCTATGGATAGCGGCTTAACATGCTGCACCGCATTCCAGAACGCCTCTGTCGTCTGCGCAGAGATCAGCGTCTCGCCACCGCGACCCACCGCCGCCGAAATCATCACCGGCAGCTCCTTGCCGTCCTCGTCAAACACTTCACGGATAGCGACGAGTGCCGCCTTGGCGTTGAGTGAATCGAAGATCGTCTCCACCAGAAGCAGGTCAGAACCGCCGGCGATGAGTGCCCGCACCTGCTGCGCGTACGCCGTCTTCACCTGGTCGAAGGTGACGACCCTAAAGCCGGGATCATCGGCATCGGGCGAGTTCGAGAGAGACACGGTCAGCGGCCCGATCGCTCCGGCGACGAAGCGTTGACGCCCCGTTGCGTTCGCAACGCGGTCTGCCCAGTCCCGGCATTGCCGCGCCGACTGCTCGTTGATCTCCCAGGCCAAGCTGCCGAGAAAGGGATCTTCGATGATCTTCTGGTAAAACGCTGGATCCTTTCGGCCACCATGCTCGCGCGGATCGTCCACGAAGAATTCGCTCTGCGTAATGCTGGTTGCGCCGAAGGTGTTCGTCTCGATGATGTCCGCGCCGGCTTCCAGAAATCGGCGATGGATGTCCGAGATCATCTGCCGCTGGGTGAGCGTGAACAGGTCGCCGTTGTTCAACAGGTCCTTCTTCGAGTCCTTAAAGCGCTCGCCACGGATGTCGGCTTCCTTCATCCCGTAGGTGCGGATCGTCGTCCCCATCGCTCCGTCGATGATGGCGATGCGAGTTTCGAGGACATTTTGAAGAGGATGACGATGGGCTGTAGTCATTGGAGTTTGATGGTTTTGGGCCCTGCAAGATGCAATGAACAACTGTCAGCTTGCGTGCATGAGCCTGGACCTATCTCTCTTTCATTATAGCGGTTTAGCGGAACGGTCATCCCTGGTCGGCCGGGACGGCTGACTTGAGCTGATCCACCTTACTTTCAGCACGCGATGCCGTTAGTGAATAGACAGGTTAACTTGGAAGAGTAACTTGCAAGAAAGGCTGTTCGTTTCTTAGAATGGCATTCTTATGCCCCGAAAGTCCTTCGACCTTGCCGTAACTGACTTTGGCCATGCGGTTGGGCTGCTGATACGCCGCGTGCGCGCCGCAGCTGCCTCCCACGAGCTTTCCTGGACTGAATCTGCCGTTATCGGACGCCTCGCTAAGCAGGGTCCCGCGACTATTGCCGATCTGGCGCGCGCCGAGAGCGTAAAACCGCAGTCGATGGGAACCACCGTCGCGGCGCTTGAGGAAATGGGTTTGGTTGCGCGCAAGCCGCATCCGACCGATGGCCGCCAAATGAATATTGAGCTCACCGCCAAAGGTGTGGCG
>DASUWP010000291.1:0-5831 GCA_036378335.1 Acidobacteriaceae bacterium | reverse complement strand
CCCTGGCGGGCAGCCTTTTTGTTTGTGCGATGAATGCTTACTTTTTGAAGGAGGCGATAGCGCTGGCTTCGTCGTCCTTGACGTCGAAGACGGTGTAGAGCTTGGTGATCTGAAGCAGGTCGTGGACCTTGCGGGTCAGGTTGAGGAGCTTGAGCTCGCCGCCCTGGTTTTTGACTGTGGTGAATGCGCTGACCAGCTCACCGATGCCAGAGCTGTCGATGTAGGTCACATCGCCGAGATTGAGCAGGATGTGCTTCTGGCCTTTAGCCAGCAGATCGCGCACGGCGTCACGAAGTTGGACACTGCCTTCGCCAAGGGTGATGCGGCCGCTGATGTCCAACACGGTGATGCCGTCGACCTGACGAGTCGAGATTTTAACGCTGCTCACTGAGAGATCCTCCTGAGGATGACTGCCGATAGGTTAGGCACTTACGAGGTGCTTGATAAGGGTGAGCTCGGTACCGGGATTGAGCATACGAAACTCTACCTCATCCATGAAAGAGCGGATGAGAAAGATACCGCGGCCGGAGCCGCGCAACAGATTGTCCGGTGCGAGCGGGTCCGGCAAGGTGGCAGGATCGAGACCAGGGCCCTGGTCGGCAATGCGGATGACGAGGGATTTGGGTGTTGTCTCAAAAGACGCGGTGATGCGCTTGTCGGGACTGTATGCGTTGCCGTGAAGCACTGCATTGACGGCTGCTTCGCGGGCCGCCATGGAGACACGGAAGACCTCGTCATCATCAAATCCGGCCTTCTGCGCCACCTGTTCGGCGGTCTGTTCGACACGGTTCACGCTGTCGAGGGAGGAATCGAGCGTATAGGTAATTCGGCTTGCCTGGGATCCGGTCACTCTCACCTCTTCGGTCCTCGGATGCTGCCGCAGAGCCGGTGGCGTGCAGCAGCGCGTGTTTCGGCAGTTTGCTTTGCAACCCGTCGCTATGTCAAGGAAAGCCCTGCGCGAGGGGTGCCGAGAGGACGCGAAAGCGAGCCCGATTTGCCGGTATCTGATTACGACCGTCACTTTGGCAAAAGGTTGCGCAGAACATTCGTGCGCGACCCCGGGTTTGTTTCCGCAGAGCCCAGGCAGAGCCGGGGCCGGCAAATGAAATCCGAGGAGAAAACCATCATGAACGCACGAAAGGTCCTTGCCACCGCCGCACTTTGCACATTGTTGACGGGCGCCGGCTTTGCCCAGGTCACCGGGCAGACCATCCAGGAACGCAAGAACGACCAGCAGGGGCGCATTGCCCAGGGCGTCCGCAGTGGACAACTGACGGCAGGGGAAACGCGGAACTTAGAGCGCCGCGAAAGCAGCGTAAACCGCGAGGAACACGCGATGCGCCGCGCTGATGGCGGGCACCTGACTGCGGCCGACAAGGCGGCGTTGACGCGTCGGCAGAACCATATCTCGCGCTCGATTTACAAGGACAAGCACAACGCTCGCGTTCGCTAGAGGCCAGGACGCATCAGCACGAGCCCGTCTGCCCCGGCGGGCTCTGCTGTTTTGGGACGAAGCGATTTAAGATTGAGCTACGGAGAGATGTCGTTTTATGAGTCATGTGCTGCTGTCGTTGTTGATCCTGGCCGTGATGCCTCCTTCCGGCCAACTTACCCCGGGCACGCCTGCGCAACAGACGCCGGTTCCGGTGCGCACGGAGAAGCTGACGCCCGACGAGCAGAAGCAACTGAAGGACGCGAAGGCCGAGATGGCCGACGCGCAGGCGAAGGCCGACGCTGCCGGCAAGGCGCAGGAAGCGAACAAGAGCGATGCGACAACCAAGGCGGCGGGCGATGCGCAGATGAAGGTTGCGCAGGCGGAACGCGCGCTAAAGGGGACTGAAGACGGCATCAGTCTGAACCACCACGCCAACACGGAGTGCGGCTGTTATGTAGCGTCACAGGGGCGCGATTATGACCGGGTGGAGTTCAAGGACGACACCATCGTGATCCGGCATGTGCATGAGGCGCCGCCTGCATTGCACTGAGTGCTGGTGTCCGAAGCGCAAATCGCTGCTGGATCTCTATCCCGTCGCCCAGATTTCCTATTCCGTCTACCTCGTGCACGAAATGATTTTCATGTGGCTCTTCCCCAGTCTCGCCCCGGTCTTTGCTCCGCGCTTCGGCGCATGGGGAGCCATGGCCGCGGCCGGCGCGATCGGCCTGGTCACGGTTTTTGCTCTGTCCTCATCGCTCTATGTGCTCATTGAGCGGCCATGCATGCGCATGCGTTCGCACCCCGCCATCCTCAGGCTCATCGATTTCTTCGGCGGGCAAAACCTGGAACCTCAGCTGGAAGAGGCGTGACAGAGGTGTGCCACCGCAAGCACAGGTTGTTTTCGATAAGTGTCAGGCAGAACCATCTCTGCATCTCACGGCAATAGGCAGCTTCCGTTTTCACAAATATCGTGGTCTCAACTTGATTTGTGACGAGCAGCTTTTCTTAACGGAAAGCTACGTCCATGGCTCTTACGAGGCGACACCCTTTGTGAAAACGGCTAGACTCTCCCTCGGAGATCGCGCTGATGCACGCAAACAACGGCCAGGAGAGCAGTCTGACCCTGTTGGAAGGCACGCCGGTGGTGGACGCCGGCGGACAGATGCGCGGGCGCGTCGCCGATGTGGTGGTCGGCACCGGGCAGGATGCGGGACGCGTGCTGTCGCTGGTGGTGAAGAGCGGGCGGGGGCGCGAGTACATCGACGTGCAGGCGCTGAGCCTGACGGAAGCCGGCGGCCTGGTGATGATCGCGGGCGCCGAACACATGTCTGCCAACCAGAACGAGAATGCGCTGCTTCTGCGCCAGGACCTGCTGGACCGGCAGATCATCGACGTGTACGGGCGCAAGGTGGTCCGCGTGAACGATGTGGACCTGAAGTGGCAGGCGGTGGAGCGCGGCACGCCCTTGCAGGTGACGCAGGTGGAGGTGGGGCTGCGCGGCGCAACGCGGCGCATGCTGAAGGGCCTGCTTCCCGCCGCGCGTGTGGCTGCGATTGCGAACCGATTCCCGCCGCGGGTGATTCCGTGGGAGTTCGTGGACGTGATCGAGGTCGATCCGGCGCGGCGGGTGAAGCTGAAGATCGAGCACGAGCGCCTGGCGCAGATGCATCCGGCGGACATTGCAGACATTCTGGAAGAATTGGCGCCCGCGGAACGCGAAGCGGTCTTCCAGTCGCTGGACGAAGAGGTGGCGGCCGAGGCGCTGGAGGAGGTCGAGCCGAAACTGCAGCGGTCGCTGCTGGCCTCGCTCGACTCCGAAGGCGCAGCGGACATCGTCGAAGAGATGGATCCGGATGCCGCAGCCGATCTGCTGGCCGACCTGCCGGAGGCGCACTCCGACGCCATTCTCGAAAGCATGGAGCCCGAAGAGCGGCAGGAGGTGGAGGAGCTGCTGGAGTTCCGCGAGGATTCCGCTGCCGGCTACATGACCACGGACTTTGTGGCTGTATCGCACGAGGGTTCAGTGTCGGAGGCGGTGGAGGCTCTGCGCCAGTTTGAGGGCGATCCGGAGACTGTAAGCGATGTTTACCTGGTGGATGAGCATCACGCGCTGAAGGGGAGCGTGCCGCTGCTGCGGCTGATGCTGGCGCAGCCGGGGAGTCAGCTGAAAGATCTGTCGGCAGGCCAGGCGATCTATTGCCGGGTCGATACCGATGAGGACAAGGTGGCGGAGCTCTTCGACAAGTACAACCTGCGCACGTTGCCGGTGGTGAACAGCGGTGACAAGCTGGTGGGGATTGTGGAAGCGGACGATGTCATTTCGTTTTTGCGCGGAAGGTCTTAAGGGGAAGGGCAAACTGCAGGTTCCCTTCGACAGGCTCAGGGCAGGCTTTTGCTTCGCTCAGAATGACAGATAGTTGTTGAGGCGCCCGGTTGCGCTGCTGGTTTACATATCTGATGACTTGCGGACCTGCGGCTGGGGTCTGATATGTTCGCCTGTGGGCCGTGCGCTTGTAGCGCTCTCCTGCTGACCCTCAGAACCCACCAATCCAATTTTGGATGAGCGCATGTTGAAGCGATGGCAAACCCGGATCGTGTTGTTCCTCGCGGTACTGGGGCCGGGCTTCATCACTGCCAATGTGGACAACGATGCGGGCGGCATCCTGACCTACTCGGGCGCCGGCGCGCAGTTTGGTTATTCGCTGCTGTGGACCATCCTGCCGATCACGGTTGCGCTGATCGTAGTGCAGGAGATGTGCGCGCGCATGGGCGTGGTGACGGGCAAGGGGCTGAGCGACCTGATCCGCGAGGAGTTCGGCCTGCGAGCCACCTTCATCACCATGGTGCTGCTCCTGATCGTGAACTTCGGCCTGGTGATGACGGAGTTCATCGGGATTGCGGGTTCGCTGGAGCTGTTTCACATCAGCAAGTACATCTCGGTGCCGGTGTGCGCGGTGCTGGTGTGGCTGCTGGCGGTTCGCGGGGATTACAAGAGTGTGGAGAAGGTCTTTCTCGCAGCGAGCGTGTTCTACATCGCCTACATCATCACCGGTGTGCTCTCCGGACCGAGCTGGCGGGAGGCCATGCTGGCGACGGTGAAGGGGCCGCCGTTAAGCGTGTGGCACACGCCTGGGTACATCTCGATGACCATCGCGGTGATCGGCACCACGATTGCCCCATGGATGCAGTTTTACCTGCAATCGTCGGTCGTAGAGAAGGGTGTCGCAGTGAAGGACTATGCGGCGTCGCGGCTGGACGTGATCGTGGGATCGATCTTCACCGATATTGTGGCCTGGTTCATCGTGGTGGCGTGCGCGGCGACGCTCTATGCGCATGGGGTTGGGCCGCTGAATGTGCCGGCCGACGCGGCGGAGGCGATGAAGCCGCTGGCCAAGGAATATGCCTATCTGCTATTCGCGATAGGGCTGTTCAATGCATCGTTCTTTGCGGCTTCGGTGCTGCCGCTCTCGACTGCCTACACGGTTTGCGAGGGGTTGGGCTTCGAGTCGGGCGTGGACAAAAAATTTGCCGAAGCGCCGGCCTTTTACTGGCTGTACACCCTGCTGATCGCATGTGGCGCGGGCGTGGTACTCCTGCCGCACATTCAGCCGATGAAGGTGGTGGTGGATACGCAGGTGCTGAGCGGCGTGCTGTTGCCGGTGATTCTGGTGATGATGCTGCTGCTGATCAACCGCAAGGACCTGATGGGGCGCTTCGTCAATCCGCGATGGATGAATGTGATTGCGTGGACGACGGCAGGGATTGTGGTGGTGTTGTCGGTGGCGCTGATGTTTGTTAGCTGAAAGATAGTGTTGGAAGGACTTAAGTGACAGAGCCTCAAGAGAAAAAGCCTACGGACTACACCGGCGTGATCATTGGGGCGATTCTGTTGCCTGTGGTGCTTCTATTCATCCATCTCGGCAAAGAAGACATGGGTCGCTCCCTCAGCGTTGTTTTAGCAGCGACTTTGCTCGCTATTAGAATTCGCTGGGATTTGAGAAGACATTTCTGGTTCTGGGGTGCGATCGTCCTGGTTTTCGCGGTTCACATACCTTTGATCCTTTTTATTCAGTGGCCACATGGATGGATTCCCGCCGTTGCCATGCTGCCAATAGCCGTCGCAGAGTGCCTAGTCATCCTTGGAATTTTTCGACTGATTGAAAAAATCACAAAAGGAACTCGAAACAGGAGCCTTGCGGGCTGACGGCTGAAGCTTTAAGAGACAAAGGCCACAGTAGAACTAGAGAACCGTCAAAGCAGCTTGCCTGCGGCGAGGTCGCGGACGAGGTTGCGATCGGCGGTGACGAAGTCGTACTCGGGCAGATTGCGCAGGGGGCACCAGCGGACGTCCTGGAAGATGAGGTTGGTGACCTCGCCCGAGTATTCCTTGACCAGA
>DASUWP010000290.1:0-6885 GCA_036378335.1 Acidobacteriaceae bacterium | reverse complement strand
TCGATGCCGCCGTCGATGCGGCCCGTCCCAGCCCCGCATCCATCTGCGCCATCCACTCGGTCACTGCGGTCAGCTCGCCATCGAGCGAGTTCCCCGCAGCCGCCAGCTTCCGTTTGCCCTCGATCGGCATCGCTCGCGCCGCCAGGCGCTGCGCCAGTGCATCTGCATTGGTAAGAACATCCGGCAACTGCACCTCGTGCCGTTCCATCACAGTCGCGATCTTCGGCTCAACCAGCGTCGCCGAAAGCCGGGGCAATGCCGCAGTCGCGCGTCCCAAAATCCCCTGGTACAGCACCTCGGACTGCGCAAAGTACGCAAGCTCTGCCGGTCCCGCAATATACGCCGAGGTGGGCAGAACAGCATCCTGGAATACCGGACGCAGTAATGCGTTCGGGCTACATCGCTCAGGTGTGACTTGAAGAATCTCCAGCAACTCCTCAGAGCTGTAGCGCCGCCCACCGGCCTTCCATTGCCGCCGGCCGTCGATGAAAACGCGACGCAGCGGCAAACGGGCCCCCGTCTTGTCATCGATCAGGAACAAAAGACTTGATTGCTCCCCCACCTTCACCTGCGAGTGATAGCCGCGTTCCGCCAGCAGCCTATCGCGTTCGAGGAGCGCGCTATGCAGTGCATCCGCCTCGAAGATCGCCTGCTTCAGCACCTCCGCGCCGAGCGCGTGGAAGCTCGACCCTGCTGCATCGATCACCACCAGTCCCCAGCGTCCAAACAGCCGGGCCATCAGGCTGCCAAAGGCCCCGGCCAAAGTTGCATCCGCCTGATAGACCCCGCGCAGCAACGAAGTCACTTCCCCTGCACCCAGCAGCTCCTCAACTTCGGCAAGTGCCTGCGTCACGCTCGGGCCAACAGGGATGTAACCAACCGACAGCGGAAACTCTGGCGCCGGTCCGATCGTTGTCGCTTTCAATCCATCGCGAGCCGGAATGTCCACACGCGCGATCTCCGCGAAATCATGGTCTTCGCTCGCCAGCCAGAAGACCGGCACGGTGTCGTAGCCCGCCGCTGTCGCTTCCCGCGCGCGAGCAATCGCCGTCGCTGCCTTCAGCAAGGTGTACAGCGGGCCGCCAAAGAGCGCCACCTGCTGGCCCGTAACAACGGCCGAAGCACCATTGCGCAGCCGATCGATATTTTTCGCGGTGAGTTCTCCGCCGCCAAAGGCTGCGTTCTGCTCTGCCAGCAAGTCCGCAAGCCGCGCGCGATGCTCCGCGCTCAATTTGCGTCCTTCCCGCATCCAGCTCTTGCCCGTCGCTGCAGTGGAATAAAACGGGGTCAGCGGCTCAGCACTCTCCGCATAGTCCAGAAAGAGCCGGCTGCTGTGCGGCACAATCGAGCTGGGATAACACTCCGGTTCCACTGCGTCTCCTCAATCTTCTTTCGAGTGCCTGCTTCGATTGTCTACCGAACTGCCGCCGAGCGCCGCCTCAATTGCAGCCCGATTCGCAGACGGCAGATCCTCTGCTGCGAGCCGGGCAAGCGACTCATACACGTGTGCCACTAACGGATGTTTCTTGAGTGCCTCGCGATGCACTTTGAGTGTCGCCGCATCCCCTCGCGCCAGTGGCCCGCTGAAGCTCCGCTCCATCCCTTGCTTCTGTACATTCGCCACGGTTGCTGCGGCCATCGGCCCCAGCAGCGCCAGTGCCTCTCGCTCTGCGATGCCGGCTTCTTTCATCGCGCGCACCCCGGCGGCCAGGGTCGCAACCAGAAGGGGAGATCCAAACATCGCTCCCGCGTGATACATCGCCTTCCCCCTGCCGTCGATCCCGAACGGCTTGCCACCCAGACGCCGCACGAATCCAAAAAGTAGTTTGCGTGTCGGCTCGTCCGTCGCCTCCACGCCGAAGCGCGTCCCCTGCAGCGCCACGACACGCCGCGTCGGGAAGCTCATCATGGGATGCACGGAAGCAGTCCGCGCGCCTGCCCGCTCAGCAACGGCCAGCACGCTTCGATCCAGAGCTCCGCTCGAATGCACTACGACTTGGCCCCGCAGGTCTCCACGCCCGCCGACGATCCACTCTGCCGTGCTCGTGATCGCAGCATCCGGCACGCACAGCCAGAGCACTGTTGCGTCGAGCTTCGCATGCGACCTGCGACTCCGCGGATGTACGCGTTCAGCCAACAGAGCTAGATCATCGAGGGCAGCGGCAAGCGACGAGCCCCAGTTCCCCAACCCGATCACCGCCACGCCGCGCCCCACTCCCATTGCATCCGCCTCTTCGAACAGGATGGTACCGTAACGATTCGGTAGCCATGGAACACTGCGGCAGGCTCTAATGCCGTCGTACTTTTTTTGTCGGAGAGAGGACTGCTTTGCCAGCGATAAAAAGCATTACAGCGTCGGCCCACCACAGGAATGTCTACGAATGCATTTCCATGGCCGCTCTCATCATTGCGCTCCTTGTCCCGTTGACTGCTCATGCGCAATCGGTCCGTGGCTGGCAAGGCACCATCACCATTCCCACCTACGAGCTGGGTCCGCCGGATCCCAACCCGCCGTTTGCATTAGTCAATCCGCATCCTGTCTATCCCTACCCCATGCTCGACGATCTCAGCGATCAGCGCGTGGCGAAGACATATCGCGCGATCTATCTCGAGAACCAGTACCTCAAAATCACGATCCTGCCGGAGCTGGGCGGCCACGTCTACTCGGTCTACGACAAACTCAAACGCCGGGAGATGCTCTACCGGAACCAGGTAATCAAATACGGTCTGGTGGGCCCGCGCGGCGCTTGGATCGCCGGCGGTATGGAGTTCAGCTTTCCCTTCGCGCACACCACGGACACTGTCTCCACCGTAGAATCTGCGCTGCATCAGAACCCCGACGGGAGTGCAACCGCGCTCGTCGGCGCGGTCGATTGGGTATCGCAGATGTACTGGCAGATTGCGATCACCCTGCGCCCGGACACCGCGAGGCTGGAAGAAGGTGTCACGCTCTTCAACGCCACGCCTCTGAATCATCTCTACCTCTTCTGGACCAACACTGCCGTCCCAGCTTCGGACGACCTGCAATACATCTATCCGATGCGCGAGACCATCTCCGACGATCCATTCGCCATCGTCCAGAGCTGGCCGGTGTGGGAAGGCGTCGATCAAAGCTGGTATAAGAACGATCCCAGCGCGATGGCCATCTTCGCCCGCGACGTCCATCGAGACTTCTTCGGCGTCTACTATCACCAATCGAACTACGGAGTCGTGCACGTCTCGGACTTCCGCCAGGATCCGGGCAAAAAAGTGTGGAGCTGGGGAACTTCGCGCGCCGGCAGAATCTGGGACACGATTCTCAGCGACGAGGACGGTCCCTACAACGAAATCCAAAGTGGACGCTTCGCCACGCAGGGCTACCGCGAATTCATGGAGTCGCATCGTGTCGAGCAGTGGACAGAGTATTGGTATCCCGTCTCCGGTCTCGATGGCGGCTTCGTCGAGGCAACCGGCGATGTGGCGCTCAATGTCAACTTCGCAGGCGCCGGTCCTTCAGGCGAGGTGAAGCTCTCGCTAAGCCCCGTCGCAAACATTCGCAACACCAGCGTGACAGTAAGCCTCGGTTCGAATCTGCTGCGAACGATTCCCAATGTCCAGTTAGAGCCATCGCATCCAGCGATCCATACAATTCCGGTGCCGGATATCGATCGCGCCCGCAAAGAACTGCACGTCAAGATTCAGTCGGCCAGGGGCGACGTGCTCCTCGAGTGGTCAGCCGCGGCACCAGTCGACGGAAATCCAGACTTAGTTTCTTCCGCCGGCAAGCCAGAGCAGACCCCCATCGCCGTCTCCTCCCAAACACCCATTGAACAGCTTTACTTGCAAGGGGTCTTTCTTCAGAAGCGCGGGGACACCGATGCCGCCCGCAAAATGTACCAGCAGGTGCTCCAACGCGATCCAGGCTACATTCCTGCACTGCTTCAACAAGCATTCTTCGGCTATCGCGCAGCAGACTTCGCGAGTGCCGAACATCTCATCGAGCTCGCGTCGCAACGTGAAAACGAAAATCCAATCGTCGCCTACGCCGCCGGTCTCATCTACCGTGCGGAAGGCCGGCTCTCCCTCGCCAGAAACGCATTCTGGAATGCAATCCATTACGGCACTGCATCCGCGCCCGGCCTGTCTCTAGCGCCGGCATATGTCGAACTCGGAGAAATCGCGATCCGCCAGGCAGACTACGCCAAGGCAGTCGATATTCTGCAACAAGCGGTAGACAGAAATCCTGCAGATGCGTTCGCGTTGGCCGATCTAGCCGTCGCTCAACGTCTGCATGGAAATGTGCAAGCCGCGGCAGTGTCTTCCGCGAAAGCTCTTCAACAAATGCCTCTGCTGCCCTATGCGCTGGCGGAACACTGGCTGGATACAGCAGCGTCAACGTCCGCAGCCGATCACGCGTGGGCGCAAACTATCGCCTCCGATCCGCAAAACTATCTCGCCATCGCAGCCTGGTATCACGATCTCGGCGCTTGGCAATCGTCTGACGCTGTACTGCAGGTGGCGATTGACAATCAGCCCGCGCAATCTCTTTCGCCAACGGTCTATTACTATCTCGCTTCCAACAGTCGGCAGCGAGGGGATTCGCAACACGCCGTGGAATTCGCAGCCAAGGCATCGTCGCTGCCCATCGCACAGGTCTTTCCCAACAGCCTCACCGATGCGGCGGTCCTCAAGGAAGCCGTTGACCAGAACCCGCGAGATGCGCACGCCAAATACGCTCTCGGTAATTTTCTCTTCGCCCACTCGCGATACGACGAAGCGGCGTCATTGTGGTCCGCTGCGCTTCAGCAAAACTTCGAAGATCCCGTACTGCTGCGCAATCTCGGTGTCTATCAGTGGCATATCAAAAACGACCTGACGAATGCCGCCAGCTATTACACGCGTGCCATCGCGCTCAGCCCCAAAGATTACCGGCTCTATACCGATCTCGATGAAATCTACGAAGAAGCCGGCAATGCCACCGCGCGAGCAAAGCTCTTCCAGGGCACGCCGCCCGATGTATTGGACCGCGACACCGTGCGCGCTCGTCATGCGCTCTACTTCATCGAACAGTTCCAGCCCGATCAGGCGCTGGCGCTCTTCGCCGGTCATCGCTTCAAACCCTGGGAGGGTGGAGTCGCGATCCACACCATGTTCGTGCGCGCCAACATCCAGAAGGGCAGGAAGGCTCTCGGTGAGCATCAGCCGGAACAAGCGGCAGAGGACTTCAAAGAGGCGATGAAATATCCGGAGGATCTGGGCACCGGCCAGCCTGCGCAGCCCGAACTCTCCGAACAGTTCTACTGGCTGGGAGTGGCGCTTGCTGCGCAGAGCAAGACCGCCGAGGCCACGAAAGCATGGGAGACCGCCACGCACAGCAGCGGCAAGCCCGACGTATTCGCCGCGCTTGCCCACCGCAAACTCGGGCAGGATGCTCGCGCGCAGCAGCTGTTTCAACAGTGCATGGATGCCGCCAGTCGTCGCGACGCGACCGCGGATGATTTCTATGTCGCCGGTCTTGCGCAGCGCGCTCAAGGTGACAAGAATCGCGCACAGGACGATTTCCGTCATGCGCTTATGCTCGATCCGCTCTATTGGCAGGCGCGCGTCGCGATGGCGGAGTTGGATCGATCTGACATTCTTCAACCCTCCCTTTGATGGAATCGACTAATCGGCTCAATCTGGAATGCTTGGCCCCGCACAGGGTCTGCCTACCTGAGCGGTAGATGGTACGGTAATGCAAGAAAGAGGCAGGATGGCGACGAAGAAAAAAAGCGCAGCGAAGAAACAGCAGCAACCCGATCGTACTTACCCCAAGGGTGTCGAAGTTCTCTCATCGAAAGTCAGCTTCGAAGGCCCGGTTTTCCGGGTCGTGACGGATGAGGTCCGCGAGCCCGGCGGCGAAGCCCATCGTCGCGACGTCGTGCGACATCCCGGCTCGGTGGTCGTCCTCGCAGTCGATGACGCAAAGAGCAAGCGCGATCCGCTCATCCTGCTCGAGCGCCAGTACCGCCACGCCGCCGCGCAGTATCTCTATGAAATTCCTGCAGGCAGCCTCGACCCAGGCGAAGATCCATTAACCGGCGCGAAGCGCGAGTTGCTCGAAGAGACCGGCTACAAGGCGAAGCATTGGTCCAAGCTCGTCCGCTTCTACGCCAGCCCCGGCTTCCTTGGCGAGTGGATGCAGATCTTCATCGCCGAAGGACTCACACCTGGCGATGCCACGCCGGAAGACGACGAGCAGATCGAGCTCTTCGCGGTTCCTCTCAGCGAACTGCTGCGCGAAATCGATGCCGGCCGCATCCACGATGGCAAAACCATCGCGGCGACACTGCTCTACGAGCGTCTCCGCAAGGAACGCCAGCGCGCCGAGCGGACAGCCGCACGCGCCCGCACGAGATAGGGAGCAGACTTTTTTTACGGTTTCCTAAGGCACTCCCGCTCACTTTTTTGCAAACCAAACCTACCCCCGGTGCGTCACTACAGGAAGGCAGGCTGGGTCTAGCGCCCTTCCTAGGAGCGAAAACACACACCGTGCTTTCGCTCTGAATCTGCTCTGAAGTGAGGTAACCGACACGTGTCCCAGTACAAAGGCAAAGTGAAGTGGTTCAATAACGCGAAAGGCTACGGTTTCATCGGCAGGGATGATGGACCCGACGTCTTCGTGCACTACAGCTCGATTCAGCTCGATGGCTATAAGAGTCTCAAAGAGGGAGACGAAGTCGAGTTCGACATCATCCAGGGGCAGAAGGGCCCGCAGGCGGATCAGGTACAGCGCGCCCAGACCGCAGCCTGAACCGGCTCTCATCGAAAACGCAACCGAAGGCCCGAGAGAGTTGCGTCTGTCGGGCCCATTGTTTTCAAGCATGCTGTTTTGAAGAATTTTGTTTTCAAGAATGCTGTTTTTCC
>DASUWP010000289.1:0-2297 GCA_036378335.1 Acidobacteriaceae bacterium | reverse complement strand
GCATCAGTGTCCTGCATCATCTGGGTAGAGACGAATATCGGGGACGTTACGGTAGACCTCTGCATAATCCATGCCGTAGCCAATCACAAACCGGTTGGGGATCTTGAATCCCACGTAGTCCGCTTCGATTGGAACCAACCTACGATCGGGTTTGTCCAGGCAGGTGGCGATCTTCAGCGACGCCGGCTTGTGCTGCAGCATCAGTCCGCGCAGATAACTCAGGGTGAGCCCCGTGTCGAGAATGTCTTCGACCAGGATCACATGCCGACCTTCGATCGGATTATCGATGTCCTTGATGAGCTTCACGGCTCCGGAAGAGACGCGCGCCCGGCCGTAGCTCGAAACCGCGACGAAGTCGAATGTGTTATCGATGCGAATCGCGCGGGCCAGATCGGAGAGAAAGATCGCAGCACCCTTCAACACTCCAATCAAGACCAGCGGATGGCCGGTGCTTTGTTCCTGGTACTCCTCAGTGATTTGGCGGCCCAGTTCGGCAACGCGATCGGCGATCTGAGCGGTAGAGACAAGGACCTCCATCTCGGAAGCAGCGGGGAAGGCGGGCGAACTGGTGGGCATGCGGTTAGGGTAGCGTAACGCGTGCCGAGGGGTCGAGGGTCATTCGAGCCAGGGACTATCAATCGCTATACTTGCTATAGCGAGGTTTATGTACCCCTACATCGACATTGGTCCACTCCACCTGGGCACGTTCGGGCTGCTGTTATGGCTGGCGGCGGTGGCAGGTACCGTGGTCCTGCATAGGAATTTCAACCGCAATCAGGTAGACGCGGATGCGTTGAACATCGTGGCGTTGGTAGTGGTCGCCGGTGTAATCGGAGCCAAGCTGTGGCATGAGCTGCAGAATATTCCCGAACTTCGCATGTCGCTGCAGGCGATCGGGCATCCCGGATGGCATCATCCGGTCGAGGTGGTGCTTGGGTTTCTCAGTTGGTTCCGGGATGGCTTCGCTTGGTTTGGTGGAATGGTTGCCGGAACACTTACGTTGATGGCGCAGGGCCGAAGAGCCCGCTTCAAAGGTCCGGGCTGGAAATCGCCCGAAGATCCGGGGCCAATACCCGGCGCTACTGTAGGGCCGATTCGCATGCTCGACCTCGCCGCACCGGCTGCTGCTTTGGGCTACGGTATCGGCCGGATTGGGTGTCTGCTCGCCGGCGATGGGGATTACGGCGTCAACACTACGCTGCCCTGGGGCGTGCACATGGCAAAGAATGCACTTGTCCCTCCGAATCCGCCGAACGCACTGGTACAGCCCACGCCGATTTACGAGCTGCTGTTTTCGCTTGCACTGTTCTGGCTACTGTGGAGCCTGGGCCGGAAGCAAAGGCCAGTGGGCTGGGTGCTCGGAGTGTACCTGTTTTTCGCCGGAGTCGGCCGATTCCTGGTGGAGTTCGTCAGAATCAACCCGAGGATCTATCTGCATGACACGCTGAGCAATGCACAGGTGGCCGCCGCGGCTAGTGCAGTTGTAGGACTCATTGTGATCGGAGTCGCACAGGCGCTGCGCGCTATCTCGACACCGCGGCTTATTACAGAATAGCCGCCTCCGAAGGCACTCGCGCGAATGTTCTAGGTGCGCTAACCCTTTCCAAGATGATGATTGCGCAGCCATACGACGGGCTTGCGGGGGTTTGTCCAGCGGCGTGGGCTTCTGTGCGTGGTCCGGACGACCCATCTTTCTCCACAAACGTCTAACATTTAACGCATGGTCACGTTTTACGGTCGGAGTGCAGGGAAGGCAGTTGCGAAGCGACGCGATCTCTTGAGAAAACTGCGCCGCTTCGGACTATTCGCGGCACTGAGTCTCACGGTTGCGGCCTCCGGTTGGGGCGAAAATGCCCGTTTTGATTTGACGGGTCCCAGAGTCGACGTGCGGGTAACTCGCGGCGCGGTCACTCTGCCGATCGCTTCGGTTCCGAACTTGCAGCCCGGCGATAGACTCTGGGTTCATCCTGATCTTCCTCCGACTCAATCGGTTCGGTATTTGATGGTCGTGACGTTCCTGCGCGGGACGACAAACCCGCCGCCGGACCAATGGTTTACCCGCATCGCCACGTGGGAAAAGAAGGTGCGGCAGGAAGGCGTTGTGGTGACGGTGCCGGAAGAGGCACAGCAGGCGGTCATCTTCCTCGCCCCAGTCACTGGCGGCGATTTCAGCACGCTCCGTTCTGCGGTGCAAGGGCGTCCGGGCATTTTCGTTCGTGCGTCGCAGGATCTGGCGGCTGCCGGTTTTGAACAGGCGCGCATCGAGAAATACATCGCGTCGATGAAGCAACTCACCC
>DASUWP010000288.1:0-3164 GCA_036378335.1 Acidobacteriaceae bacterium | reverse complement strand
ACATCAGTTTCCTGCTGATCGCGCTATACCACGGTCTTAACGGCCTCTACAATATCCTGCTCGACTACGGAAAAATTGGACAACGTGCTTTGAAGGTTGCGCTTACGCTGATCGTTACTGTTGGCGTGGCTTGGGCCGTGTGGGGTGTGCTGGCGTTTCATAACCTATGAAGATTGAGACCCTCAACACGGATATCCTCATCCTCGGCGCCGGTGGCGCGGGGTTAATGGCGGCCCTCCATGCTCAGACACATGCGCCGAATCTCGACATCACCGTCGTAGTCAAGGGGCTGCTGGGCCAGAGTGGATGCACCCGCATGGTGCAGGGCGGCTACAACGCCGTACTCAACCCTGCCGACTCCTTCGAGCGTCACTTCTCCGATACGATTCGCGGCGGCGCCTTTCTCAACGACCAGGAGCTTGCGTGGCTACTTGTCACGGAAGCGCCGAAGCGCATTATCGAGCTCGAGAATCGCGTCGGCTGCATGTTCGACCGTAACGCGGATGGCACCGTTCACCAGAAGCCCTTTGCCGGGCAGTCGTTCGACCGCACTGTTCATCGCGGTGATCTCACCGGAATTGAGATCATGTCCAACCTGCGCGATTTCATCCTCGAAAGTCCGGTGCGAGTGCTTGAGGAGACGCGGGGACTCGAGCTGCTGAAGGTGGGCGATCGTGTCACGGGCGCACTGCTGCTCGAACGGCGCACGGGCACGTTCATCGCGGTGACGGCGCGCGCTGTGCTCCTCGCCACTGGAGGTGGTGCGCGCATGTACCGCATCTCGTCGCCATCGCTTGAGAAGTCCGGCGACGGCATGGCGATGGCGTGGCGCGCAGGCGCTGCGTTCTCGGACACAGAGATGCTGCAGTTTCATCCGACAGGCCTTCTCGTGGGCAAATCCATTGCAACCGGAGGCTTGCTCGAAGAAGGCCTGCGAGGCGCCGGCGCATGGCTCATCAACGGACTCGGCGAGCGCTATATGCAGCGATACGATCCCAAGTTGGAACGCGCCACCCGTGACGTTGTCTCCCGTTCGAGCTACATGGAAATCATGGCTGGCCGCGGTACGCCGCATGGAGGAGTCTGGATCGATGCTCGCCATATGGGCGAGAAGTTTCTGCTCGATAACTTTCCCGGCATGGTGGAGCGCTGCGCCGATAACGGCTTTGACATGCTGCACGACCGTGTCGAAGTTTCTCCGAGCGCGCACTTTCAGATGGGTGGTGTGCACATCGACCTTGAGTGCCGCTCCTCGCTGGAAGGCCTGTTCGCCGCTGGCGAAGATGCTTCCGGAGTGCACGGGGCCAACCGCCTTGGCGGCAACGGCGTTGCCGATTCAACCGTTTTTGGTGCACGCGCCGGCGATGTCATGTCGCAGTCGCTACCGCCGGAGGTACGCGTGCCGGTTCCACAGACGGAGATTCGGGCGATGTGCGATCGGTGGAGTGCCCCGCTGCGCTTCACGGGCGGAGAGCAACCAAATCGGCTGCGCCGCGAGATCGAAAATCTGATGTGGGAGAAGGTAGGTCTCGTGCGCAACGGCGCGGATCTCAGCTCCGCACTTGGACAGCTTGCCGCAATCGACCAACGTGCGCAGCGCCAGAGCGCGAATCCACAAACCGCCTTCAATCTCGAGTGGGACGAAGCGTTGGACGTGATGAACATTTGCACCAATGCTCAGCTCGTCGCGCGCGGCGCGCTGCTGCGTGAAGAAAGCCGCGGTTCGCACTTTCGCAGCGACTTCCCCACGCCGAATCCCGAGTGGCTCAAGCGAATTCACCTGGTAAAGAACGGTGACGGCATCGACGTAACTTATCTTCCGGTGAAGTTCACCCGTATGACTCCGCCGGAGTTGGAGCCGGCCCCGCCTGTTGCAGTATCGAGGACCTGAAGCATGAATATCTACGACACGATCGAACGCACAGCAGCCGATCTCTATATCCGAGCACTTGAAGACATTCCCGAGGACGTGCGCGCGGCGCTCAAGCGCGGGCAGAAGGCGGAAGAGGCGAACAAGAACGAGACCGCCAATCAACTCATGCTGACGATCCTCAACAACATTGAGGTCGCCGACCGCGAAGGCATGCTCGTCTGCCAGGATACCGGTCTTCCGATTTTCCATGTGACCGTCGGCGACCGCGCCCCCGTCATGATCTCGGAGCTCAAGGCCGCGCTGGCCCGAGGCTGCGCGCGTGCGACGCGCGAACGTCCGCTGCGGTCGAACACCGTGCACCCGCTCACGCGCAAGCATACGGGCGATAACACCGGACAAGGTATTCCGGTCATCCACTTAGACTTCATTCCTGATTCGGATGAGACTGCCATCGCGATCGCACCAAAGGGCTCCGGCTCCGAAAACATGAGTTTTCTGCGCATGCTCGTTCCTGCCGAAGGCATTCGCGGTATTCACAAGTTCGTATTGCAGTGCATCTTCGAGTCCGGCGCGAAGCCCTGTCCGCCGGTTATCGTGGGCGTCGGGCTGGGTGGAACTTCGGATGTTGCGTCAAAACTTGCTAAGCAGGCAAGCTGCTTCCGGAAGATCGGGACCTCGAACGAGGACCCCGATATAGCGCAGCTCGAAAAAGAATTGCTCGACGAGGTCAATCGCACCGGTGTCGGCCCGCAAGGACTCGGTGGTGCGACTACGGCGCTGGCCGTCCATATAGAGTGGGCGCACACGCATATCAGTCAAAATCCTGTCGCGGTGAATCTCCAGTGCTGGCGCGGCGAGCGCGCCGAAGCCATCATCACCGCAGACGGCCAGGTGCGACTGCCCGAACACGAATCCGCTCTTACCACCACATAGGACTAATCATGGCCGAGTACCACATCAGCGCCCCATTCGACGAAGCTGCTATGCGCAAGCTGCAGCTCGAGGACCGCGTCTTCCTCGATGGCACACTCTTCGGCATTCGCGACGCCACGCAGCACCGCATCTTCGATGAAGGTGTGCCGCCTCCGGCGGACCTCAAGGGTGCCGTCTGCATCCACACCGCGCCGGGGGTGCGCAAGCGTTCTGACGGTACCTTCGAGAAGGTCTCGATCGGCACTACCACGAGCACACGCATGGACCGGTTCGTGCCGGGCCTGCTGGAGCAGTACGGTGTTCGCGCCGTTATCGGCAAAGGCGGTCTCCTGCCGGGCAGCGTAGAAGCGATGCAGCG
>DASUWP010000287.1:0-13417 GCA_036378335.1 Acidobacteriaceae bacterium | reverse complement strand
GCCGCAGGTGCTGATGGTCAGGCCGCTTCGCAAACGCCTGACTAGTCCGGGAGTGTTAGTGGCAGCGGTTTCGCCGGGTGGTAGCATCACGCGATGGGCGATGCGCTTGCCTGCCCGTGGAGAAGGCACGCGACCACGATGATCATTTTGCAGGCGAAACACGCGCTGAGTTTCAGCCGATTGGAACAGTGGGCCCTGACGGACACTGGAACGATGCGGCTGCTGCTGGCGTGCGCGCTGGGCGGCATCATCGGGCTGGATCGCGAGTATCACCACAAACCTTCCGGAGTGCGCACGAATCTGCTGATCTGTTTTGCTTCGGCGCTGTTTACGTATTTGTCGCCGCTGATTGCCGGCGAGCTGAGCACAAGCAAGGGCCAGATTGCGTCGAATATTGTGCAAGGCGTGGGATTTCTGGGCGCCGGGCTGATTCTGCATAATCGTAACCGGATTAGTGGCTTGACTAGCGCGGCGACAGTGTTCGCCGTTGCGGCGGTTGGGATGACCTGCGGCGCCGGATTGTATCTGCCCGCTGCGTTTGCGACGCTGTTGATTCTGATCGCTCTGGAGGCGGTAGGCGCGCTGGAGACCTACACCAACCTGAAGCTGCAGAGCCGCATATACGAGGTGCGCGGTCCGGATGCGGAAGCAATGCACCTGGCGGTGCTGCAGGCGATGGATGTGGAGCGGCGGCGGCTGGATCCCGCGGATCGCGACAACTTTGCGGGGATGGCGCGGCTGTCCTTCACGGTGATGGCCACGCGAAGTGGACATCGACGATTGACGGCGCTGTTGACGAAGGGCTCTGGGATCGAGCGGGTGCTGACCTTCCGCACCTGGGAGGAAGAGTGATCGAGTTCACCAAGGCGCACGCCTGCGGCAATGATTTCCTGATTGTCGATGCCGAGCAGGTGGAGGGCCGCGATCTTGAACGGCTGTCGCGCGAGCTGTGCGCGCGCACCACGGGTCTGGGTGCTGATGGTGTGGAGTATCTGACGTTGCGCAGTGAGCGAGAGGGTGCGATCCATCTGTACAACGCGGATGGGTCGGCGGCCGAGCTTTCCGGCAATGGCACGCGCTGCGTCGCGGCATGGATGGCTTACCGTGCTGGCCTTTGCGCCGGAGATGAAGTTCGCTTGCAGACGGACGCTGGGTTGCGAATCTGCCGCTTGGAAAGCGCGAAGGATATGGAGTTCCAGTTCGCGACCGCGATGGGAGCGCCGCAGGTGCGGCGCGCAGTCGTTGCGCTGGATGAACGCCTGACGATCGAAGGCGCGGTCGTGGCCATCGGCAATCCGCAATTTGTGGCGCTGGTGGAAGACAGAGAGTTCGAGGTTGCGGGGCGCTCGTGGCAGGAGGTGGGCGCGGCGATTTGCACGCATCCGGATTTTCCTGCGCAGACGAATGTAGAGTTTGTGCGGCGATTGGCCGATGACCTGATCGAGATTCGCATTTACGAGCGCGGCGTGGGGCCAACATCGTCTTCCGGCACGGGAACGAGCGCGACCGCTGCGATGATGATGGCGCTGGAAGGGGCGCCAAGGCGGCTGCGCGTTCGGGCGCCGGGTGGAGAGCAGCTCGTCGAATGGCCTGGCCCGACCGAGGAACTGCAATTGACCGGGCCGGCGGTGGTACTGGCACGTGGGCAGTGGCTTGCCGGGGGAACGCAGTGACGGGGCTACCGATTCGTCTCGCGGTGGTGGCTCCGGCCAGCAATGCCGACCCGGAGAAGGTGCTGCGCGGCGTGGAGCGGCTGCGCGCGCTTGGCCATACGGTCACGTTGATGCCGCACGCGCTGACGCAGGCGTGGCCGTACTTTGCGGCGACTCCGGAGCAACGCCTGGAGGACCTGCACATGGCCTTTGCTGATCCGGAGATCGATGCAGTGATATGTATCCGTGGCGGATACGGGAGCAATTACCTGCTGGAAGGGCTCGATCTGGAGCTGCTCCGCCGCAACCCGAAGCCGTTCATCGGCTACAGCGATCACACGGCGATAGCGACCTGGATGATGGACCAAGCGGGTGTGCCGGTGCTGCACGGGCCAATGGTTGCAGCGGATTTCTCGCGTGGAGATGGCGTGGATCTATTGAGTTTCGCGGCCGCGCTCGGCGGCGAGGCCTACCGGCTGGCGAGCGAGTCCGGATTGCGCGCCTTGCAGCCGGGGAACGCGCGCGGTGTGCTCTATGGCGGGTGCATGAGCTTGTTGACGGCATCGCTGGGCACGCCCTTCGCGGCGCAGACCGAGGGCAAGCTGCTGTTCCTGGAAGACCTAGGAGAGAAGCCGTATCAGATCGATCGCATGCTGCGGCATATGAAGATGGCGGGCAAACTGGAGGGCGTGACAGGGATCATCTTTGGCGAGATGCTGGAGTGCGCGTCGCCCGGCGCCCCGGCCGATCTTCTTGAGCGAGTGATTCTGACGGTGCTGGACTGGTTTTCCGGGCCGATTGCTTATGGACTTCGTTCGGGACATGTGTCGCGCAGCAATGTCAGTTTGCCATTTGGAGCGGAAGCGGAGTTGGTGACGAGTGCAGAGACAGCGGAGCTGCGGATAGAGCCGCGCCCGCGTATTGGTCAAGAGGAGTAATGACGATCGAAGCGAAGCATATACATCTGATCGGCATCTGCGGGACAGCGATGGCGTCGCTGGCGGGGATGCTGCAACTGCAGGGGCACACGGTAACGGGATCGGATGCGGCGGCCTATCCGCCGATGTCCGACTTGCTGGACACGCTGGGAATCCGGGTGATGGAGCCCTACGCCGAAAAGAACCTGGAGCCGCGGCCGGATCTGGTGATTGTCGGCAATGCGATCTCACGCGGCAATGTTGAACTGGAGTATGTGCTGGACCAGCGGATTCCGTTTCGATCGATGGCGCAGACCGTGTATGAGGAGTTCCTGACCGGGCGGGAATCGCTGGTGGTTGCGGGCACGCATGGCAAAACGACGACGACGAGCATGCTGGCGTGGATTTACGAAACGGCAGCGCGCATGCGTGGCGAGCGTGGGCCTTCTTTTCTGATCGGCGGCGTGGCGGAAAACTTTGGCACCAGTTTTCAGCTTGCGCCCAGTGCCAGCTTCATCCTGGAGGGCGATGAATACGACACCGCGTTTTTCGACAAGGGACCCAAGTTCATGCACTACTTTCCGGATGCCGTGATTTTGACCCATGTGGAGTTTGATCACGCGGACATCTACCGCGATCTGGATGCTGTCAAGATCGCGTTCAAACGGCTGGTGAACCTGGTGCCGCGGCGCGGACGGGTGGTGGCCTTCGATGGCAGCGCGAATGTGAGCGAGTGCACGGCTCGGGCTTTCTGCAAGGTGGAGCGGTATGGATTCGCGGATGGCTCGGAGTGGCAGATACGCGAGCTGACGCATCGCGGTGGCAGCACGCATTGGCAGCTGTGGCGCGGCGGCAGGCCGTGGCTCGAGCTGGTGCTGCCGATGGCGGGAGAGCACAACGCGCTGAATGCCACGGCAGCGGCGGCGCTTGCAGCGGGACAGGGCATTCATCCAGACGCGATTGTGGATGCGATCGCCAGCTTCAAGAGCGTGAAGCGCCGGCTGGAGGTGCGTGCAGTCGTGCGGGGGATCACTGTGATTGACGACTTCGCGCATCATCCGACAGCGATTCGCGAGACGCTGCGTGCGCTGCGCGCTGCGTATCCGCAGTCGCGGCTGTGGGCGGTGCTCGAGCCGCGCTCGAACACGCTGCGGCGCAATGTGTTTGAACGGGAACTGGTGTCAGCGCTGGCGCTGGCGGATGAAGTTGTTCTGGCTGCCGTCTTCAAGCAGGAGAGCATTCCGGAGGCGGAGCGGCTGCAGCCGGAAGCGGTGGTTCACGGACTGGCGGAGGAGGGGTATCACGCCGTGCTGGCAGCAAACGTAGACGAGATTGTTACGTATGTCGCCGAAACTGCTCAGCCAGGCGATGTCGTCGCGATCCTTTCCAACGGCGGATTCGACGGCATCTACGAAAAACTGCCAGCGCGGCTGGCCGCTCAAGCCGCGGTCTCGGCAGCCACGAAAAGCGCTCAGCCGCTGGCGCAGGCTTAGCTCTGGAACTGCGGAGCATCATGCGTGGCTTGACCATGATCTTGGTCTGGACCGTGCTTGCGGTGCCGGCGGCGCTGTTTGCTTTTCCGTGGACTCTGATCACCCGCGATACCAGCCTGCTGCTTCGCGTCGGCTTCTGGATCACCCGTGCGGGATTGCCGTGGGGTGGCGTACGGGTGGTTGTTCACGGATTCGATCGCCTGCCGCATGGGGCATGCATCGTGATGGCGAACCACTCTTCCAATCTGGATCCACCGGTGCTGATCCCGCTGCTGCCGGGCCGCGTGGTGATCTACCTGAAGGCTTCGCTGATGCGGATCCCGGTGCTGGGTTATGCAATGCGGCTGGCGGGGTTTATCCCGGTGACGCGGGATGGCAGCATGGAAGCGGCGAAGGCCGTCAGCGCGGCAGCGCAGCGTGAACTGCAACGGGGAAGCTGCCTGATGGTGTTTCCGGAAGGCACGCGGTCGCGGGATGGAGCGCTGCTGCCGTTCAAGAAAGGCCCTTTCTTTCTCGCCATGGAATCGGGTGCTCCGATAGTGCCGGTTTCTATCGCGGGCGCGACCCGCATGCTGCCGAAGGGAAGCACGAAACTGCAGAGTGGAACGGCTACGGTTACGTTCCATGCGCCGCTCGATCCTACTGACTACGCGGATAAAGAGGAGCTGATGGATGCGGTGCGGAGCGTGATCGAGTCAGGACTGACCGCGCCTACTTCATGATGGCGTTGTAGCCGTCGGCGAGCAGATGCTGCTTGATGGTTTCTGCCTGGTTCTTGTCCGTGAAAGGGCCCACTTGGACGTGGAAGAATTTATCTCCGTTGCCGGGTTTGACGGAGGGATTGAAGCCGCGTTTGCGCAGCGCGCTGGCGAGCACTTCGGCATCTTCCTGCCTGCTGACTGCGGCGATCTGCACGATGATGGGATGGCCGGGGAGGATGGGAGCGTCGCCGGGGGCCTGTGCAAGCGGCGCCGAGATGCCTGCATGGGGCTTGGCAGGCTGCGTATGTGTAACCGGGACTGCGTTCAATGAAGTATCGGAGGTCGGCGGTACGGCCATCCTCCCGGTCTTTGGTTGAGTAGGGGGTTGAGCGGCGGGCTTGGCGGATTCCGGTGCGGCGTGTTTCGCAGCGGGCGGAGTCGCCGCGGCTGTGGGAGTGCTTTCGGCGGGAGGCAGACCGGTGGAGTCGGGGGGCAAGGTGGAGTCCGGCTGCTCGGGTTTCAGGGGTGTCCCACTGAGCGCGTTCTCTGGCAATGGAGAAGTGCTGGTCAGGGTTTGCGGCGGAACGCCGGCGGCGGGAGCAACGGCGGTCCGCGGGTTACGGCGCCCCATGGTGTAGCCGAAAGCAAAGAAGATGCCGCAGATAATCACAACGCCGAAAAAGATGCTGAGCAGCGAGCCGATGCCCAGAGTCAGGTCGGCATCCGACTTGGGTTCTTCCTGACCGTCTTCGTCGAAAAGCGATCTCATGCGTGTTCGTCAGGCTTGGCTGGCGGAGGTATGGGATTGACGCCCGGCCCCGTCACAGCGCCCGCTACCGTTTTATTGAACAACGAGATGAGCTCAATGGGTAGGGGAAAGACGATGGTCGTGTTCTTCTCCGTACCTATATCGGTAAGGGTCTGAAGATAACGGAGTTGCATGGTGATGGGCTGCTGTGCGAGCAGGGCGGCGGCGTCGACCAGGCGCTGGGAGGCGGCGAACTCGCCTTCGGCGTTGATGATCTTCGATCGCTTTTCGCGTTCGGCCTCGGCCTGCTTGGCCATGGCGCGCAGCATGGACTCGGGCAGATCAACCTGCTTAACCTCGGTACTGGTGACCTTCACACCCCAGGGCGCGGTGTGCTTGTCGAGGATCTCCTGAATGCGTGCGTTGAGCGTTTCTCGATGGCTGAGCAACTGGTCGAGCTCGACCTCGCCGAGCACCGAACGCAGGGTTGTCTGGGCGAACTGCGAGGTCTGGTAGACGTAGTTCGAAACTTCGATGACAGCGCGGGAGGGATCGACCACGCGCAGAGTGATGACCGCGTTTACCTTGAGAGTGACGTTGTCGCGAGTGATGATGTCCTGCGGCGGAACTTCGAGGACCTCCTGGCGCAGCGTGACGCGCACCATCTGATCGAAGGGACGGAAGATAAGGATGACGCCCGGACCCTTGGGAGTGGGAAGTGCGCGGCCGAGGCGAAAGACAACGCCGCGCTCGTACTCGCGGAGAATCTTGATGGAACCCAGGACGTACAGGACGACGATGACAATGATGATGAGGGTGAACATGCTCATGGCAGGGGCGTTTCCTCGCGCAAGAAGTGTACCGCGACTAGCCGTTCAGGGGCTTAACCGTGGTGAGTGCCTGCAAGCTCGCGGACGATGTCGCCCACAAAGGCTTTTGCGTCGCCAAAGAGCATCAGAGTCTTATCGACGTAGTAGAGAGGATTATCGATTCCAGCGAAGCCTGGACTCATGCTGCGCTTGATCACCATGACAGTTTGCGCCTTGTCCACCTCGATGATGGGCATGCCGAAGATGGGGCTGGACTGGTCGGTGCGCGCGGCGGGATTCGTAACGTCGTTGGCGCCGATGATAAGGACGACGTCGGTTTGGGGAAGATCGGAGTTCATGTCATCCATATCGAAGAGGCGATCGTACGGGATGTCGGCCTCAGCAAGCAGGACGTTCATGTGGCCGGGCATGCGACCCGCGACGGGATGGATGCCAAATTTCACGTCGATGCCCTTCCTGGTGAGGATCTCGTAGAGTTCGCGAACCTTGTGCTGGGCCTGAGCGACGGCCATACCGTATCCGGGAACGATGGCGACCTTGCTGGTGGCGGAGAGTATCGCGGCAGCTTCTTCGGCGTTGGCGCTGCGAACGGTTCGTTCCTCGGTGATCGCTTTGGAGCCGGCTTGAACCTGGCCGAATGCGCCGAACATGACGTTGGTGAACGAGCGATTCATGGCCTTGCACATGATCACGGAAAGGATGAAGCCCGAGGAGCCGTCGAGGGCGCCGGCGACGACGAGAACTTTGCTATCCAGCACGAAGCCGAGCAGGGCGGCCGAGAGGCCGGCGTACGCGTTGAGCAGTGAGATCACTGTCGGCATGTCGGCGCCGCCGATAGGCGTGACCAGCAAAACTCCGAATAACAACGCGACCCCGACCATGGCCGGGAAGAGGTGCATGTAGTCGGGATGAATGGTGAGAACGATCGCGATCGCGATTGCGGAGCCCAGGACCGAGAGGCTGACGATGTTCTGCCCACGGTATGTAATCGGGCGTTGGGGGAGAATTTCCTGGAGTTTTCCGGCGGCAATCAGGCTGCCTGTGAAGGTCAGTGAGCCGATGATCACTTCCATCGCAATCTCGACCATGCTGAATTTCGAGACGTGCGGCGCGTGCACGTAGTACTCGGCGACACCGATCATGGTTGCGGACAGAGCGCCGAAGGCGTGGCTCAGTGCGGTTCGCTGAGGCACGGCCGTCATGCGGACCAGGCCGAGCGGAATGCCGATGGCGGCGCCGACGATCAGCGCGACGGCGATCCATCGATATTGCACAAGGGCGGGATTGAAGAGTGTCGCGGTGACAGCAAGTGCCGCGCCAATTTCGCCGGCAATCACTCCGCGACGTGCGGTAGCCGGCGAGCTGAGCCACTTCAGCGAGAGGATGAAGAGAACGGCTGCGGCGATGTAGGCGAAGTCGATGAGCTGCGCGATGGCGGCCGGAGTCATGATTTTTTGGGCTTCCCAGTCTTGAACATGCGCAACATGCGGTCAGTAATCAGGAAGCCGCCGACCATGTTGCTGAACGAAGCAGCCACGGCGATGGTGCCGAGTACGGTCGTGAGCGTCGTCTCGTGCAGGCCGGCAATGATGATGGCGGCGACCACGACAATGGCGTCAAGGGCATTCGTCAGCGACATCAGCGGGGTGTGCAGCAGCGGCGAAACGCGCTTGATCAGTTCGAACCCGACGAAGCCCGCCAGTATGAACACGAAAAGATTCGAGATGAAATCTGCAGGCACTCCGTTCCCCCTTTTACGGCGCTTGCTCCTGATTGATTAGGGCCGGCATTGCGAAAAATTCGCGCACCCGCGTGTTCACCACCTCGCCGCCGCGCGTGAGCAGCGTGCTGCGGATGATTTCGTCATCGGCGTCGAGGCGCGGCTTGCCTTCCTTTACCAAGTGCGTCAGGAAGGCCACCATGTTCCGCGCATACATTTGGCTGGCGTCGTGCGGGACGCTGCTGCCCAGGTTTACCCAGCCGATGATGGTGACGCCGCCGGCAACGGATTTCTCGCCGATCTGGGTGAGTTCGCAATTCCCGCCACGCTCGGCGGCGAGATCCACGATCACCGAACCCGGCGCCATGCCCGCCACCATCTCGCTCGTGATGAGGATCGGCGACTTCTTCCCGGGAATCACCGCGGCCGTGATCACCACGTCACTCTCGGCGACGACCCGGGCCAGCAGCTCGCGCTGGCGGTTGTAGAAGGATTCGTCTTGTGCCCGCGCGTAGCCACCCGCGTCCTGCGCGTTTTGCGCTTCGATGGGCAATTCGACGAATCGCGCGCCGAGGCTTTGCACCTGCTCCTTCACAGCGGGACGCAAATCGTATGCCGAAGTGACCGCGCCGAGCCGCCGAGCCGTCGCAATCGCCTGCAGGCCCGCAACACCAGCGCCCATTACGAGCACGCGCGCAGGCGTAATCGTTCCCGCAGCGGTGGTCATCATGGGAAAAAGGCGGGGCAGCGTGTTGGCCGCGATCAACACAGCCCTGTAGCCGCAGACTGTGCCCATCGAGGAGAGCGCGTCCATGCTCTGCGCCCGGGTGACACGGGGCATCAGCTCGACGGCGAAAGAAGCAACTCCGGCGCGGGCGATGTCCTGAAGCGTGTCGAGCTGGCCCAGCGGCCGCAGGAATCCGATCAACAATTGGTCGGAACGATAGAGCGGAACGTCGGCCTTGCCGGTCTTGTCATTCGAACCGTAGCAAAGGACCTGAACGATAATATCTGCGGTACGAAAAACCTCGGCGCGGTCAGCGGCCACCTTCGCGCCTTTAGCGATGTACTCGGCGTCGGGATAGCCGGCCTCAAGGCCGGCATTCTGTTCCACGAGCACGTCCAGGCCGGCCTTCTTGAGGTTCGCAACGACGGAAGGGACGAGCGCGACGCGACGTTCGCCGGGATAACTTTCACGCGGGACCCCAACAATCATGCGTTCATTCCTCGCCCAGCCGGTGTGTGCCGCGCGTACGGGTGCAGTTTAAAAAGTCGGGCAATTATAGCCCTGCGCCGCAATGTTGCAAGCGCTTCGATCAACTCTGGGCGTCGCGGCTGCGCCACTTCGGGAAGACGAGGCGGTGGGTGTTGGGATGAAGTCGCGGGTCAGGCGGGTGGCGGCAGCGGTTCGACAGTGAGGGTGAGGCCGGTGACGGCGGTGACGCGGACACGGGCGTCGCGCGGAACGGGTGTGGGGGAGTGCGCCTCCCACAGCTCGCCGTGTACCAGCACCTGGCCCACTGGCTCCAGCGGCTTGGTGACGATGGCGATCTGGCCGAGCAGCGCATCGATGCCCACCATGGATTTGTTGTGACGGGCGCGCACGGCGAGGCGGACGAGGAAGACCGTAATGAGTCCGAAGGCGACGCCGGCCGCGATGGCGGTACTGGCGTGGACGCGCATCTCCGGTACCGGCCCGGCGACGAGAGTGAGCATGCCAAGCACGAGGCAGACGATGCCGGCGAGCGCGAGGATGCCGTGGCTGGTGAATTTGACCTCCAGCACCATGAGAACGGCCGCGGCCAGCAACAGCATGACGGCGGTGTAGTGGATGGGTAGCAGATTGAGCGCGAAGAGAGAGAGCAGGACCAGCAGAGTGCCGATTGCGCCGGGGACGATAGTGCCGGGCGCGTTGAACTCCAGATAGATGAGCAGGCCGCCGATGACCAGCATCAGGACGGCCAGATCGGGACGCATCAGCCAGTCGAGCACGCGATCGCGCAGCGTGGGTTCGACAGTGTCGATCCTGGCGTTCTTCGTGTGCAGCACAGCCTTTGCGCCGTTCATGCGCGTGATGGTGCGGCTGTCGATGTCACGAAGAAGTGTGTCGCGGTCAGGCGCGATCAGATCGATGAGGCCGAGCTGCTTTGCTTCCTGATCGGTATAGGACTTGGAGTTGCGGACGGCATCTTCGGCGGCCTGCGGATTGCGGGCGCGCTGCGCGGTGTAGGAGCGCAGCAGGGCGGCGGTGTCGTTTTCGAGCTTCTGCTTCATGGTCTCGTCGAGCTTGGCGCCCTCGACGACGGGATGCGAGGCCCCGGCATTGGTGCCGGGCGCCATGGCGGCGATGTCTGCTGCCTCGAGCAGGAAGAAACCGGCAGAGCCGGCACGTGCGCCCTGCGGCGCCACGTAGACGACGACCGGCACCGGCGATGCGCTGATGCGTCCCATCATGGAGCGCAGGGTAGAGAGCAGGCCGCCGGGCGTATTGAGCTCGACCAGCATGGCGTCGGCGTGGATATCGGAGGCGTGGGCGAGCGCGCGGTTGAAGTAGTCCTCGCTGATGGGCTGGATGGTGTCGTCCAGGCGGAGGAGGACCACCACAGGCTGTGCGGCCTGCGCGCGAATACCACAGAAAAGAAGCAGCAGCAGGAATGCGTGAGCGGTGGCGCGAAGTAGCTTCATGGCTGTGGCCGGGCGGACGGCGCCGGTGTCGCTACGGCTGCGAGTGCCTGCTGGAGACCGCGGGCGTCGGAGTTGCTGGGCTCGACCTGCAGGGCGTGATCGACATCCTCGCGGGCTGCGGGCAAATGGTGCTCTGTGCGGTCGAGCCGGGCGAGTGTCAGCCAGGCGTCCGCGTTAGGGCGCAGCTTGATCGATGCTTGTGCCTCAGCACGAGCCTGCGCGTTATCACCGCTGCGGCGCCGCACTTCTGCCAGGCCGGCGTGTGCGTCAGCGTCATTGCCGTTGGCGGCGAGGGCAAGCTGGAACTCGCGCTCGGCTTCGAGCATCAAACCGCGGCCCAGGTAAGCCTTGCCGTTCTTGCTGAGCGTGGCCGCTTGCTGGTCGGGCGGCAGGGAAGCCAGGTGCTGCGCCTCCATCTCTTCCATCTCAGAGGCTGCCTGGCGAAAGGAGGCATCGTTGTAGCTGCGCTTGATGCGCTCGAGCGGCAGATTGCGGCGGCCCTGCGCTGCGTTGCCGCTCTCCGCATTGCTCTGCACAGTGGCGGGGATGACGGCTGGAGCGTTCGGCTGCTGGAGCATGTTTTGCAGAGCGAGGGCTTCGGAGTCCTGCGGGCGCAGCTTCAGCGCCTGCGCAGTGGCCGCGAGGGCATTACGCGTATCGCCGCGCCGCGCCAGTGCGATCGCGAGGTTGAAATCGTAATCGGGATCGTGCGGATCGCCGTTGATGGCTTCCTGAAAGAGTGCTCCGCCATCATGGCCGCGGCGCGATGCGGCGACACCCTGATCATTGACGACCTCGGGCAGAGGAAGCTGCGCCGCCACGAAGGCGAAGGCCTCTTCCGCCTGGTCGTAGTGGCCCGTGTAGAAGAAGGCGAGGCCGCGATAAAACTCTGCTTCCAGCGCGGCGCGGTCGTTCTTGCGCATGTGGCCGAGAGCTGCGGCAGAGGCATCGAACTGCTGCTCGGAGAAGTAGGTCATGCCCAGGCCAAGCCACGCGGGCGAGTAGGTGGGATTCTCCGCAACCGCGATTTTCAGGTGACGGATGCGCTCGGCGGGTTCGGCTTCGATGACCCCGCGAATGTAGTTCTCAAAACCGTTCAGGCGCAGGTTGGCGCTGGCGGTCTGAAAGCTGCTCTCGGGCAGGGGAAATTTGGGGTCGAGTTCACGAACGAGGTGCCAGGTGAGCGAGTTCAGCACATCGAGCATGTGATCCAGGGGACCGTCCTGGACGAGAGGCGGATTGAGCCGCAGCGCGTTCACATCAAGAAGCTGCGCCGAGACGTGCAGGTTATTGTTTTCGAGCGTGTAGAAGCCCACGATGATGTCGTCGGCATCGAGGGTCTGGGCGAGGCGGATGGCGGTGGCGCGTGAGGGCTCGAAGGTCCGCGGAAGACCGAGATGCTCGAGCGCGTACTGACGATCTTCCCGGCCGATGATGTCGAAGCCGGAGGCGCCGAGGCGCTGGTTGGCAATTTCCGAGACGGCCTCACCAATCCAGTCCAGGTTGGCCTGGCCGGTGCGGTTGTCGAAGGGCAGCACCAGAAGAAGCTGGTGGTGCACCTTGGCGGGCAGGGTCGCGGTTTCTGCGGCGGTTTGCGTGTTCGCTTTATCCGCGTGACCGGGCAGCGCGCAGAGCAGCGCAACGACCGGAAGCAGGAAGCGCAGTGGATGAAATGGCCGCACGCAGCAGTGATTATAGTTCCCGGGTGTCCGGCGGCCAGATTGGCGACTGCGCAGAGCCACTTCGGGAGAAAGGGTCAAAATCTCCTGTTGCTTTCCAAAAGGAGCGGTGCCACACTATTCCTGTTGGAAACCTAAAGGTCGGATGCCCACAAAAGAAAAACCCGACGTTTTGCAAGGAACGCTCGCGCTGATGGTCCTCAAGACACTCGATGTCCTGGGACCGCAGCACGGCTGGGGAATTGCGCGGCGCATCGAGCAGATCAGCGGAGATCTTCTGGCCCTGAACCAGGGCACGCTCTATCCCCTTCTGCTCAGGCTGGAGAACGAAGGCTCGATTGCCTCCGAGTGGGGCGCATCGGAAAACAACCGCCGCGCGCGCTTCTATCGACTCACCGCGGCCGGCCGCAAGCAACTCCAGGCGGAGACCCGCGAATGGGAGCAAACCGCAGCGATCATCTCGCGCTTTTTTAAAGTCAAAGCCGAGGATCTGGCATGAAATTCCTGCGACGCTTCTTCATACGGCTCTCGAATCTCGCCACTGGGCGGAGCGCCGACCAACGCCTGCAGGAAGAGATCGCCGAACATCTTGCGTTCCAGACAGAGGAGAATCTGCGCGCTGGAATGTCGCCCGCCGAGGCGCGGCGGCAGGCAGCACTCAAGCTTGGCGCGGCCCAGGCAATACGGGACCGCCATCACGACGAACAAAGTCTTCCCTCCTTCGAGAATCTGCTCTTCGACCTGCGGTACGCGGTTCGCATGCTTCTGAGATCTCCGGGATTCTCTTTCATTGCGATCGCCACAATGGCGCTGGGCATCGGAGCCACCACCGCCATCTATAGCGTGATCGACGCCACGCTGCTGCACCCTTTGCCGTATCCAAACCCTGCCGAGCTGGTGCGCGTTGTGGACGACCTTCCCGGCGTAGGCGCGCAGGGCGTCGGCATCTCAGTCCCCGAGTGGAGAGACTTGCAGAGTTCCGGAACATTCCA
>DASUWP010000286.1:0-18506 GCA_036378335.1 Acidobacteriaceae bacterium | reverse complement strand
GATTGTCCGGCGATGATTCGACGTAGCAGATGAAGTGATCATTTCTCCTCGGCGCTACAGACCTGTATGTTTCCTGTACCATACAGACAGGTCTGTAGCGCCGTCAAGCTCAATGAATTCACTGTGGAGGTTTCGAGAATGCCGGCAAGTCCAGGAAGTCACAGTGCAGGAACTCCCAGGAACACCAACCTTGATGGTGCGCAGGGCAACTCCGCCGAGGTGAGGGAGCGGATTCTTCAGACGGCGTCAGCTCTCTTCTATCAACGGGGGGTGCGGGCGGTCGGCGTGGACTTGGTGGTCGACGAGGCCGGCGTTGCCAAGACGAGCCTCTATCGCCACTTCCGCACGAAGGACGACCTCATCGCAGCGTTTCTCGAGCGCGAAGACCAGGACTTCTGGAATGGCTGGACGCGCGTCACAGAACTCCACAAGACCGATCCTGCCGCCGAGTTGGAAGCGCACCTCGATTGGATCGGCGAGCGGGTGGGACGGCCAAACTATCGCGGGTGTCCACAACTCAACGTCGCCGCGGAATTTCCGGATGTGGACCACCCCGCCCGCAGAGTCGCTTCAGCTCACAAGCAGGAACTCCGACGACGCCTGAAGGGAATCGCGGAGCGACTACGCGTCAAACGACCAGACGAACTGGCTGGACAGTTATCGCTGCTCATCAACGGAGCCTTCGTGAGTTCGCAGATGCTTTCCCCGGGCGAGGCAGGACCGCTCCTGCGAGCAACCGCACGCGCTCTGATTACTGCCGCTCGTAAGCAATAGGTCGTTTCGCGAATGATTGATGCGGTTACTTTTTCCTGGCTGCCCGTTGAGCGAGCGCTGCGGAATTGGCCGCTACCGCGGCGCGGATGAGTTGCTTGAACGCAGCTTCGTCGATCTTCTCGCCTTCGCGAAAGTCGATCGCACGCCGCGTGTTCCCTTCCAGGCTGGAATTGAAGAGCTTCTTCGGGTCTTTGATAGAGGCTCCGCGGGCAAAGGTGAGTTTCACCACCTGCTTGTACGATTCGCCTGTGCAGATGATGCCGTCATGGGACCAGACAGCGGTTCCTCCGCCGCTGGGCTTTACCCATTTCCACTCCTCCTGGATGTCGGGGTCGGCATCGTGGATGAGCTGGCGGAGATGAGCGAGTGTTTTGCCGCGCCAATCCCCAAGTTGCTTGATCTTCTCGTCGATTGATGCAGATGCAGATTCCATGGGGACCTCCTTTCATGTAGCGCCAACTCGCGCAGCTAATTTAGCCGCGCACCGTCAAGCCTTAGATTCTTAGCGAGCCACGGAATCCCCTGGCGGCATAGTAGGATTCAGCACCGTTGTGATACACGAAAACAGTGTCGTAGCGGCGATCACAAAAGATGGCGCCGCCGAGTTTTCGAATATCAGACGGTGTTTTCACCCAGCTCGACGTTTTCGTATCGAACTCTCCAAGTTTCTGCAACTCTCGATATTGTTCTTCCGTTAGAAGCTCAATACCCATGGCAGCTGCCATACCAAGAGCGTTGTCTTCTGGCTTATGTTCCTTCCTTGATTCCAGCGCTTCACGGTCGTAGCAAAGACTTCTGCGGCCTTTCGGACTTTCCGCGGAACAATCGCAAAAAATGTATTCGCCGGTATTTTTATCGTGACCAATGACATCCGGTTCACCACCGGTTCTTTCCATTTCGCTGAGCGACCACAGTCTTGCCGTATTCGCCTCCAGCTTCGCTTGCACTTTGGCCCACTCGAGTCCTTTATGGCGGTTCATGTTTTTCTCAAAACGAGAGTGCAACGTTCTGAGCAGTTCATCCCGTTGTTTCTTTGAAACGGTCGCGTTCGACATAGGTTCAGGCGATCTTCGCTGCTCCGGTGTTTATCCCGGCGTGGCTTTCTTTCGCTGGGCTAAGCACACCGATGATACGGCTTTCCGGCCGAAGCGCCCACGATGCCACCGCAAGAACCGCAATAACGAGCGGGGCGAGGACGTGAAAGGCATAAGCGCCATAAACGCCAGCGCCAATAGTGGATGCCGCCGCGCCTGTCAGGTCAAAGAAGATGCCGGCGTACGCCCATTCCTTGAGCCGCGGAAAGCGCGGCACGAGGATGGCGATGGCTCCAGCCACCTTCCAAAACCCGAGGATGGTGACAAAGTACAGCGGGTAGCCAAGGATGTGCACAAAGCCATCGACAGTGCTCTGCAGACGGGCCAGCTGAGCGATGCCGCCGGTTCCGATAAAAAACGCTACCAGGATCGTCGTAGTCCAATACGCACTGTTTCTTGCTTTCGTGGTCATTCCACCTCTCCAATAACACGCTCCAGGTTGCCGAAGAATTTCTGCCACCCGTAGTTTGCACCCTGATATGCGGCCTGCTGATCGGGACGGAAGCCGGACTGCTCCATGCGAAGGTGGGTGCCTCCTTCCGCTGGAGTCAATGTCCAGAGCACCACCCATTGCAGCCCGCTGCCAGTTCCCCCAACGCCCCAGTTATAGGACAGACGCTGCAATGGCTCGACGACCAGCACCTCGCAGTCGACAACACCATTCCAGTTCGGCACCGGATCGGCCCGGAACTGGAACTTTCGCCCGGCCACCGGCTCGAAGTCGTTGTTCATCATCCATTGCGCGAGAAGTGTGCTCTCGGTCAGCGCTCGCCACAGCTTTTCTGGTGGATGCGGGAATACCCTTTCGACCACGAGGGTACGAGGACACTCTGCTGGATTGCTTCTCGAATCGTTCATGGATTCGTTCATGGTTCCATCCTTTCCAAGAGTGTTTCTAGACGGTCAAACCGGTCACGCCAGAAGGCACCGTACAGATTGAGCCAGTCCACCATCGGAGCCAGCGCATCGGGCTGCGCGCGATAGTGACTCTCGCGTCCCTCGCGGCGATGCCGTACCAGCTTTGCCCGCTTCAGCACCGTCAGGTGTTTGGAGACAGCAGGCTGGGATACGCCGGCATAGCGCGTCAATGCATGGACGGTCTGTTCACCCTGCCGGGTCAACTCCTCGAAAATGGCCCTGCGCGTGGGGTCGGCGAGTGCGCGGAACACGGAATTGGCCTGAGCCAGCTTCACATGCAAACCATAACCATTCAGTTATGGTTTGTCAAGAGAGACGAATGTAATTTCGAGTTGCAGCCGAATGCGCTCTACTGCATATCATTGTTAAAAATATTTGACATGTAGCGGCGGATAGCGCTATGGTCTCCATGTCAAATATTTTTTACACGGAGTGTTTCGCCATGGCGATCAGTCTTTCGTACCGGGAGAAATCTCTTTACGCCTCGCTTGCGGCGGAGCTCCTGGTGTACGGGCCCTATTTCTTTCTGCACCAGCAGAATTCCGTCAACAAGGTTGCGGGCATGATCATCGCAATCATCGTGCTGCAGATCATCTTGCAATTGGTGATTGCGGCGTTGACGCGCAACCGTGTCACGGACGAGCGGGACCGTTTGGTCGAGCTGCGCGGATACCGTGCGGGTTATCTCATGATCGCCTCATTAATGGTGCTCGGGCTGGGCATGTTGTGGTTTCACGCGACCGTCGGTCACCATCGATTGGACAACCGGATGGCGGGCCTTCATTTCCTGAGTGTCTTCTTCGGCATGTTGGTCATCGCGGATATCACGAAGACCGCCACGCAGATTGTGACTTACCGGAGAGCGCTCTGATGCCTGCGATACGCAATCAGATTCGAGAGCTCCGGGCCATGCGGGAGATGACGCAGCAGGAGCTGGCCGATCGAGTCGGTGTCACGCGCCAGACGGTGATCGCAATCGAGCAAGACAAGTATTCGCCTTCGCTTGAGACCGCGTTCAAAGTCGCTATCGTGCTCGGGGTGCCGCTGGAGCAGTGCTTCCAGTACGACCCACGTGGTAAGCGCTAACCTGTGCTGGGCAAGCTGCAATTTCATGCCAGGCTATCGGCTTCTCCGCGAACAGACCCGTACATTGCCGCGCTTCATCAGGGGCAGCGGCTTGACACTTCGAAATCCGTGGGTGCAGAATGCCGCGTTCTAACTAATCCGCTCTGCTCTTTCGATGAATTTGCGGATCCGGTACTGTTTCGGATGCGACATTTACCGGGTTGAAGATACGGAATAGTGGGTGGGATAAGCGAACAAAAGGGGAGGTAAGCATCAATGAAACAACTACCGCTTCTCGCGGCGTCGGTCGGCTTCCTGTTGTTTGGGATGGCGGGGATTGCCGCTGCCCAGACAGAGCCACAGGTAATCGACGACTCGCAAATGAAAGCGCTGTCGACCACCATCGGCGGAGCCAGCGTGCTGCCGACAACGCGTACGGTCCAGCACTGGTTCGGATCGACATTAGACCCGCACAATGGGGTCACTTATGGCTATAACATGGTCGGCGCCAATCCGAACACCTGCAGTGGCTCGGGATGCTCAGCCGCTGTCACCGCGGATATCATTCCGCTCAAGGTCATCGTGGAGGGCATGACGTTCAGCGGTCAAGACGTGCTGCCGGCGACGCTCATCTCGCCGGAGTTCACGCTGAATGACTATGGTTCCACTCCAGCCGCGACTGCGGCGGGCGCATTTCCGAATGCTCCAGCACTGATTCGGGGCCCGGGCGGCCCGCTATCGCAGCTTGACGCTGGCGTACAGCTGCAGCTGCAGGACGCGACCATGCGGGCACAGTTCAACAAGACCGGCTCGAGCCCTTACCACCTCACGCTGAACACGGTTGTGCACGACGAGATCACGATCGTCGTACCCAAGGCAAATGCAACGCTGCTGCAGTCCGGGCGGGGCGTCATATTTGCGGACGTGAACTACAAGTGGTGGGGGACGCGCATCACCAACCTGCTCGGGAGCCTTGGCTACGTCGATCCGACCCATCTCCCGATCTTCCTCACAAATGATGTGCTCCTCTATGAAGGCAAGAATCCGTCCAACTGCTGCGTGATTGGTTTCCACGGCGCCAAGAATCAGTCGAGCAACGGACAGGGCAACCAGCCCGTGCAGACGTTCGCGTGGGCCTCGTGGGTCTCGCCTGGGCTGTACTCTCGAGCGAACGGCGGTACCGACTGGGCGCTGCAGGACATTCACGCGCTCAGTCACGAGATCTCCGAGTGGGCTGACGATCCCTTCGTCAACAACTCTGTGGAGCCGTGGCTGACACCCACTGCGCCGCAGTACGGATGCAGCGGCACTCTCGAGACCGGCGACCCAGTCGTCGCGATCGGCTTCGCCATGGGTACGAACACGTTCGAGCAAGGTCCGAACCCGAACGGCACGCAGAGCGCCGATGGGTACTACCACCCTGAGGACGAAGTGCACATGCCGTGGTTCCTGCGGTTAGCCCCGAACACGGTGTCCGAGCCGACGCAGACTACGTCTGCGAATGTCGGACGCTATACCTTCATGGGTGACCTCAACCCGTTTCCGGGCTTCCGCCAGCCGGCAACAGGCTGCCAATAACTGGACTTAGTCGCTATAGAGAGGGGTCCGATGATTCGGGCCCCTCTGTATGTAAAGGTGTTGTAGATCCGTTCTGTTTTGGATTTCCCGCGAGATGGCAATGTCTATGCCGGAGGGCCTGCGGGTGTGGGTTCTATGTACTTGATCAGCAGCACCTCGTTGCCGATCTCGCTATAGATCAGCTCGTCGACGGTGCCGCCAGCCAGCAAGAGACCGTATCCGCCAGGACGCAATCCGTCTTCTTCGCGCTGCATGATATGAGCGGTGGGATCCTCCGGCGGATTGGCGCTCGCCGTGTAGCTGAGCGATTCGCGGCGAAAGCCGGCGCCGGGATCACGTACATAAAAGACCAACGCTCTTCCGGTGCGAACGGCGGTGACCTCCACTACCTGTTCCGGATTGAATGCCGCGCCGTGTTCCATTGCGTTCAATAAGATTTCACGCAAGGCCAGCAGGATTTCCTGGCGGGTGTCTTCCGGCAATTGCGCGTGCAGCTCCTTCGCGAAGGTCATGAGGCGTTCCGCCGTGAGAAGACGGCAATTTACCCGGACTGACACCCAGCCGGGCTTCGCCGAGAGAACCTGTATGTCCTCACGCCACTGGCTATCGGATGCTGCACGTCGGGCCAGGTTGGCTATCTCGTCCGCATCGAATGGAGGCGTGAAGCAGGCGAAGACGCGAGCGCGCAGGGCAGCAATGACTTCGTCCGGCGTGCTGTGGGCAGCCAGGACGACACACTTCACTCCGGGCCGGATGGCACGCATCTGTTCGAGCAGAGCCAGATCTTCGTCGACCGCACTGTCGGGGCTGGTAACCACAACGCCGAACGATCGCATGCGTAACCGCTGAAGAGCATCAGCGTACCCGGCGGCATATTCTATGGGGAATTCCGCGGCAGACAGAGTGTCGCCGATCGCGCAGCTCACCGGAGTTTGATTTCCAATAATCAGGACCCTGCTCATGTGTGGCTCCGCGACGGGATGGTTAGTGTGACGAGAGACTTTTAAGAGATGTTATTGCATGGCTGACGATTCCCTCCGGCTAAAGAATTCGTCGTCGCGAGAATATGTGAATTCACCGAGAACCGTCACATTCCGAAAGCGGATGTAGGAGCGCACTTGGCGGCGCGTTTCGAAGAAAAGGATCAGGCCGATGGCTGAAAACGTTGACAGTTCTGCTGCCGCGAGCTGGTGGCAACGCAAAAAGTTTGGCAGCCGCGCCATTGGCGCTTTCAAGACGAGTCTGGCTGCTGTGCTCTGTCTTTGGCTGGGAAGACTTTTCGGGCTTTCGCATAGTTACTGGGCGGCGATTTCAGCCGTCGTGGTGATGGGTTCCGAGAGCCCGGTGAGCCTTGCGGCTTGCCGCGACCGGCTGATCGGGACCGCGGTCGGCGCGGCGCTGGGCTGGGTGACTTCCCATGTCTGGCACGACCACTATCTTGTGTACGGAGTCGCGGTCCTGGTGTGCCTCCTGGTTTGCGGCATGCTGGAGTTCGACAAGGCGGGGCGCCTGGCTAGCGTAGCGCTGACCATCGTTGTCCTGATCAAGACAGAGGGTGGGCCCGCACAGGCCGCACTGGCGAGATTTCTGGAGGTCAGCTTAGGCATCGTAGTTGCGCTCGCAGTCACGCTGCTGGTGTTTCCGCAGCGGCCTGCGGAGTACGAGGAGAGCGCTTCGCATTCGTCTTAAATCGATTCTGCGGATGAAAGAATGAACCTGCCCATGTTCTGTGCTTCTAAATTGGCTTCTAAATTGTTCTGTGTTTCGAAATTTGTCCTCTTCGCATCACTGGTGGGGATGGTTTCTGCCAATCCAGTGACGGCGCAATCACGGCCGACGTATCCCGCTCGTGATCCGCATACGGCTGGCTATGTGGCGGCTGCGGAGTTGCCGGACGGTGCGAATGCTCCGGCGGACAAGGATGGGAACTTCATCCTGGGGCCGACGCACACGGCGGCACCGGAGATGACAGTGCGGCAGGGTGTGCCGCACGGGGATGTGTTCACCTTCACGATGAGCTCGGCGGAAAGCAAGCTGTATCCCGGCATTGCGCGCGAGCCGCATACCTTTGGCACGGTCGATTCTCACAATCCGGCAAAGCTGATGGTAACGACGAGCCATCCGGCTCCGTATACGCGACGCGTGACGGTGTATGTGCCGAAACACTACGTAACCGGAACGACTGCTCCGTTTATCGTGGGGGCGGATGGGCCGGATGGAGAGTTGTTCACGGCGCTGGACAACCTGATCGCCGAGCACCGGGTGCCGGTGATGATTGCGATCTCCATCAGCAACGGCGGCGGCGATGCGCAGGGCAGCGAGCGCGGGCTGGAGTACGACACGATGTCGGGCCGCTATGCGGAGTTTGTCGAGACAGAGGTACTGCCGCGGGTGGAGGCGCTGTATCACGTACGACTGACCCACGATCCGAATGGACGTGCGGCAATGGGCGGCAGCTCCGGCGGCGCGTGCGCGCTGATCATGGCCTGGTATCACCCGGAGCTCTATCACCGCGTGCTGAGTTATTCAGGAACATTCGTGAATCAGCAGTGGCCGTGGAACCCGGTGACTCCGCATGGCGCGTGGGAATTTCATGAGCACCTGATTCCGGAGAGCAAGCGGAAGCCGCTGCGCATCTGGATGGAGGTGGGCGACCGGGACCTGTTGAATCCGAATGTGATGCGCGACGGGATGCACGACTGGGTGCTGGCCAACGAGCAGATGGCGCGGGTGCTGGCGGCGAAGGGCTATCACTATCAGTTTGTGTTTGCGCGCAATGCGGGGCACGTGGACAACGGCGTGAAACTACAGACGCTGCCGGAGGCGCTGGAGTATGTGTGGCGGGGCTACGGAGTCGCTGCGGCGAAGCAGTGAAATTCATTACCATAAAGATCGGGCTGCTTGTGTCCACGATGGGGCGGCGGGTGGCGAATCACTTCAGAGTCGAGGTAGCGGGATATGTGCCGGAATATCAAAATGCTGTTCAACTTCGATCCTCCGGTGACAGAGGACGAGGTTCGGGCCGCGTCGCTGCAGTATGTGAGAAAGATCAGCGGGTTCAGCAAACCTTCGAAGGCGAACGAGGCGGCTTTTCTGGCGGCGGTTGACGAGGTGGCAAGCGTGTCGATGAATCTGCTGCGCGCATTAGAGACGAATGCGCCGCCGAAGAATCGTGAAGAAGAGGCGGCCAAGGCGAAAGCCCGGGGCGCTGCGCGATTCAGCGCATGATCAGAAGGTTACGGCGTTAGGCCGCGTTCTTCCATCTGTGGGAATCATCATCGACTCCGATACCCCAGCGGGCGGGGCTGCAGCGGATAGCGTCGAGCCCTTTTGCCGGCGCCGGCGCTGGCTCTGACGCTCTAGGCGCCCGGGCAACATGCGCCGGGCGGAGTTGTTGGCGGGTGGCAAGTGGAACAAACAGCAGTGCGGCGAATGGACCACAGATCAGCAGGAATACAGTGATACCCATCGAAAGACCCCCCAAAGGTCATGGTCTGTTGTACGCAACGCGGGACGGTGCTGGCCAGATGCCGTGCTCGCGGAAATGAGAGTTACGGTCACCACGACCGTGATTACGGGGGTGGGAGAGGACAGGGAGAGGTCGTTCTGTAATGGGAGCAGGCGCCCGAAATGGGCTGTCGGTGAGCCTCTCCCGTAGCTGAAATGCAGCGTGCGGGGCTATTGTCATAGGGTTCAACCGACGTCAGAAGCGTCTTTTGGGATGCCGGCGGATATCCTTTTCAATCGCGTTCCATTTCTTTCTCAGTTCGCGGGCGCGGTGGATGTCGGTTTGCAATTCCAGGTGATGTAGCTCCTTTTGCAATTTGCGGTAGCTGCGGAGGCGATCCGGATCGAGTCCTGCGGCGTGAACGGCGCAGCCGGGTTCTTCGTTATGCGTGCAGTCCCGAAACCTGCACTGCTCGGCCAGGTAGAGGATGTCGGCGAAGGCGCTGTCGATGCGTTCGGGATCGGCCCACAGTTGCAGCTCGCGCAGACCAGGCAGGTCCATCAGTAGCCAGTTGCCGGGCATGCGGATGAGCTCGCGATGGGTGGTGGTGTGGCGCCCCTTGCTGTCGTCCTCGCGAACGGCGGTGGTGCGTTGGCGCGCTTCGCCGAGCAGAGCGTTCGCGATGGTTGACTTGCCGGCGCCGGAAGAGCCGATGAGAGCGGCGGTCTGACCGGCTTGGACATGGCGCGCGATGGAATCCAGACCCCACGGGGCGAGAGCGCTGAGCGCGAGCACGGGAACGCCGGGAGCGGTTCTCTCGGTGAGTCGCACGATGTCGGGGATATCGCTCCGCAGGTCCGCTTTGTTCAGCAGGATGATGGGGCGAGCTCCGCTCTCATACGCGAGAACGAGATAACGCTCCAGACGGCGCGGGTTGTAATCGCGATCGAGCCCACTGACGATGAAGAGCAGATCCATGTTGGCGGCGAGCACCTGCTCGCGAAGGCGCTTGCCGGGCTCCTTGCGGGAGAGCTGAGTGCGCCGCGGCAGCACCTGCGTGATGACGCTGCCATCGCGCAGGATGACCCAGTCGCCGACACATGGCGGGTCAGCATCCATGTGACGGAGATGGCCGCTGATGGTTGCCGTCACCTCGCAGGTTGCTCTCCATACGATGAAGTGGTCGCGATGGGCCAAAGCAATGCGCCCACAGGAAGGATCGGGTGTTGTCTGAGGCGCATAGTGCGCCCAGCCTATGTCGTTGAAGTCCATGTCTAACCGCTTTCACAAATACCTTGTTCTCACCAACTTCTGGGAAGAGCAGCTCCCACAAGCCAACATCGTTTGTGAAAGCGGCTAGCCTTTTGTGGGTGGAGGGTACACATCTGCTGCGCTACCGGTAAGGCGGGTAGCGATCGAGATGGGAGGATTTAGACAGTGACCGGCAGAGGCAATTCCTTTTGCGGGTATGCTAGCAGCCTGGGGACGGGACTTATAGGGATTTCTTCGTTCGGATGGGCATGAGGCGTATCTCCCGCCTTCGGCAAAGCAAAGGTCGGCGATTTTGGTGTCGTTTGCCGCAACTTGTATTTGGGCTCAGGCGTCCTGATAGAGAGCATCCGAGGTGAGTCCGTCATGGCTCGTAGATTCTCTCGTGTTTTTCTGGCGGTATCGCTTTGTCTGTTGGGAACTCTCTTCTTACTCGTGCACGCCCGACGTCGGACGACCCAGTGGAATGTAATTGCCGCGAGTATGCCCAACGGGCCTGCGACGCCGAATACCGGTATGGCGCACATGGCCGGTCACATGTCCATGACCGCGCTGCGAGCGCCGGAGACCGGCGACCAGCAGAAGGCCGATGCAGTTGTGGCCGCGGCGAAGCAATCGATGGCGCCTTACCAGGATTACCGGAAGGCGCTGGCGGACGGCTACGTGATTTTCTTGCCGGATGTTCCGCAACCCATCTATCACTTCACGAAGCGTGAGTACGGATTCGAAGCGGCGTTTCATTTCGACCCGCTGAAGCCGACCTCGTTGCTTTACAAGAAGACGACCGATGGCGGTTACAAATTGGTGGGCGCGATGTATACGGATCGGAAGGCGGCGAGCGAGGATGAGCTGAACGAGCGGATTCCGCTGAGCATTGCGCGCTGGCACCAGCACATCAATTTCTGCAAGGCACCCAAGGGGCAGGAGGCCGCATATTTCGGACCCGATGCGAAGTTCGGGCTGCGTGGTTCTATTACGACCGAAGAGGCGTGCAATGCCGCGGGCGGAGAGTTTCGGCCACATTTATTTGGATGGATGGTGCACGTGTACCCGTATGAGACGGATCCGAAGAAGATCTGGTCCGTGGACGACCACGATGAGGGACACGACAACATGGACCACTCCGCGATGCCCGGGATGCAGATGAACTGAGCGACTGCCGCCGCGCGGGAGTGGTCGAGTGGAGTAGCCATTTGACCCTAGGTCGGCATAGCCACTATGTTCGACCACAATGAAGAAAATCGCCTCCGGCATTCTTCCGGTCATCGCGGTCGATCGGAAATCCTCGAAACCGCTGCACCAGCAAATCTATGACGCCTATCGTGAAGCGATTGCCAGCGGCACTCTGCGCCCCGGGCAGCGCATTCCATCGACGCGGCTGCTGGCGAAAGAACTTGGGGTATCGAGGGTGCCGGTGTTGAATGCCTATGCGCAACTCCTGGCTGAAGGCTATCTGGAGAGCGTCGTTGGCGCGGGGACGATAATATCCAGGCTGCTTCCCGAGCAGTTCACTTCGACCGCACCGGCCAGAGGAAAGATCGCGTCGAGTCACGCAGGACCACGGCCGGTTGCCCGACAGATTGCGAGTCTGCCCGCGACGCAATATCGGCCATGGTGGAACCGGTTCGGTGCGTTCGGGGTCGGTCAGGTTGCGTTCGATCAATTTCCAATTCAGGTATGGTCGAGACTTGTCGCGCGGCACTCCCGCGACATGCAGAGGCGATCGTTTCATTACGGCGATCCAATGGGCTCTCCCGCGTTGCGTGAATCGGTTGCAGGATATCTCCGCACGTCGCGTTCGGTGCACTGCGAGCCGGAGCAGGTCATGATTGTCGCCGGCTCACAGCAGGCACTCGAGATTTCGGCGCGCGTTCTCTTCGAGCCGGGAAGCAGGGTCTGGACAGAAGAGCCCGGCTATCGCTTTGGACAAGGCGCCTTTGCGCTGGCCGGTTGCAAGCTGGTTCCGGTTCCTGTGGATAGCGAGGGGCTCGATGTCGCCGCTGGCATCCGGAAATGCCGCACAGCGAGAGGCGCAATGGTGACGCCCTCGCATCAGTTTCCACTCGGCATGACCATGAGCGCGTCGCGCCGTTTGCAGCTGTTGAGCTGGGCACACAGCAACGGAGCCTGGATACTGGAGGACGATTACGACAGCGAATATCGCTATGAGAGCCCGCCGATTCCGTCGCTGCAGGGGATGGATGTGAATGCGCGCGTCCTCTACATCGGCACCTTCAGCAAAGTCCTGTTTCCAGCGCTGCGTCTTGGGTACATCGTGATTCCAACCGACCTGGTGCGCCATTTCGTAACCGCTCGCATTGCTATGGATCTTGGGTCACCGAACCTGCATCAGGAAGTGCTGGCGGATTTCATGCGAAGCGGAGATTTCGAGCGCCATATCCGAAGGATGCGAATTCTTTATCGGGAGCGGCGAAGCATGCTGGTGGACTGCATCCAGAAGGAGCTTGCGGGTCAGATGGAGATTGTAGGAGCGCAGGCCGGCATGCATTTAGCTGTGACCTTTCCCGCGGGAATCAGCGATGTGGAGATTGCGCAGCGGGCCGCGCTCCAGAACCTGTGGATTTGGCCGCTCTCTTCGACCTATCAGGGAGCGGCGCCGCAGCCGGGGCTGATTTTGGGTTTTGGCAGTACCCGGACTGCGGACATTCCCCGCGCCGTGCGCAAGCTGCGCGAACTTGTGGTTCACAAATAATTCCGTCCAGATCTCAGCTTGCGGTATCGAGATGGAAGGATTCCCTGTACGGCTCGACCGGATAGCCCTTTGCCTTCCAGCCTTCCAGACCGCCTTTGAGGAATTTGATCCGTGAGAACTGCATGGCGAGCGCTTTGCGGAGGACGGCGCGGCTGCTTTTGTCACTCGGACAGGTACAGTAAACGACAGTGTCCTTCTCCCGCGGAATGAGCGATGGATTTTCCATCACGTCTTTGGGAGGAATCCGTCTGGCGCCAGGGATGACCTCAGGATCTGCCAGCAGATCGAGCGGCAGGCGCACATCGAAGACAAGTACCTCCCGATGCGAAGCCAGGAGCTCGTGGAGGGCTTCCGGCGTGATGCTGTGCTGTTCCAATTCGCGGTTGTCTCTTACGCGTCTGATCCAGTACGCGATCCCCAATGCGACAGCGCCGATGGCAATCAGGGTGACGATCATCTCTATCCTCCTCTCCGGCCCCGGTCACCCGGCCAACATCTCTTCTATTCCAGATCTCTTCTCTTAAAAGATTCATCTCCGAATCAGGAGATTCACGGATATGTTTGTTGCCACCAGGGCGGCTTGCCGCGTTGCCTCCCGCTGAGGAGGACGAATTGTCGCTTGGATAAGGGAGATGGGAATCGCGCAAAAGCGAGATGTCGGGCGTCCTGCTATGTGCCTTATCGCTATTCTGCGCGGAGGGCTTGCACGGGATTGATGCGAGTGGCGCGTATGGCGGGGAGCAGGCTGGCGACGCTGCCGGTGAGGAGCAGGATGGCTGCGGCCGCTGCGGCGATGCCGAAGTTGAATGAGCCGACGCCGAAGAGCAATCCGCTGATCGCCCGGGAGGCGAGTGCGGCGGCGGCGATGCCGGCGATGGTGCCGAGAAAGACAGGCGTGACGCCATCTTCGAGGATCAGGCGGTAGATCTGCGCCGGCTGCGCGCCGAGCGCGATACGGATGCCGAGCTCGCGTGTGCGCTGCAATGCGGAGTAGGCAACCACGCCATAGATGCCGAGCGCGGCGAGGACCAGCGCGCAGGCGGCGAAGGCCAGCAGCAGATAAAGCTGGAAGTTGCGCGTGGCCAGCGAACTGTCGACGACAGCGTCCATGGTGCGGACTTCCGGTACTACGGCCTGATCGTCGACGCTCCCGATGGCCTTGCGGATGGAGCCGGAAAGCGAGGCAGCATCGCCGGCGGCGCGGAGGACGAAGGTGCCACTCTCGTTGGAGCGGTAGGTGAGCGGCACATAGACCATGGCGGGCGGCTGCTCGCTGAGATCGACGGCGCGAACATCGCCGACGACGCCGATGACCTGGAACGGCTTGTCGTCCGGATCGCCGCGGCGGAAGAACTGGCCGACGGGATTCTGTCCGCGCCAGGCGATCCGCGCGGCACGTTCGGAGATGACGGCGACATTTTTGCCGAGGTCATCCTGCGTGAAAAAGCGGCCGGTGATGAGCGGAATCCGCATGGTCTCGAAGAAGCCGGCGCTGGTCCACCGGTATTTCGCACCGGGACGCGACCAGAGCGGGCGCGTGTCCGTGGGGAGGGAGATCATGTCGCCCCAGCGGTCGCCGTCGAGCGGCAGCACGCTGATGACGCCGGCGGAGCGGACGCCAGGCAGCTGGCGCAGATGCTCGAGCGAGCTCCGATAGAAGGCTTCGCGTGCGGCAGGCGTGCTGTACTGCTTGTCCGGCAAGACGACGCTCGCGCTGACGACATGTTCCGTGACGAAGCCGCGGTCGACGCGAAGCAGGCGATAGAGGCTGAGCAGGAACATGCCGGCGAGAACGACGAGCGTGACGCTGGCGGCGACCTCCGCGATGACGAGCGAGCGGCGAAGCTGCTTGCCGCCCGCGGCTTCGCTGCTGGTGCGGCTCTCCGAGCGCAGCGCCTGCTGCGGATGGTTGCGCACAAAACGGATGGCGGGTAGCAGGCCGCAGAGCAAGGCGCAGAGGAGCGATGCGCCGACGGCGAAGAGGACGAGCGGCGCATCCATGCGGAGCGGGTGCGCGAGCGGAAGGGCCGAGGGCAGCGCGTGGGCGAGCCACGGGAGGGCCAGCTTAGCGCCAGCGAGGCCGAGCAGGCATCCGCCGACGGCCAGCAGCAGTGGTTCTGTAACCGCACTGCGCACCAATTGCGCGGAGGTGGCGCCGAGCGCGGCGCGGACGGCGGCTTCATGCTCGCGTCCGGCGGCGCGGGCGAGCAGGAGGTTGGTGATGTTGACGCAGCCGATGAGCAGCACGGTGCCAACCGCGGCGAAGAGCATGACCAGCGCGCTGCGGCTGCCGGCGGTGAGGTATGGCTGCAGGCCGGTGACGGTGGCGCTGAGCGCGACGCGGTCGGGCGTCTGGCGGCCGATGGCTTGCTGGAGCGTATTCATCTCCGCGGTGGCCTGCGCGAGGGAGACGCCGGGCTTGAGCCGGGCGATGCCGAAGTAGTTGTGGTCGCCTTCGATCTCGCCGAGCTGATCGGCGCTCCAACCGAAGGGCACGAAGGCTTCGACGGCACGGCCATTGGTGCCGTGCATGGTGTTCATCAGCCCCGGCGCGGGCAGCACGAACGTGGCGGGCAGAATGCCGATGACCGTGTAAGGACGGCCATCGAGCGGGATGGCGCGGCCGATCATGTTGAGATCGGCGGCGAAGCGCCGGCGCCAGAGACCTTCGGTAAGAATGACGACGTTGTGGCCTGGCTGCTCTTCCGCTGGGAGTAGCGTGCGGCCAAGGATGGGCTGAACGCCGAGCAGCGAAAAGAAGTTCGCGGTGTGCTGCGCGATGCCGATGATCTCCGGCCGGCTGCCGCCGAGCGGCATGGAGCCGAAGCCGAGCGCCGCGAATCCCTGGAAGGATTGCGCGTGCTGCCGCCAGTAGACGAGATGGTTGGCGTTTACGGGCAGATCCCTGTCGCCGGAGTCGCTGGAATGGATGTTCTCCCGCACGACGACCAGCTGCTGCGGCTGCGCGTAATCCGGCGTACGCAGCAGCACGTTGCGGACAACCGAGAACATGACGATGTTGGCGCCGATACAGAGGGCGAGAGTAAAAAGAGCGGCCGCGCTAAAGGCCGGGCTTCGGCGCAACTGACGAAGTGTGAAACGCAGTTCGCTGAGAAGTCCGTGCATTGTAAAGATTTTCTCCTGTTGCGGCCCGGCTATCGCTGCCGGGACGCCATCGTCAGAGAAGAGCCCGCGCGGCCGCTTTCTCCTTAGGAATGATCAGAGGAGGTGCACGTATCTTGCCGAAGGCGGAACCGTGGATGAGCGCGGATTATCAAGGACTTCTGCGGGGTCGGCTGCCTTGCGTTGTGGTTCGAGCTGTCCATGGGTGCGCTGGTGTGACCGAATTCGGACACCTACGAGCGGCGAGCGGGCTTGCGAGGGCTGGAGTGCAGCCAGCAGATTGCGTTGCGTGCGCGGACCCGCATGGCGGGCGTGCCTGTGACGAGAGCCCGTTCCAGGAAAGGCTCGACCGTATTGCGGAGCGAGGGAGCGCGGCGCGCCAGCAAGCCCAGGCCTTCGACGGCAGAGCAGCGCACAACGTTGCTCTTGTCTTCACTGAGCTGCCACAGGATTTCGGCGGCGAGGCGAATCTGTTGCGGAGTGCGCGCGGAGCGGGCGGCGACAAGACCGAGATGCCAACGTGTGCGCGATTCGGTGATCGGGGTGTCGGCGAGAATCGAAGCGATCTCGGCAGCGTGTGGAGCGAGGAACTCGCTGTCCTTCTCGGTGATGCGGCGGGCGACATCGGCGGCGCGGACGCGCCGCTCCGGGTCGGTGGTCGAGAGTGCCGTGATCAGTTGGCGCGCAGTGGCGCGGCGGTCCGGCTGCGCGAGAAGATGTTGCGCGTACGCGCGGGCTTCGGCGAGTCCCCAGCAGCGCGTTTGCAGCAGGTCGTCTTTTACGGAGTAACGAACGGCAGGTTTTAGCGAGGAACGGACGGCAGGCATAGGCATCTGGCGATGAGAGCACGGTACGCGGCGATCGGTCGCGCACCGATGAGGAGATTATTCCAGCGCGCAGAAAGAAACAAACTGAGCCGCGAGCGCTCGGCGCGCCTGAAGAGCGGCCACGATCGCCTGGGGTCATATTTAGCTCAGAAAGAAGTTACTTGTTTCGACAGGCAAAGACTTGCATTCATAGCAGCGCGGCGAGCGCCCGACGAACACAATGATGTTGCGTTGTAAGACAAAGAACAACCTGCTGAGGGTGCGAGCGCATCGACTCTGATGACCCCGGTTGCCTTCGGGAGATTTCTGTCGAAGGGAATCTCCGACGGGAACCGGTTGCGCTCCTCCCCCGCTCGTTGGAGCACGTATGCATCCGGGCTCCTTGTATCAACCGCTCCAGAACCAGAGGATGGTTGGCTCCATGTCATCTCCAGTGCAACAACGCCCCCTGCAATGGGCGGCCCTGCTGTTGGGCTGCGCGCTTCTTCCAGTGGCTTCCCTCGCTCAAGTTTCTTTCCCATCGCATCAGATCACGACCAACTCGAGCGTTATTCCAGTGGCGGGTCATGGCGATTTCAACAATGATGGCCGTGAAGATCTGATGGTGGAAAAGTACCCGGTTTCGGGTACTGGAGTTATTTATCAGCTCTATCTCTCGAATGGCGACGGCACCTACCAGGCACCGACGCCGCTGCCAGCGCCAGTGGATTCGAACCATCTGGGTATCGGCGACTTCAACAACGACGGCAAGCTGGATTTTGCTACCTTCAACAACTCCGCCGTTGTGGTCTACCTCGGAAACGGCGATGGCACCTTCCAGACGGCGAAGACGGTCACGTCCGGAGGCACAAACCCGAGTGCCATCGTGGCAGCAGACCTGAATCATGACAACAAGACCGATCTGGTTGAGGTGCTGGAGGGTCCAAAGCCAAGTCTGCAGATCTGGATCAGCAACGGGAATGGAACCTTCAGCAAAGGGCAGACGCTTGCGTTTACCGGGGGCGCCGTCAGCGGCGCTGTGACAGGAGACTTCGACGGCGATGGCAAGCCGGATATCGCTGTCCTTGAGTCGCTTCAAGGTCCAACTTCCGTCGCGGTGTTTTATGGCGACGGCGCCGGGCATCTCGGTTCGCCAGTCGTGACCCAGGATGTCAACGGCTATGACGATCTGTATCTTGTGGTCGCAGATATCAACAATGACGGCCGCAGCGATCTTGTGTCCCCCGCCTTTATCTATGGACTGAGCGGCACGAGCCAATTCCTGCCCAAGCTAGCCGTCTTTACCGGCAATGCCAACCGCACTCTGACCTCGACGAGCCTTACGACGAGCCAGTGTCCCGGACCGGTGACAGTCGCCGATCTTAATGGCGACGGCATCAACGATCTTGCGTACGGCGTGAGTGCCTGCCCCGGCTTCAACGCCACCACCTTTGTCATCAGACCGGGAACCGGTTCCGGCAGCTTCGGGGCGGAGCAGACTGTCTATCAGAACCTTTACTACACCTACCAGCCCTATGCGATCCGAACGACGACGGGTACAAAGCCGGATCTTCTTTTCGCAGAAAATACGGCGGCGCAGACCAACCCGGGTACGAACGCTCCTGAGGCGCTGGTTCTACTCTCGAACGACAGCGTGGGACATTTCCCAAACTGCGGCATCTCCGTCGCGGAGGGGATCAATATATGCCAGCCACAAC
>DASUWP010000285.1:0-11680 GCA_036378335.1 Acidobacteriaceae bacterium | reverse complement strand
GTCGTGCCTATTCACGGACGGCGGCCTCCGGACTATTTGTAATCTTCTCGAGATCTTGAAACTGGCGCCAGGCTTGCAGTGCTTCATTGAAGACCTGCTTGAGCGGAACGCGATGCTCGATGGCGCGAGCGTGGCAGTCTTCGTATTCGGGTTGTGCGTGCATGAGGACACCGTCGAGAGTGGCGGTCTTGATGCGCACTTCGCCGTACGGGGTGATGACGGTTGCGTGTGCGCGATTGAGGATGCGGCGCTGCTCGGTGCGGGTGCGAATGCCGAGGGTCGAGGTCTCGCGGAAGAGCAACTCTTCGAAACGCGGCGCATCGGCGGGACGGCAGAGGATGGTGATGAGTGTGCCGAGGCGGCCCTTCTTCATCATGGCGGAGCTGGCCATGGCGTCGAGTGCCCCGTGCTCGAGAGCAAGCTGCATGGCATGCGCGACGATCTGCGGGCTGAGATCGTCGATGGCGCATTCCAGCACAGTCACGGTTTCGCGCGCGATGGTGTCGTCGGTTGCGCGTGTGACGGATTCCCCGACGCTGATGCGCAGGACGTTGGGAAAACGCGCTGGATTGCGCGTGCCCGCGCCGTAACCGATGCGCTCGAAGATGCCGGCGGGACGTGAGAATTCGCAATCGAGTGCGCGGAGAATAGCGGCGCCGGTGGGCGTGACGAGCTCCATCGCCGGGCCTTCGCTGTACATGGGAACGCCGCGGAGGAGCGCTGCGGTGGCGGGCGCGGGCACGGGAAAGCGGCCGTGTGCGCAATCGACATAACCGCTGCCGACGTTTACGGGCGAACAATACCAGCGGTCAACATTGAGCGAAGTGAGGCCGACAGCGCCGCAGGTGATGTCGACGATGGCGTCGACAGCGCCGACTTCGTGAAAATGTACCTGATCGAGTGGCACATTGTGAATGGCGGCTTCGGCCTGTCCGAGCAGCTCGAAGGCGCGAAGCGCGAGGGCGCGTGCATTGTCCGGAATCGGCGCCTGGCTGAGAATCTCGCGGATGGCCGGCAGGTTGCGGCCATGCTGGTGCGTGTGGGGCGCAGCGTGTTCGTGCGCACGCGGGTGGTCGTGAACATGACCGTGGTCGTGATCATGATCGTGCGCGTGCGGCGCATCGGACTCGATGCCGTCCACCAGCACGCGGGCTTTGCGCGCGGCGATGCCGCTGCGGTCTACGGAATCAAAAGCCAGGGTTGCGCCGAGATTGAGAGATGCGGTGGTTTGCTGGAGGAGCGCCGGCGCGACGCCGGTGTCGACCAGCGCGCCGAGGAGCATGTCTCCGCTGAGCCCGGCGAAGCATTCGAGATAGCCAATGCGCATGGTTGTTTTCATCGGATGCAGATGGCCGCTACTTCGGGCTACCCATAAGGACCGCGAGCGGCAGCACCTCGTTCATGGAGCCGGAACGATAGCCGTCACAGTCGATGGCAGCATACTGGAAACCGGCGGTGCGGATCGCGGCGCCGATGCGCTGAAACATCTCGCGGTTCAGGGCGGCATCCATCTCCTCCGGCGCGAGCTCGACACGGGCAACGCTGCCGTGATGGCGAACGCGGAAGCGGCGCAGGCCGAGTTCGGCGAGGGCGTCTTCGGCGCGCTCGACCTGTTCCAGAACTTCCGGCGTGACGCGGCGGCCATATTCGATACGCGAGGAAAGGCAGGCTGAGGCGGGCTTGTCCCACACATCGAGTGCTGCGGCGCGAGCGAGAGTGCGCACATCTTCTTTGGTCAGGCCGGCGTCAGCGAGCGGCGCGAGCACTGCGTGCTGTGCGGCGGCCTGCTGGCCGGGGCGGTAGTCGCGAGTGTCATCGGAATTGAGGCCGTAGACGACATGCGCGATGCCGCGGGTGGTGCGCTCGCGCTCGAGCACGGTAAAGAGCTCGTCTTTGCAATGAAAGCAGCGGGCCGCATCGTTGCGGGCATACTCTTCGCTCGCGAGCTCGGCGGTCGCGACGGTGACCAGCGGGATGGATTGGGAAGCGGCGAAGGCGATGGCCTCGCGCAGATGGCGGCGCGACAGCGAGGCCGAGTCCGCGATGATGGCGAGCGCGTTGGCGCCAAGAACCGAGTGGGCGGCGTGGGCGAGATAGGCGGAGTCCACACCGCCGGAGTAGGCGACGATGACGCTTTCGAGCTCGCGCAGGCGGCAATGGAGCGCCTCGCGCTTAGCGAGCAATGCGGCGGGGAGTTCGACCGGATTCGCGACAGGGTTGGCGGACATGCGCGTCTTCTCTTTTACCCCAGGTATTGCGGGTTGTGAATCGTGCCGTCGAACATGTTGGACGTCTTGTACTTCTCGTAGTGACCAGCAACGGCTGCATTGGCTGTCTTGGCGAGCAGCGCGGTCATGGCTTCATGCGGCATCGGTTGGAAATTGCGCGCGAGAGTAAGCGCCTGATTGAGGATCTGCATGGAATCGCAGCCGGTGATGGTGAGCGAGACGGGCAGGCTCATGGCGTAGTGCAGGCATTCGACCGCGCTGGCGGTGTTGCTGCCAAGGATCAGACCGTTGCCGATGGGCTTCATGCCCAGGATGCCCATGTTGTGTTTGCGCGCAACCGGCAGCACCTTGGTCGTGAAGCTGTCGTAGTGCGCGTCCATCACGTTGAGGGGCATCTGTACGGTGTCGAAGGTGAAGCCATTCCGGTCGGCGGCCTCGATCATGCTGAGGTGGATCTCCGGACTCTTGTGGCCGGTGAAGCCGATGTAGCGGATTTTGCCGGCTTTCTGCGCCTCTTTGAGGACATCGACGACGTAGCCGGGACGAAAGGCCTGCCCAGGATCGCCGGGGCGGATGACTTCGTGAATCTGCATCAGGTCAATGTGGTCGGTCTGCAGGCGGCGAAGCGAATCCTCCAGCTGCTTCTGGGCGGCGGCGGGAGTGCGGCCGTCGATCTTGGTCATGAGGAAGGCTTTTTGGCGGTAGCCGTTCTGGAGCGCACGGCCCATGCGGCGCTCACTTTCGCCGTCGTTGTAGTCCCAGCAGTTGTCGAGGAAGTTGACGCCGGAGTCGAGGGCGGTACGGATGATGCGGATGCTTTCCTCCTCGGAAAGGTGAGGCGAGCCGATGTGATAGCCGCCGATACCGATGATGGAAACGGATTGACCGGTGCGGCCGAGGATGCGGCGGGGAACCTCTCCGGGGGCGGCGACGGCTTCGTCCCGCAGAGCCATGAGGGCAGCGATGGCGGCGGCCGATTTCAGGAAATCGCGTCTCTGCATGATCAGCATCTCCCTTTGGTATGCGATGCACGCCGGAACCAGCGAGGCGGCTTTGCGTCCCGCGCAGGACAGACTAGGCTAGAGGAAAGCCCTCGTGTTGAGAACGATCCCCTTTTTTCGAGCCGCCACCCCACTGACGCCCGCCGAACGGCTGGCCAAGCGACACCTCGTCTTTAAGGATACGCTTGCCCTGCTCAGTGTCTTCGCCGTCACCTGTGTGCTGGCGCTGCTGACCTGGCTGATTTTCCGGTCGTATTCACGACATCAAAGCGACGCGGCAGCGCGCTGGAAGCGGCGGGGCGAGGATGCGCTGGCGCATCACAATGCCAAGGCCGCGGTGTATGACCTGCGGCTCGCTCTGGGGGACGCGCCGGATGATCACGGCACCGAGGTGGAACTGGCAAGCGCGCTGGCCCAGGCGGGCCGGCTGCAGGAGGCAACAGCGTACTTCAACACGCTATGGGAGAAACAGCCGGGCGATGGCAACATCAACCTGCAACTGGCGCGGCTGGCGACGCGACAGGGGCAGCAAGCGACGGCGCTGGAGCGCTACGAAGCGGCGATCTACGGCGTATGGGAGGGGGATGGAGCCATTCGCCGGCACCAGGTGCGGCTGGAACTGGTGCGCTATCTCATCCAACAGAAGAGGTTCGACGACGCGCGGGATCAACTGCTGATAGCGGCCGGCAATGACACGACGACACCGAGCCTGCTGGAGGCGGCAGGGTTGCTCGCGGAGGCGCACGCGCCGGCGGAAGCACTGCACATTTATGAGGAAGCAGCAGGGCGACGGCCAATCGTGGTGCAGGCGCTGGAGGGCGCAGGGCAGATGGCCTTCCTGCTGGAGAGATACAGGACGGCGCGGAGCTATCTGGACCGGGCGCTGAATGCTAGCAGCGCAGCGCATCCGCTGACGGACCGTGCCCAAGTGGAGAAGAACCTGCGGATCGCGAATGCGGTAATCGCGATCTATCCGTCGCCGGCGCTGCGCCAGCGGGAGCGGCTGCGGCGCGTGGTGCGCGCGTACGAGATTGCGCGGAAGCGCTATACGGCGTGTGCGAACGGACTGGCCGGACAGAGCAACGCGGCACAGAACGGCAGAGCGCAGAACGGCAGAGTGCAAATCGATATCAACCAACAGATGACCGCGCTGGGCAACCGGTGGCAAAGCGCCGGACCACGACTGACAATTGCCGCGCTGGGTGAGGACGCAGACCTGGAGCAGACTACGATGCAACTGGTGTACGACACCGAGCAGGTGACCGAGCGCGTATGCGGGGAGCCGACAGGTGACGATGCTGCGCTGCTGCGCATTGCGGCTTCACCGGAGACGATCGAGCAGTAGATAGCAGACCGAGTTGAAGAGAACCAGATGAGCAGGGCGACGGGCAGACAAGGCGCATGAGCACGACAGACACAACCGCTCAGTCGAAGACCGGGACGGACGCAGCGGCGCTGCCGGAGCATGACGCGAAGGAGACGATGCCTTCGATTGAGCCGCTGCGGATGTCGCAGATCGACATGCTGAAGATCGCGCCCACGCGCGACGAGCGGCTGTTCCTGGTGCTGTCAATCTTTATCGGCATCATCTCGGGCTTGCTGGTGGTGAGTTTCCGGGTGGCGATTAACTGGATCCAGACGCTGACCCTGGGGTCTGCGCTGCAGCCGGGACTGCTGCGGCTGATCTTCGTGCCGATGATCATGGGCCTGGTGGTGGCGGCGCTGGTGCAGTGGTTTTTTCCGGCGGCACGCGGCAGCGGCGTGAACCAGACCAAGGCTGCGCTCTACATCTACAACGGTTACATCTCGTTCAAGACAGTGATCGGGAAATTCATCACATCGGCGCTAGCGCTGGGCGGCGGGTTTTCTCTCGGACCGGAGGATCCGTCCTTGCAAATTGGCGCCGGGGTGGCTTCGGTGATCAGCCGCAGGTTGGGAATGAGCCGGCAACGGCTGCGACTGTTTGCGCCGGTGGGTGCCGCTGCGGGACTGGCGGCTGCGTTCAATGCTCCGATTGCGGCCATTCTGTTCGTGATCGAAGAGGTCATCGGGCGATGGAGCGCGGCAGTGCTGGGCTCGGTGGTGCTCTCGGCTATTTCGAGTGTGGTGGTGGCGCGGCGGTTCTGGGGGTCGGAGCCGATGTTCCAGATTCCGTCCGTGACCGTGACGGATTCGCGTGAGCTGCTGGCCTATGCGGTGCTGGGTGTGATCGGCGGCCTGGCGGCGAGCATCTTCTCGCATGCACTGGGCTATCTGCGGCCGCGCCTGCGCAATCTGCCGCGGTGGACATTTTATGTGCAGTCGCCGGTGGCCGGGCTTTGCGTGGGGCTGATCGGCTTCGTTGGCTTTCCGCAGGTGATGGGGCCGGGCTATGAAGTGATGAACCAGGCGATGCATGGGCAGTTCACCTGGAAGCTGCTGCTGGCGCTGGCCCTGCTGAAAATCCTGGCGACGACGCTATCGTTTTCCAGCGGCACGCCAGGCGGTATGTTCGCGCCGACGCTGTTCATCGGAGCGATGCTGGGGGCATCCATTGGAACCTTCGAAAAAATCTACTACCCCAACCTGCACATCACGGTCGGCGCGTACGCGCTGGTGGGCATGGGAGTGCTGTTTGCCGCATTCCTGCGCGTACCGTTGACGTCGGTATTCATGGTGCTGGAGGTAAGCGGCAACTATTCGATCATTCTCCCGGTGATTCTGGCGAACACGATCGCATATTTGGTGTCACGCAGTCTGCAGACATCCGCCATCTTCGAGGTGTTCACGCATCAAGATGGGCTGGACCTGCCTTCGATGGAGGAGCAGCGGGAAGAGGTGGTGCTGCATCTGGAGGATGCGCTGCGTCCTTTGTCTGTGCCGGTGATCGATGCCAATATGGCGTTGAACGCGGCGGCAGCAGAGCTGGATGCCAAGCATGCGGATGTCTTCCTGATCCGGCTACCAGGGCATGCGTGGTATTCGATGACGCGCGCAGAGTTGGGCTCGCTGTTGGCGGTGAGCGCGCCCGAGACGCTGGTGGCGAACGTGCTGAAGCCCGACCGCATCCCGCTGCTGTTTCCCGACCTACCGCTGGATTCGGCGCTGCCGCACCTGGCGCGGTGGCCCTTACTCCCCGTCCAGAATCGCGCCAGCCGTGGTGCGATCGAAGGCACGGTGACGCTGGCGGACGTGCTCTCCCGCTACCAGGCCACTTGAGTCCGCGCTGCTTGAGAACCCGGCCTACTGTGTCACACTGTGGAGGCGTGCCGTCTCGCAGATCTTAGCCATGAGCCTGAACCAGCGATTGATTGCCGGACTGTTGCTGCTGGTGGCCCTGGTCGCCACGGTCGCGGTGCTTGCCGTAAGCGCGCTCCATAGGGTCGCGGCACGGGATGAGTTGGCGCGTACGGTAACGCTCGTCGCATGGATCGCGATCCCTTGCGCTATCTGCATCGCAGTTGGATTTGCCATTGCCGTGCTTCGCCCGCTGAAACGAGCGGCTGAGCAGGTGCGGGGCATCGCACAGGGCAACCTGGAGCAACGGCTGGACTGGAGTGCCGATGACAGCCTGGGGAAAATCGCAACCGACGTCAATCGCATGGTGGTCCATGTGCGCGACCTGCGTGAAACCGAGTTCGGGCGGAAGCAGATGGAGCACCAGCTCTCTGACGCCGTGGTGCAGTCGATCTTCGAGCCGGTGATTGTGACCGACGCGCGGGGACAGGTGCTGAAGGTGAACACAGCGGCGGAGCAACTGCTGGGCGGGTCGGCGGGGGACCGCATCGCGCTCGAAAACACGCCGGGCGGACAGAAGATATTGACGGCGGTGCGCGATGCTGTTTCCATGCAGCGGCCGGTGGCGCACGAGGGCGAAGCGGCGCTGCTGCCGATGTGGATTGGGCAGGCGGAGCGCAGCTATAGGCTGCGGACTACGCCTATCCGCGACAATGACGGCAAGCTGCTGGGCGCGGTGAGCGTGTTGGAAGATGTGACGGAGCTGCAGGACCTGGACCGGTTCAAGACGCGGTTCATCGCGGTGGCGTCGGACAAGCTGCGTACGCCGCTGGAGCAGTTGCGGCTGGCGCTCTACTCGCTGACCAAAGGATTTGCCGGCGATTTGCGGCCGCTGCAAAGCGACCTGATCAACGGTGCGCAGGAAGAAGCCGAGCGGCTGAACGACTTGATGGCGGACCTGATCGACGTGGCCGAGCTGGACACCGGCCGGCGCGAGCTGCGCATGGAACCGGTGCGGCCCATTGACATTCTGCGCGATGCCGCCTTGCGTTTTCAGGAGGACGCGCGCAAGCGCGATGTGCAGATACAAATTGAGGCGTTCAGCGACCTGTCGCCGATTTACGGCGACCGGCGTGCCCTAAAGAGCGTGATGGACAACCTGCTGTCGAATGCGCTGCGCTTCACGCCGGCGAAGGGCACGATTGTCCTGCAAGCGGAGGAGCACAAGAAGCGGGTGCAGTTTTTCGTACGCGACACAGGTGTTGGGATTGAACCGGAACGGCTGAAGCGCATCTTCGGAAGGTTCGTACAAGGGGCGCGGTCCGCCGAAGAGGTGCGCGGGGCGGTGGGCAGCGCGCCCGATGGAACGGGCCTTGGATTGGCGCTGGTGCGGCGGCTGATCGAACTGATGAATGGGCAGGTGTCGGTGGAGAGCCGTGTGGGGCATGGCACGACATTCAGCTTCACCATGCCACTGGCACCGACGCGGCTTCCGCGCCACACCATCGAGGTGGGATGAGATGAGCGAGCCGCCGCAGACCCCCATGCCTGATCCACAGCAGCCGGACGAATTCCCGCAGCCGCGCGATCTATCCGGCTCGCAGGTGGACCCGACAGAGCGCGCGCTGCCACCCGAGCCGGCGAAGCTGAAGATTTATCTGGGCGCGGCGCCAGGCGTGGGCAAGACGTACCAGATGCTCGAAGATGCGCACCTGATGCGCAAGCAGGGCATCGATGTGGTGATTGGCTTTGTGGAGCCACACAAGCGCGCCGATACCGAGGCGATGATTCGCGAGCTGGAGGTGATTCCGCAGCGTGCGATTCCCTACCGCTCTGTCGTGCTGCATGAGATGGACCTGAACGCCATTCTGGCGCGGCATCCGCAGGTCTGCATCGTGGATGAGTTGGCGCATACGAATGTGCCGGGCTCGAAGAACCGCAAGCGCTACGAAGATGTGTTGGAGCTGCTGGACGCCGGCATCGATGTGATGACTGCCGTGAACGTACAGCACCTGGAAACGCTGAACGACGCGGTGGCGCGCTCCGCGAACACAATCATTCGCGAGACTGTGCCAGACAGCCTGCTGAAGCGGGCGGACGAAATTGTAAACGTCGACCTGACGGTGGAGGAGTTGCGCTCACGACTGCGCCAGGGAAAGATCTACGCTCCGGAGAAGATCGAGCAATCGCTGGCAAACTTCTTCCGCAAGGGCAATTTGAACCTGCTGCGTGAGTTGGCGCTGCGCACGACCGCCGCGGAGGTGAGTTCGCAGGCGGCAGACTACCGGCGGTCGCAGGGGCTGGAGCAGGCGCCGATTCCGGAGAAGGTGATGGTGTGCCTTTCGCCGCGGCCGGGCACGGACCGGCTGCTGCGCGCGGGGGCACGCATCGCGTCGCGGCTCTCGACCATCTGGTATGCGGTGCGCGTGGAGACGCCGGATGAGGCAGAGCATCAGAATTCTGAAGAGAAGCACCGCATGGAGGAGTACCAGCGCCTGGCGCGCGATCTGGGTGCGAAGGTGGTCGTGCTGAAGGACAAGAAGGTGTCGAACGCGCTGATCCAGTTTGCCAAGCAGGAAGGGATTTCGCACGTGGTCTTCGGGCAATCGGCACGCTCGCGCATGGATATTCTGCTGCGCGGCTCGGTGATCAACCGCTTTCTGGCCGAGGTGCGCGATGTGACGGTTCAGGTGGTGCCGATGCAGAAGGCGCGGCGCCTGGAAGCGAAGTAGTGGAAGCGCAATGCGGAAAGAAACAGCAAATCCCTCCACTGCGCGAATCTCGGGGACGCGAGGCGGCTCCCGTCGGGATGACACGGATTTCTTTTAGAGCGTTGTTACAAATGAAAAGGGAGAAGAAATGGCAGATACAAATGTGACGATTACGGCAAAGCCCAACGGACCACTGCGCGTGGAGGGGCCGATCCGGCTAATCGATGTGGACGGCACGGAGATCAACCTGGAGGGTAAGCCTGCGGTGTCGCTGTGCCGCTGCGGCGCTTCGACGAAGAAGCCGTTCTGCGATGGCACGCACTCGAAGATCGGTTTCCAGGCGGCAGAAGCTGCCGTGGCCGCGGAGCAGAAGGCAGCGGAGCAAAAGTAACCGTGCGGGAGAGCCGGACGCACGATTTTCTTGACAAGAATGCACGCCGGGCTGAAGCTGACGGTGCCCGGCGGGCGATCAAGAAATCCGAGCCAGCCGCGCGCAAAGGAGAACCACCGATGATACGACCCAGCCGATGGATCCGGATCGCCTGCCTGCCCATAGTCCTTGCCACCACCATGCTGATGACGCATGCCAATGCGCAAACAGCGAAGACCCCCAAGAGCAATATGAGGGCCAACGCAACCGCGCCGGCGACGGACCTTGTCGATCTGAATTCCGCCACGCTCGATCAGCTGAAGGCGCTGCCCGGTGTGGGCGATGTGTATGCGCAGAAGATTGTGGACGGACGGCCCTATGCAAAGAAGACCGACCTGGTGACGAAGAAGATCGTGCCCGCGGCCACCTACAAGAAGTTTTCCAGCCAGGTGATCGCGAAACAGAAGTAGTATTTGCCATTGGAAAGGCCGCCACTCGTGCGAGGAATCGCAGCCGGTTGGCGGCCTTTCTGTTTTCTGCATGCATAATGGCGGGATGCGATCGCTGCCTGCCCGACTGCTTCTCTCTGCCGTTCCATTCCTTGTAACTTTCGTGCCGTTCCATACCGCACCTGCCCAAGAGAAACCCTCGGACAAATTCACGCTGGAGCAGGTGATGAGTGCGCCCTTCGTCTCGGAGCTGATCGCTGCGCCCGCAGGCGCGCGGGTGGCGTGGATTGCGAATGATCAGGGGCGGCGGAACATTTGGGTGGCGCAACTGGGATCGTCGCCGAACGCGCAGCAGCTTACGCATTACACCGAGGACGATGGGCAGGAGATCAGCGGACTGGCGTGGTCGGCAGATGGCGAGTGGATGGCTTACACGCGCGGCGGCGATGCGGAGTGGCCGGAGCGGCCGGCACCGAATCCGGCGCTGCTGACCGGGGGCGTAAAGCAGGAGATGTGGCTGGTATCCGCGAAGGGCGAGATTCCGCGCGATATTGGCGAAGGGCATGCGGGTGCGATCTCGCCGCGTGGAGACCTCATTGCGTATCTGCTGCATGGACAAATTTGGACCGCCAGCTTGAAAGATGCGGCTGCGAAGCCGCAGCAATTGTTCCAGGCGCGTGGGGAGGAGCAGGACCTGCGCTGGGCGCCGGACGGCAGCGCGCTTGCGTTTGTGAGCGCGCGCGACGATCACAGCTTTGTCGGCGTCTATCGCCTTGCGACGAAGACGCTCATATATCTCGACCCGGAAACTTACTCGGATAGCAATCCGGCGTGGTCTCCGGACAGCAAACACGTTGCGTTCGTGCGCCAGCCACTGGTATCAGAGTATGCGTCGCGCTGGCTGCGCGAGGGAGAGCCGTGGTCGATCTGCGTGGCCGATGCGCAGAGCGGTGATGGGCGCGAAGTGTGGCATGCCGAGCGCGGCGCGGGGAGCATCTTTCACGAGACTGGCGGTGCGAGCGAGTTGTGGTGGAGCGCGGATGGAAAGATCATCTTTCCCTGGGAGCGCGGCGGCTGGACGCATCTGTATGCCGTCCCGTCGCAGGGCGGCGACGCGACCCTGCTGACGCCGGGTGACTTCGAGGTGGATCGCGTTGCGTTCAGTACGGATCGCAAGAGGATCGTCTATTCCTCGAACCAGCATGGCAGCGATGCGCTGGATGAGGATCGAAAACATCTTTGGAGTGTGACGCCCAACGGCAGCGCGCCACAGTCGCTGACGCATGGTGACGGCATCGAGACGGAGCCGGCAATTGCGTCGAACGGTGAAGTTGCACTGGTGCGCATGGATGCGCGCGTGCCGGCGCATGCGGCGGTGCTGGAGGCAAGCGGCCCACGTGATCTGGCGCCGCAGACTATTCCTGCGGATTTTCCGGCCGCGAAGCTGGTAGTCCCGCAGCAGGTGATCTTCAGCGCGGCGGATGGCATGCGGATCCATGGGCAGCTTTTTCTGCCTGCGGATGGCAAGGCAAAGCATCCGGCGGTGGTGTTCTTCCATGGAGGTTCGCGGCGGCAGATGCTGCTGGGCTGGAACCCGATGGGCTACTACTCGAATGCGTACGCGATGAATCAGTACCTGGCCAGCCGCGGCTATGTGGTGCTGTCGATCAACTACCGCAGCGGGATTGGCTATGGATTGAACTTC
>DASUWP010000284.1:0-9954 GCA_036378335.1 Acidobacteriaceae bacterium | reverse complement strand
GATGTCGCCGGCCGCGATGTACTTCCGGGTGCGCTCGACAGCGCGCAGATAATCGGCTTTGGGGGTGCACTTCTTTACAGCGAGCTTGTCCGGGGTGCGGCGCCGCCTACCGCGGAGTTCCGGCAACGGCTTGGCAAGCTGGCGCTCCAGCGCGGCGAGCCGTCTGACAGCCGCTGTGTACGCCACTTTTGCCGCGTTTGCGCGGACGTCTGCGTTCACAATCAGCAGCAGCTCTTTCTTCACGTGATCGAAGGCGACCACCTCGTGAAAAAAGGCCAGACAGGCGTCCGGAAGTTGGAGGTCGTCCTTGGCGCGGGCAGGCAGCCGCTCGATCTGGCGGACGGCATCATAGGCGAAAAAGCCGATGGCGCCGGCGGTAAACGGTGGCAATCCAGCAACATGGGCTGGGGAATGGCTGGCCAGCGCAGCTTTCAGTATCTCGAATACGTCGCCCTGCTCGGTCTTCTGGCGCTTGCCCTGCCAGGTGGTCACTTCACCGGCCCGCGCGACCAACTTGCCTGCCGGCCTGACACCCATGAAGGTGTACCGGCCAACTTTTTCTCCGCCCTCGACCGATTCCAGCAGGAAAGACTCCGGCTCGTCGGCGGCGAGGCGCAGGAAGGCGGAGACCGGCGTTTCCAGGTCGGCTACCAGACGGCGGCAGACAGGGATCAGCGTGTGCTTGCGCGCCAGCGTCAGAAACTCGGGAAGCGCCGGAAAGGGCGCGTCGGTATCGGCGGGGATACGGGCCATGGGGACACGTTCATGGTACATGGGCAGGACGGATTGAGCTGGCACATCCCGGCGCGATGGTTGAGGTATTCCCGGCGATCTGTTCCGGCATCACCCTATGGGTGCCTGGGTCGCTAACTCCGCTGGTTGTTGATGTATCTCGTGGGGCCTATACTCGTGAGTTTGGCCGAAACAATGTGGGTTTTCGAGACTCGGGGTGACGTGTCTGGCATGCAGGAGCACCCGCGGAGCCGGAGACCACCCATTCGTAGGATTTCCTGCCACTCTCTGCGTGTTTCATGCTGGTTTGTTCGCAGAGGGCGGCGCAACGTTCACTGGAACACTGGAGACACGCAATGCAAACACTCACCCTCGAGCAGGAGATCAATCCCTGGGAAGCCCAGGCTGCTCGGTTCGATTTCGCAGCGCAGAAGCTGAACCTGGACGATGGGCTCTGGAAGGTTCTGCGGTATCCCGCGCGCGAGATCATCGTCCACATTCCCGTCGCCATGGACGACGGCTCGATTGAGGTATTTACCGGGTATCGCGTACAGCATTCCGTGGCCCGCGGGCCGGCCAAGGGTGGCATCCGTTACTCGCCCGACGTCACGCTGGACGAAGTGCGCGCCCTGGCAAGCTGGATGACCTGGAAGTGCGCGGTTGTCAACATTCCCTTCGGTGGCGCGAAGGGCGGCGTGATTTGCGATCCGAAGAAGATGTCCATCGGCGAACTGGAGCGGATGACGCGCCGCTACACCGCCGAGCTGGTGGAATTCATCGGGCCGGAGAAGGATGTTCCCGCGCCCGACATCAACACCAACGAGCAGGTAATGGCGTGGATTATGGATACCCATTCCATGCACATGCGCCAGACTGTCACCGCGGTGGTTACAGGAAAGCCGCTGAACATCGGCGGCTCACGCGGACGGCGCGAGGCGACGGGCCGTGGCATCGGCATCGTATGCGACGAGGCGCTGCGTTATCTGCACATGCAGCGCGACGGCTGCCGCGTCATCATCCAGGGCTTCGGCAACGTGGGATCGAATGCAGCAAAGCTGATGATGGAAAAGGGTTACAAGGTCGTCGGCATCGCCGAGTATGATGGCGGTCTCTACAACACCAACGGCATCGACATCCATCAGCTCATCGAGTATCGCCAGCGCAACGGCACGGTGCTCGGCTTCAAGGGCGCGGAGGCCGCGGACCCGCAGGAGCTGATCCTCGAAGAGTGCGAAATCTTCATTCCCGCAGCGACGGAGAATGTGCTGACCAGCCGCAATGTGGATCGCCTCAAGGCGAAGATCGTCTGCGAAGGCGCGAACGGCCCCACAACGGCTGTTGCGGACGAAGTGCTGGCTGACAAGAAGATCTTCGTCATTCCCGACATCCTGGCGAACGCGGGCGGCGTTACTGCTTCCTACTTCGAATGGGTGCAGGACCGGCAGGGCTACTTCTGGAAGGAATCGGTGGTCAACGAGCAACTTGAAAGCATTCTCGCGGAGAGTTTCGATGATGTGGTCCGCTACTCCGAGGCGCACGGCGTAAACAATCGCATCGCTGCCTATATGCTGGCGATCGATCGCGTCTCGTTCACCATCAAACAGCGCGGCATCTACGCCTGATGACGCTTGTCAATAAGCCACAGGAGGGGCGGCGGAAGCCGCCCCTCGGCTTTTCTTACCACGTGCGCGTCATCCGATAATTCTTGCTAGCGGCTGCCGTGGAATGCATACTACACCGGTGATCCGACCGTGTCTTCTCGTCATTGACCATGAGTTCCCCGACAGCATCTCCACCCGCAAGCTGGTGCTGGAAACTGCCAAATACAACGTACTCACCGCGTACAGCGGTCCCGAGGCAATAGAGACGTTCAAGCTGTATCCCAATGTATCTGGAATTGTGATGAACGAAGCTGTCACCGGCATGGATTGTGCCTCGATGGTGAAGGAACTTCGCGCGATTCGGTCCGATGTGCTGCTGATTGTGACCTCGAGCCGCGGAATTACAGACTGCGTTGTGGCTGACCACCAGTTGGACAACTTCGATCCTGCTTCGCTGCTGAAGCTGCTTCGCAAGCTGGTTCCGAATCCTCTGGAACACTATCTTTCGGAATAGCGCGATTGCGGCGGCGGGTCAGGGGTAGAGTGCGCAATGCAATAGCGGCTGCCATGCCATGAATCGGGTACTCGTCGAATCACTGCAACGAGTTGCGGCGGTAGTCCCTGATCCCGGAGGCGCTTTTTCAATTGAGGCGCCCGTTCCACTAAAGCTTGTCACGAAATGCGAACGTACCCGGAGACTGGTCCTCCGATAACGCATTGAAAATACAAGTCAGGCATAATGCTGGGAAGGGGCCACGGAGTCTGCGCCCGCACGCATGAATCTGCCCAACTCCATCACGATGAGCCGCATCGCCGGCGTGCCCCTGCTCATCTGGATGCTCTCTGCGAGTTTCCCGTTCCGCGATGGCTGGGGTGAGCAGGAGCTCATCGCTTCCGTCATTTTTATCCTGCTCGCGATTACGGATGGAGTGGATGGATACCTGGCGCGCAAGCGCGGCCAGATTACGACCATGGGGATGCTGCTCGACCCGCTGGCTGACAAGCTGATGATCTCGGCGGCATTCATCTCGCTGGTGGAGTTTACCCCCAGCATCATGAAGCCGTGGATTGCGATAGTGGTGATCGGCCGCGAATTTCTGGTCAGCGGACTGCGCTCGATCGCGAGCGTGGAGGGATTCGCCATACAGGCCAGCAATCTAGGGAAGCTGAAGACGATTGTGCAGATTGTCGCAGTGGTAGCGACGATTCTGGCGCATCGTTGGTACGAGTGGCAGTGGGGCTGGTATATCCTGCCGGTTCGCTGGACGGCTTACACATCGATCTATTTCATGGTGCTGGTATCGATTGTCTCCGCCGTGGATTATTTCCAGGCTTTCTGGAGACAGATCGATCACTCGTCTTCGGATCGGCGCAGGGCAAATGTGGTACTGCGGCGTGACAAGAAGAATGCTGCTTCCTTGAACTGAACGCTCCGAGTCCGCTGCCCGCTTGATTCCCAATCTGCTAACGTGTTCACGGAGAAAACCGATGAGCGTTGGGGACGAACTACTGACTGAGTTTCAGGAAGAACTGGTTGCCACACGAAGAATTCTGGATCGTGTACCTACTGACAAGCTGACGTGGAAGCCACATGAAAAATCCATGTCGCTCGGCCAGTTGGCGATGCACATTGCCAGGGTCCCTGGCGGCATTGTCCGCATCACCAGTACCGATTCCTTTGACGTGCTCCAGGGCAATTTCACTCCGCCGCTTCCGGAGACCACTGCTGAAATTCATGCTGCGCTCGACGAGAGTGCGCGAACCGTAGAGACTACGCTTCGGCAGGCAGAAGACGCATGGGCGCAGGCGCCATGGCGTTTGATGGCAGGAGATCGCGAATTGCACACGAGGCAGCGATGCAAGGTCTGGCGGACGCTGTTGTTGAACCACTGGTATCACCACCGCGGCCAGCTCACGGTGTATCTGCGGTTGCTCGGCATTCCGGTTCCCGTGATCTACGGTTCCAGCGCGGACGAATCCGCCGTTAGTTAAAGCCTACCGTCAGGCGAAGATCGGCCGTCTTCTTGCCACGGAAGGATTACGGCGGGCAGGGTGAACTTGTCGTGACGGATGGTCTGGAGCGCCTCGTTTATGCGTTCCAGCGGATACGTGTTCACCGTCGGCTTGAGATGAATGTCAGCAGCGATCTTCAGGAAGTCCCGCCCATCCTGACGAGTCATATTGGTGACGCTCCGCATCTGCCGCTCGCCCCAGAGGAGCGAATCGTAATCGAACTCGGGAATGCGATCGAGATGGATTGCGTTGATGGCGAGGATGCCGCCTTTGGCAAGCGAGCGCAGCGCAGCGATTACCACCTCGCCGACCGGGGCGAAGGTGACGGCGCAGTCGAGTGCCGCGGGAGGAACGTCGGTGCCGCCTCCAACCCACTCCGCGCCGAGCTGGCGTGCAAGCTGCTGGTGCTGTGTCTCGCGCGTGGAGACATACACCTTGCAGTCCCATGCCAGCAGCACCTGCATGATGAGCTGCGCGGATGCGCCGAAACCGAAGAGCCCAACCCGCTGGGCGCGCTTCACCTCTGCCACGCGCACGCTGCGAAATCCGATAATGCCGGCGCAGAGAAGCGGTGCAGCGTCATCGTTGCCTAGCTCCTCCGGCAGTACAGATAGAAAGTCGGCGCACGCGGTGGTGTATTCGGCATAGCCGCCCTGATGCGTATATCCGGTGTAGGTGGGGTGATCGCACAGATTTTCGCGGCCGGAGAGACAGAAGGGACATGTGCCGTCTGTGCCGCCGATCCACGAAACGCCTACGCGTGCGCCTTTTTTCAGGCTTGACTTACAAGGATCAGCCACTTCGGCAACGATCTGGTGACCGGGAATCACCCAGGGCAATCGCGGCGGCAGCTCACCTTCGACGATATGCAGATCGGTATGGCATACGCCGCACGCGAGCACTTTGAGCAGAACCTCGCCATACCCGGGAACGGGTAATGGAAGCTCTTCCAATTGGAGTGGGTTGGTATCGACTGAGGCTGGAGACCGGAGAACCGCGGCACGCATAGGATTTCTCCCTCTGGCTGAATGATAGAGGGAGCTCTCCGTTGCTTTGCAGCTCACTGGATGCAAGAAAGCCCGCCGAGGCGGGCTTTCGATTTTCAATGGTGCAGTCGAGCTAAGCGGGGATGCCTGGTGCAACTGGGTGCGGACGTGTCAGCCGATGAACGAAATGGTACGGGGGCCACGGTCCGGAGAGTTGCATCTGGCAATCCTTCAACAGTTCGCGTGTGGTGGCGAATTTGTTTTGATACCGCTCTACGCACTTCGCTTCGATAAGGTGCGAGATGTCCAGCAACATCTTGCCGTTATCCATGGTCCGGCAGGTGATCTCTTCATCTTGAGGCGAGAAGAGGCGCTGCATCTGGACTGAGATGGCACGGCCTTTGGTCTGCCGTTCGCGCTGGCGGGCAGCGGTCTCGCGCAGATTGGAGAGATATTCCTTGCCAACGTTATCTTTGGCGGAAACGGCGCGAAGCGGCTGCTGCAGGCAGCAGTCCTCGACCACGACCTTCAGGTGCATCTCGGCCTTACCGCGCAGGCGCTCCACATGCGTCGTGTACTGGCGCTGATTGGAGCGAATGGAGCGGCGCAGCGCTTCGTCATCGGCAAAGACGGTGCCGAAGCGGAAGGGAAGTACGGTGGAGAGTTTGAAGCAGTCGCCGACTACGCGAGCGTGGTCCTTGGCGGCCTGTTGATCGAGATTTTCTTGGGGATTGTGTTCTGAGACGATGACTGCGAGATCACTGGCTGGATAGAGGAAGATTTGGTTCCCTGAAATGCCGGTTAAGGATTGCATTGGTACTGGTTTGCGGTGGCGGGCTAATTCAGGGAAGGCGAGCTTTTCACTGATGCAGTAGGCGTACCACGCCATAGAGAGTGTCACTCCATTGACGCTGGCAGAACATCGCCAGTTGATTGAACCGAATCATGCAGCGGTAAGGCAACCGCTCGCCCTGGCACGCCGATGAAAGGGCTGCACCGAACTTACGGCACATCCTAGACCTCGCATGACACGGCTGGCAACTACAAAGCAGCTCGGTTGCGGGAGCGTTCCCAAATATGATCAAACGACGATTTGGGTATGTCATTGCAAACGTTACCGAACCAATGCCAGAGCGGCGAAGAAGCGCGGCGCGAAAAAAAAATTAAGGGTGCGACATGCGAAAGAGAATGAGCGCACACATGGCAGTGACTGCGACCAATAGGAAGAGGATGGCGAAGAAAAGACCCTTCAACAAAGCGGCGAGGCTGCGAAATGAGCTGGCAAGCTCTTGTTGGTGGCGGCGGGTTTCCTCAAGGATTGAGGCGAGGCGCTCCAGTTGCTCCTGGTTTTGTTTGAGCGCCCGCTCCGTTTGTTCGCCCTGAGATTCCACCTGGGAGCGCAGTCCGCGGCTCTCCAACTGCATTTCGCCAAAGTGGCGCTTCATTGAAGAGAGCTCCGGCCGCGCAGCCGCCTCGGGGAGGGCGACCCCTGTGATCACTGGCAGGAGTTTGGCTGCATAGGGCAGCAAGGAGCGGAGCTGGGACAGCGAGCGAAGATTGGGCAAGACAGCAGTCCTTCGATGAGCAGAGTAGGAAGTGGCCGGTGGAGGAAGGCTATCATCCTGATTGGCCTTCGCTGACCGTGTACGCGCTGACTAGCTGACTATCCATCGACCAGGTTGAGCATCGCTGGGTCATAGCGTTCTCCGGCAGCGGCGTCTTGCGGCACTGCCTCCTGGATGCGTGCGATCTCCGCTTCGGATAGACGCAGGTCTGCGGCGCGGATATTCTCGAGCAGTCGGTCCTGGCTACTGGTGCCTGGAATCGGAATGACGCCGGGCCGGCTGAGCAGCCAGGCCAAGGCCAATTGTGCCGGCGTGCAGCCTTTCTCTCGTGCTAGTTCGCGCACGCGGTCCGCGACGGCAAGGTTTTTCGCGAAGTTATCGCCCTGGAAGCGCGGATTGTTGCGGCGCCAGTCGTCCGGCGCGAGGTCTTCCAGCTTCCGGATGCGTCCGGCAAGAAATCCGCGGCCTAGTGGACTGTAGGCAACCAGCGCGATACCCAGTTCGCGAAGCACCGGAAGCAGTGCCTGCTCTGGCTCGCGCGACCACAACGAATACTCGGTTTGCACGGCGGCAATGGGATGAACGGCGTGAGCGCGGCGAATCGTCTCCGCCGAAACTTCTGAGAGGCCGAGATGCAGCACCTTGCCGAGCTGCACCAACTCCGCCATGGCGCCGACGGTCTCCTCGATCGGCACCTTAGGATCGACACGATGCAGATAGTAAAGATCGAGCGAATCGACCTGGAGCCGTTGGAGCGAAGCATCGCAGGCGCGGCGAACATAGTCAGGAGTGCCGTTGATTGTGCGTTCGTTCCCGGGCTGTCCAGGCACGAAGCCGAATTTCGTGGCGAGCACGGCGCTCGCTCGACGGTCGCGGAGGGCCTTTCCAACCTGCTTCTCGGAGTCGCCGTAGATGTCCGCTGTATCGAGGAGCGTGATTCCCAAATCCATCGCCCGATGAATCAATGCGACGGCGTCCTCGTCGCCACGTGCGCTGCTGGTGTAGACGCCGGCGATGCCGATGCTCATGCATCCGAGGCCAATCGCCGAAACTTCAGGTCCCGTACTTCCGAGTGTGCGCTGCTCCATATTGTTGGTTATAGCGCAGGCGGAACTAAGAAAGACAAAGCGGCGGGAGCTAAGACCGGATCTCGCGAGCTACTCAGGCGGTTTTGGCGGACAGTGCGCCTTGCTGATGCAGCGCGTGGATCACAACGCGGCGCATGTCGGCTTCCGGCGCAGGCTTGCCTGTCCAAATCTCGAATTGGCGTGCTCCCTGGTGCACGAACATCTCGAGACCGGGAATGGCAGGTATCCCTTTGTCGCGAGCCATGCGCAGCAGCGGCGTCTCGACCGGGTTGTAGACCATGTCGAAGACCAGCCGGGCGCGCAGTTCGTCCGGCTCGAGGAGAGAATCCAGCTTACTGCCGCGCATGCCGGCGGGAGTTGCGTTCAGCACGATGTCGAAGTCGGTCTTCGTCAGTAGTTCGCGCTTGAATATCTTCGCCTTCGCCTGCCCAGCCAATTCCTTGGCACTCTCCGGCGTGCGATTCAGAATGTGAACCTCTGCGCCTTTCTCCTTCAGGCCGAAGACCGCGGCGCGCGCTGCGCCACCGGCGCCCAACACCAGCACGCGAGCGCCTTTCAATGCGATCCGGCGCTCGAGCGGTCCGACAACCGCACTGACGTCGGTATTAAATCCGAAGAGGCGGCCGTCCGGACCACGCACGATGGTGTTGCAGGCCCCGATGCGGGTGGAGAGCTCGTCCATGCGGGCGAGCGAGGGGAGAATCTCCTGCTTCAGCGGCATGGTTACGGCGAGCCCGGCCAGGGGAATGCGTTCTACCAGCGTCAGCAGATCGGCAATCTTCCCGGTTTCGAGCGGCAGAAAGACAGCGTTGATGCGCTCGCGGCGGAAGGCCGTGTTCAGCATGAGAGGCGACAGCGAGTGCGCGATCGGGTGTCCGGCAACACCATAGACGCGCGTCGCTGCATCGATCTCTTCGAAACGGTAGAGCGAGCGCAAAGTGTCGACGGTCATCTGTCCGGGCGCAGTCTCTTCGCCGACGGCCATGGATGCAAAGGTGAAGGCGCTGCCCGCGCGGGCGCCCAGCAGGCGGCTCACGATGCCCGCTTCGCCCATGGCCATAGCGATCATGTTGGTGTCGTCACCGTGGTGCTCGAGCAGCTCGATGACCGCGACATTGTCGGCAAGCGAACGCGCGGTCGGCACAATCTTGTAGAACTCGGGATCGAAGTGCTGCATGCGCTCAAAGGCCTTCTCCAGGCTGCGCGTATGGGAGAAATCGTGGTAACTGAGGATGAGCGCCGCGCCGCTGGCGCGCAGCCGCTTCCAATCCGCGGCGCGCATGGTTTCGGCAGACTCGATCTCGACATCGATGAGCTGGCATCCTGCCTTTGCCGCCCCTTCTAGGATCTCCGCCTGCTCAAACAGCTCGCCCACGAAGTGGCCGCCGTTCTCGTTGCGCCGGCACGTCGCAATGACAGTGACATGACGATTCCCGGCGGTAAAGGATTTGAGTTTGGGCAGCATGGCCTGGGGCTTATTCAGTGTGTCGAGCCGCAGTTCGATGAACGGCTTCTCCTGCGAGACTTGCTCGGCGCGGCTCAGCATTTCATTGGCAGTCGCGCCGGTTATGGAGACGCAGATCCTGCTCATGCGGGAGCGAAGCTGGTGGGCGGCGATTGCTGGGGTCGTGGAGGTCATACGCAGGTGATGCCTGAATTGCGAAATGGTAACCAGCACCAGCACTTGGTTGCAAGCATTTAACCTTCTCTTAAGAGGATAGATTCCGGAATGAACGCAACAGGTGCAATCAGTTCAAGCCATGCGTGGAGCCTGGCCGATCTCACGGAAGTAACCCCAGAGGCTCTGGAGAGCTGGGTCACCGCCCGTCTGGACGCCCACAAAGCCTCGCTCGACCGGCTGCTCAGGGCGAGTGAGCGCACGCTCGAGTCCACCTGGCGGCCCTACGATGACGCCGTTGCCGCACTGAGCCAGAGCGGCTCGGAGTGCGGTTTGCTGGACAGTGTGCAC
>DASUWP010000283.1:0-12992 GCA_036378335.1 Acidobacteriaceae bacterium | reverse complement strand
GATGGAGCCCTCCGAGGGCCGTTTCGATTTTGCATGGCTGGAGCGGGCGCTCGGGATTCTGCATGCGCATGGGATCGCCGTCCTTCTGGGCACGCCATCGGCCGCGCCGCCGCCGTGGCTGGTGGAGAAGTATCCCGAAGTGCTGATGGTGAATGACCACGGCGAGATGCTGAGCCCGGGCGCGCGGCGCTTCACTTGCCCGACGAATGCCACTTACCGCCGGCTGTCGCTCGCGATTGCGACAGAGATGGCGAAGAAATTCGCTGGTGCTCCAGGCGTGATCGGCTGGCAGATCGACAACGAGTTTACCCTGGGAAGCTCCGGGCGCTGCTATTGCAAGTATTGCCGTGCGGGCTTTGAGCAATGGCTACGCGACACATATCACACGCTGTCGGCTTTGAACGAGGCGTGGGGCACCGTCTTCTGGAGCAATATGTACACGGATTTTGCACAAATTCCTGTCCCACTGCCTTCCGGCGCGCCGCCGAATCCGGGGCATGCGCTGGACTATGACCGCTACCAGAGCTACGCGAATGTGTCCTTCATGGGCGAGCAACTGGCGATGCTGCGCAAACAGTGCCCCAACCACTTCATCACGACCAACAACGTCTGCCTGGTGGATACGATCAACATGCGCGATCTGTACCGGGATCTGGACTTCGTCGCCGCGGACAACTATCCGGGATTCACAGCGATGTACGCGAACGGTTCGGACTCAGGAACCGATGCGCCAGCCGAGATGATAGCGCCGATGATCTCCTTCAGCCACGATTTCTCGCGCAGCGTGAAGGACGGAAAGCCCTTCCTGATTATGGAGGAGCAGTCGGGCAAGGCGGGGCAGCCGATCTTTTCGCCGCAGCCGGAGCCGGGCCAGTTGCGGCTGTGGTCGTACCAGGCGGTGGCGCATGGAGCAATGGGGATCAACTACTTCCGGTGGGACACCGAGAACTTTGGCGCGGAGGAGTACTGGCACGGCCTGCTGCGGCATGACCGCTCGCATAGTCCAGGCTTTGAGGAGATTCAGCGGACGATGGCGGAGCTGAAGTCGTTGGGACACGACGCGTTGATGGCGCGCTACGATGCGGCGCTGGCGCTGTGCTTCGACAACGCCGCTGCGTGGGCGCTTGCCATCCAGCCGGGCCAGCCGAAGCTGAAGTATGCGGGCGAGATGGTGCCGTGGTACGGCGCGATGGCGGCCGCGCACGGCGGCGTAGATATTGTCGACGCGACGCAGGATCTTTCGCGCTACAAGGTCGTGTGCGCCCGGTGATGTACATCGTGAGCGCGGCCCAGGCGGACCGCATCCGCGCCTATGTCCAAGGCGGTGGGACCTTCATTGCGGGCTTTCGGCTGGGTGCAAAGGACGAGCACAGCCGCATGGTCGCGACACCACTGCCGGGATTGTTGCGCGACGTGATGGGGGTGGAGCTCGTGGATTATCAACCGATCTACTCGGAGAAGCAGTCCGTCGCGTTCACCGGTCCACTTGCCGGAGCGAATGCCGAGTGCCATGTGTGGGCCGACATTCTTGATCCTAATAAGACCGAAGTGCTGGCTACATATGCCGGTGGATCCTATGCGGGGAAGGCGGCGATCACGTCGAATACGTTCGGCAAAGGCAAGGCGATCTATCTGGGCGCGCACCTAGAGCCAGCCGATCTGGGTCGCGTGGTGTTGACGCTGATCGCGGCGGCGGGTGTGCCGCGACAGGCCGAGGCGCCGCCGGGCGTGGAGGTAACGACCCGGCGTACAGACCGGCAGGCGTGGACGTATGTGCTGAATCACACGGCGACGCCGCAGTCTGTCACTCTTACGGGCACGTATGTGGATGCGCGAGACCGGTCTGCTGTTTCGGGGCCGGTCCGGCTTGAGCCCTATGGGGTGAAGGTGTTGTTGCGGAGTTAGGGTTATGCGCCGGTGAGGTTTGGTTGAGCGGAGAATTGCAGAGTATCGCCCGCATCTTGCAAACTGCAGGGCCCTTCGCTTTGCTCAGGATGACATCATTTTTGCTTGGAGGCTCCCCTGTGCTCCGCACCTCTACTCCGCGCGAAGGGCCTGTGCGGGGTCGAGCTGGCTGGCGCGCCAGGCGGGGAGGATGCAGGCGCATGCGGCAGTGACAGCGAGAACGACGACGACTGTACTGAAGACGCTCCAGTCGAAGGGGCTCATGCCGTAGAGCATCTCGCGCAGCAGGCGGACGGTGGCGGCGCCTCCAGCGAGGCCCACGATGAGACCGATGAGGACGGGCGCGAGGCCATCTGCTAAGGTGAGGCGCATGACCTCTGCGCGTTGCGCGCCCAACGCGATGCGAATGCCGAGCTCGCCAGTGCGCTGGGTGACAAGATAGGAGAGCACGCCGTAGAGACCGACGGCTGCAAGCACCAGCGCGATGATGGCGAATGCGAGGACGAGGATGGAGTTGAACTGGTCCTGCAGGGTGGCGACGCCAGTGTGCTGTCGCATGGTCATGACATCAGCGACGGGAAGATCGGGATCGAGCTGCCCGAAAATTTTCTGGATGGGTAAGGCGAGCGATTCGACATCGACGTTGTTGGTGCCGCGCACGGCGAGACCTGACCCGCCGGAATCGCCAGCGAGCAGAGGCAGATAGTAGGTTGGCCGAATCGGTTGCGAGATCATCCATCGCGTGTCGCCGACCACGCCGACAATTTCATAGGACCCGCCGAGATCGCTTCCTCCCAAATGGCGGCCGATGGGATCTTCCCCGGGGAAATATTGTTTTGCAGTTAACTCACTGATGATGACTACGTTCGCGTGATCGAGGCGATCGTCGTTGCGGAAGACGCGGCCGCGCCGGAGTGGAATCTGGAGCGCGCTGAAGTAGCCGGGATCGATGCGACGGTGCATGAGGTCGATTCCCTCCCCCTTCGGCAGAGGCGGATGCTCGAGGATAGTGACGAGGCTATCGCCGCCCCAGCCTTCGCCGGCGATCGCACTGCAGAGGCCCGCGGCCTGGACGCCGGGGAGAGCGCGCACACGTGTGAGCAGTTGCTCGAAAAAGGCAATCCTCTGAGCGGGCTTGTTGTAGTGCGCCTCGGGAAGACCGAAGCGGAGAGTAAGGACGTTGTCGACGGTGCAGCCGAGATCGCGGTTGCGGAGTTGCTGATAGCTCTTGAGCAGGAGTCCCGCGCCGAGGAGGAGGACCACCGTGAGTCCGACTTCTGCAGTGAGAAGGGCTTTGCGCAATTGCGCGCGGCTGCGTCCGCCCGAATGCGACCGCGAGGTGCTTTGCAGCGTTTCGAGAAGTTGGCCGGCGTGCAGGCCGACGGAGGGGATGAGTCCGGCGACCAGGCCGGTAATGGTGGAAATGGCGATGACGAAGGCGAGTGCCCAGAGATCGAGATGAATCTCCTCTGAGCGTGCGAGCGCAATCTTCGAATGTGCAAGCCAGGTGAGCGCAGCCATGGCGAGCAGCAGGCCGAAGATGCCGCCGGCGGCCGAGAGGAAGAGCGATTCGGTGAGGTGTTCGCGGATGAGACGCCAGCGGCTGCCGCCGAGTGCCGCGCGGATAGCGAGATCTTTCTGCCGTGCGGCAGAGCGAGCCACGAGCAGGTTGGCGACGTTGAGGCAGGCTATAAGCAGGATGCAGATTGTGGCGGTGAGCAGCGCGTAGAGCGGAGTTTTGAAATCTTCGACGGTGGAGTCGAGCAGCGAGCGGCCGACGGCGCGCGTGTGGACCGCAGGGTCGGGGTGGGCGAGCTTGATATTGCGTTGCACTGTGTCGATCTGGCTGACGACGCCGGCGAGCGTGGCGCCGGGCGCGAGGCGTGCGACGACCATGAATTCGTGATCGCCGAAGATGTCCATGAGAGAAGGAGCTTCGTGAGCAGCGGCCGTCCATAGCTGGGTCTTCACGGAGGGATAGGCGAAAGATGCGGGCATGACGCCGATGATGGTGTAGGGTTGCGCGTCGAGGTAGACGGACTTGCCGATGATGGCGGGGTCGGCGGCGAAGCGGCGCTTCCAGAATGAATTGGAGAGGATGGCGGTGGCTTGAGCAGACGGCTTGTCATCGGAGGCGACGAAGTCGCGGCCAAGCGCGGGCGCGACGCCGAGGACGCGGAAGAGATTCCACGAAGCCCACGCGGCGTCGATCGATTCCGGCAATTGTCCACCGGAGGCGGAGACGTTGTAACCCTGCCAGGGAGAGATGAGAGCCATCTGCGCGGTCTTCTGGGTGGCGCGCTGCCACTCATGGAAGACGCCCCCGGCGACGGGGTCCCAAGGCGTGGGGCTGTTGCTGACGGCGTCGCTTTCGTAGAGGGAGACGAGGCGCGAAGAGTTGGGATACGGCAGCGGATTGAGCAGCACAGATCTGACGACGGTGAAGAGCGCGGTGGTTGCGCCGATGCCAAGCGCCATGACCAGGATGGCGGTGAGGGTGAAGCCGGGGGTGCGGGCGAGGGTGCGGATGGTGTAGCGGAGATCGCGCGTGAGGTTCTCAAAGGCGGCGACGCTGTTCTGTTGCCAGAGGTCTTCGTGGACGCGGCGCGCGGAGCCGAACTTGATGTGGGCGCGGCGCTCGGCTTCGTCGGGGCTGAGGCCGCGGGCGAGATTCTCGGCGCGCTCCTCGTTCATGTGCGCAGCGATTTCGCTGGCAAGGTCACGGTCGCGCCGATGGCGATGGAATAGACGCTGGAAGATCATTCGGCACCTTCTTCGGTTACGTGTTCACCCATCACGAGAGCGATGGCGCGGGCCATCTGTCGCCAACGGGTGGCCTCGAGACTGAGGCGGCGGCGGCCGGCGGCGGTGAGGCGGTAGTACTTGGCTTTGCGGTTGTTCTCACTGGCGCCCCAATAGCTGGAGAGCCATCCGCGATCCTCGAGGCGATGCAGCGCGGGATAAAGCGATCCCTGCTCGACTTCGAGGACGTCCTCGGAGGTGCGCTCGATGACCTTGGCGATGGTATGGCCGTGCGCGTCTCCGGTGGAGAGCGTGCGCAGGATCATCATGTCGAGCGTGCCCTTGAGCATGTCGCCGGGGAGCTGTTGGTTATTGGCCATGCGGTCGCGTTTCCCCTCGGAGTTCTACGGGAGGGAAGCATATACCACTCGGACTCCTATGGGAAGAGGCTGGGTTGGCGATGGGGAACCGGAGAACCGCTGGTCCTTCGCTCCGCTCAGGGTGATGGGGGGCGGCGGCATAGAATCGATATGGGAGTGCGTGTGGCTACGGGTGCGATACAGGCTGGGGTGGCGAGCGGCAGCGGGGAGCGGGCAGCGGGCGACGTATGGCTTCGGCGGTATGCGTGGTTTGTGGTGGTCTATAGCGTACTGGTGGTGCTGTGGGGTGTGGTGGTGCGCGCGACCGGCTCGGGCGCAGGTTGCGGAGACCACTGGCCGCTGTGCAACGGGCAGGTGATCCCGATCCATCCGCAGCTGGCTACGGTGATCGAGTACACGCACCGGATGATGAGCGGGCCGTCGGAAGTGCCGCTGATCATCGTGCTGCTGGTGTGGGTCTTTCGTGCGACGGCGAAGGGGCACGTTGCGCGGAGTTTCGCGGTTGCCGGGCTGGTGCTGACCTTTACCGAAGGACTGCTGGGTGCGCTGCTGGTGAAGCTGGGGCTGACGGCGACAAGCACCTCGCCGCTGCGGCCGCCCATGCTGGCGCTGCACCTTTCGAACACGCTCGTGCTGCTCGGATCGCTGGCGCTGACGGCGCATTTTGTGGGCCGCCGCACGGCGATGATTCGCGGTGCAGTTCGGTTTGAGCACCGCGTGCCTGCCATCGTCGGACTGCTGGCCGCGATGGTGATTGGGATTACGGGATCGCTCGCGGCGCTGGGCGATACGCTCTTCCCTGCTACTTCGCTCAAAGCTGCGTTTGCGGCGGATTTTTCTGCGTCGTCGGAATGGCTGATCCGGCTGCGGATTCTCCATCCGGCGAGTGCGGTGGTGGCCGGGGCATTCATCCTGTGGCTGCTGTGGCGTGCGGTATTTGCGGCGCGGGATGATGCGCATCGCAGCCTGGGGCTTTGGCTGGCGGGGCTACTGGGATTTCAATTTCTGCTGGGCGGCCTCGATGTGCTGTTGCGCGCTCCGGTCTGGATGCAGGTGCTGCATCTGGCGGGTGCGGATGCTTTCTGGTGTGTGCTGGTGGTGCTTACTGCGGCAGTGACGATCACCAGAGTTCCTGTTGCGCGTGCTTCCTAACCAGCCCACCTCGATCTCTGATTCCGGCATTTGGTCATCCCGCATCTCAAACGCGAGATGTGTGGCACCCGGATTCGTGCCCACCCCCCTCCCCCCTCCGGTGCGGGAGGTTACCCTGCTAAGTTGCTCCTGTTCAGCGAGTTAGGCCGCCTCCCGAGAGCTAAATTCGTCTCTTGAAAAGACTTATCGCTAAATTCGTCCTGTGAAAGAACTTAACGCCTCTAATTTCGAAGCCGGACTGAAATGCAGATCCCCTTCGACGAGCTCAGGGCTTTCCGTTTCGATCGGGACGACACAGTCTTTTGGGTGGTTCGGTGATACCGCCGGAAAATGAGAACGCCCGCGAGGATCATCGCGGGCGTTTGTTCTTTCTATTTCCAGTGTAGCGAATCGGGTGGGGTGAAACGGCAGGTTTTTCAAAAATGGTTCTGTTGCAGTTTCAAATTGAAACCACCAATGACTTGCACAGGTTGACCCGGGTGGAAACGTAATACCTCGCGGCACCTTTTCTTTCAATCCTTTTGGCAAAGATGTGGCCCGTGGATCTTATAGGATTTTTATTGCGATTGCTTCGATCTTCATGGAGCCGGCGGCGCATACAAATCCTGTGTTGACCGTTAACAAGCGTTCATAAGAATGAGCGCATCCGGCTTCGCCGGGATGCGCTCTCTTAAATCACTGCTACTGGGGGCGTGTAGCGGATTCAGTTCTACTTTGGTCTTGGCACGGAGCTGTTGACGTTCAGCGTTGGATTCGTGTCCGTGATGCCATCGCTGACTGAGTACTCGTGAGGGCCGGTCGGCGCGTTCGGCAAAATGCCGTGAACTTTTTGGCCATTCTTTCCACCCGAAGCCCCATCTACATGAAACTCGCCATTGGGGACGATACCGTTGAGCCCAGTGACATGCACCTTCCCTGGAGCAGTGTTCTCCCAAGTGACCGACGCGCCCTGATCCGCGCTGCCGCCACTCTGGACAATAATAGAAGTACCCATTGAATTCCCCCAAAATCATGGTTTGTGCTGCGCTGAGGGTAGAAGTTGCTGGTAGCGCGGGTTGGAGTGGAGATTATCCAGCGCGGGAGCCTTTGCGACCACCGAGGGTGAATATCCTGCCGCTAACGCCTTTCCCAGCCACTCGAGTGCAGGCCCCGTTTGCCGCAACTGGTTATACATGAGGGCTGCATTGAACATCAGCCCACTATCTGTGTGATTTGTGGCCAGCGCCCGATTCATCAGGTCGATAGCCTTTGGTGCGTCACCGAACATGGAATAATAACCCGCCAAGTCGCCGAGAATGGACGCATTATCGGGCGATGCCTTCAGTTGGGCGGTTGCAAGAGCGATGGCCTTGCCATAGTCATTCATTGCCTCCGCGCGATTACCGCCGAAGTACTCTGCGTCCGCGAGCGCGCTCCAATTGCTGTAGTCATCCGGAGCGAGTTGGATTGAATGCCTAAACTCCGCGGCAGCTTCCGGAAAGCGGCGAAGCCGGAAGAGCGAGATGCCAAGATTTTCGAAGGCCCCTGCCGTCGGGTGCAAGGCGATGGACTTCCTCAAGGCGTCGACTGCCTCGCCATCTTTCTCCTGAGAAATCAGCGCCGCGGCTAGATTGCTATACGACCGAAAATTCTGCGGGTCTTTTTCTGTAGCAGTGCGGAACATCTGTTCTGCTTTCGTATAGTCCGCGCTCCGGAAATAGAACCCCCCGAGCTGATCGTAACCGCGCCAGTAATTTGGACGAAGTGCGATGGCTTGTTTGTAGACCGCTTCGGCTTTCTCCGTCTGGTTGAGTTTTTCGTAGGCTTTTGCGAGGCCTATGGAGGCGCGATCGTCGGCCGGTTCTAGTTGCAGGGCCTTTTGATACTCAGTGATGGCGTCAGCAGGTTTTCCAGTTTGCTCGAAGAGTCTGCCAAGGCACATGTGACCGTCTGCCCCGGCATTTCCGAGCGTTACGGCGTCCTCGCAGGCCTTCCGCGCCTGCTCAATGTCGGCAACCTGGTGATTGTTCCCGTAGGCGTAGAGCCAGGATTCGCCGAGACCGGCTTTGGCGGCGCCGTAGTTGGGGTCGATGCGTAACGCCTCTTTGAACATGGTCTGGGCGCTCTTGAACGACTCCGGGGTGAAGGCTTCGAGCAGATACCCGCGGCCCTGGAGGAAGTACTGGTAAGCCTCGGGGAAGGTGGTGCCGTGGGCGGCGAGGGCGCGCTGCTCTTCGGTGCGGAGCGTGATGTTGAGCGCGGTGGCGGTGGCGGTGGCGAGCTGGTTCTCGATGGAGAACATATCGCTGACCGGGGCGGTGACGGTGCCGGAGGCGAGGACGCGTTCGGGCTCGGCGTGCCCGGCTGGCCGTGATGCGGAATTGTCCGGCTGGCTGATGATGTAGGTGGCGTGGACGAGGTCGCCTTCACGGGTGAGGGTGAGGGTGAGGGCGGAGGTGGCGCCCAGCTCGCGCGATGCGTCGGCGAGGGTGACGGCTTTCTTGTCCTGAAGCTGGCGGGCGGAGAGCACGGCTACGTCGTGATTGACGCTGAGGTCGGAGAGATGCTGGGCGAGCGATTCGGCGAGGCCGCGGCCGAAGGTGGCGAGCTTGGCGTCGGCCGCATCGGCCACTTTGGGCGGCAGGACGGCGAGGGTGCCGGCGACGACGGGCGCGGAGGCGGTGCTTGCTGGCGGGGTGTTGCGCTTATGCAGGAAATGGCCGGACCAGGGGATGAAGGCGCAGGCGATACCGATGATGCTCCAGAACAGACCGCTGCGGAGGAGACGTGACCAGCGCGGCTCGAGCGCGGCCGGAACAGAAACGGCGGCAGCCGGCTGGGAGCGGACCTGGTCGGTGTGGTTGAGGTCGAACACGATCTCGTGCGCGGTCTGGTAGCGGTCGGCGGGGGACTTGGCGAGGGCGCGGTTGACGATGGCGGCGACGGCTGCGGGAACGCTGGGGTCGAGTGGCCGGGGAGGCTGGTGGAGTACCTGACCGATCATCGCGGTGGGGGTGGGGGCGGCGAAGGGATGGCGGCCGCTGAGCATCTCGTACATGACGACGCCGAGAGCGAAGATGTCGGAGCGGCGGTCGGCGGGCTCGCCATTGAAGACCTCGGGCGACATGTACTGCGGGGTTCCGGCGAGCATGCCAGCCATGGTGAGCGCGGTGGCAGTTTCGAGCAGGCCGGTGGTGTCGCCGGCATGCTGGGCGAGGCCGAAGTCGAGCAGCTTGACCTGGTCGGCATGCGTGCCGGCGCTCGCGAGCATGATGTTTTCCGGCTTGATGTCACGGTGGAGGATGCCTTTATCGTGGGCGGCGGCGAGGGCGGCAGCGGATTCGGTGGCGATGCGGCGGAACTCCGACTGCGACATGGGCCGGGCGAGACGGGCACGCAGGGTTTCGCCCTCGATGTACTCCATGACGAGGTAGGCTTCGCCGCCTTCGGTGAAGACGTCGTAGATGGCGGCGATGCCCGGATGATTGAGGGCGGAGGCGCGCTGGCCTTCGTGCAGAAAGCGCTTGCGGTCGGCTTCGGTGGCACCGCGCTGGGTTCGCTTGATGGCGACCAGGCGGCGGAGGGTGGTGTCGCGGGCGCGATAGACCTCCCCCATGCCGCCCGCGCCCAGGCGGGCTTCGATGTGGAAACGGCCGGCGAGGACGCCGTCGACTCCGGGAAACAGTCCGGCGCGAGGGCTCACGATCGGTTCGAGCGGCGCAGGGTCTTGCATTGCAGCTTCTGTCTCCGGGTGCGGACTCCTATCGTAGGACGAGACCGCTGCTGCGACAAGTACGAAGCACTGGCGCTGCTTTGACGCGGCAAGGCTTGCCACTATAAAACGTAAGCGGTTACACGACGATGATGATTCGCGAAGGAGTCTGCTGATGCTGCGCTCTGCACTTCCCTGCTCGATGAGGTTCTTTGGTTCTGCCCTGGTATGCGGTTTGCTGCTGCTGCCGTCGACAGGCGGGGCCCAGGCGACGCAATACAAGGACGCTCCGCCGCTATTGGTGGGCGCGGCGTGGTATCCGGAGCAGTGGGATGAGGCGACGGTCGACCGCGACCTGGCGACGATGGAGGCAGCGCACATCCACCTGGCGCGGGTTGCGGAATTTGCCTGGAGCGCGATGGAGCCGTCTGAGGGCCACTACGAGTGGGCGTGGCTGGACCATGCGATCGCGGAAGCAGCGAAGCATCACGTGTACATCGTGCTGGGCACGCCGACCGCGGCACCGCCCGCGTGGTTGACGACGAGGTATCCGGAGACGCTGCGAGTGGATGAGAACGGACGCCGCGACGAGCATGGGAACCGCGCGCAGTTTTCGTTTGCGAGCACGAAATATCGCGAGCTGGCGCATGGCATTGCCGCGGCGATGGCGAAGCGGTATGGGCACAATCCGAATGTGGTGGGCTGGCAACTGGACAACGAGTACGGGCAGGACTCCTTCGATCCGGATGCGCGCGCGCAGTGGCATGCGTGGCTGAAAGCGAAATACGGCACCATCGACAAGCTGAACACGCTTTGGACGACACAGTACTGGAGCCAGACTTACGACAACTTTGACGAGATACCGGCGCATGAGAAGGAAGAGAATCCGGCGCTGCTGCTGGACTGGCGGCGCTTCGTCAGCGATACATGGAAGAGCTATTCGGTGAATCAGATCTCGGCGATCCGGCCCAATGCAGACCCGCGGCAATTCATCACCACGAACACGATGGGATGGTTCGACGGCTTCGACAGTTATGTGGTGCATAGCGTTCTGGACATTGCCGCGTGGGACGACTACGTGAGCACGCCCGTCTTTGATTGGGCACCGAATGGGGCGGCGCACGATTTGACGCGCGGCTACAAGCAGAAGAACTTCTGGGTAATGGAAACCGAGCCGGCGTTTGTGAACTGGCGGCAGACAAACAATCCGCTGGCCAAGGGGCAGGTGCGCGAGATGGCGTGGCAGGCCATCGGACACGGCGCGGACGCGGTGGAGTACTGGCAGTGGCGCAGCGCGCTGAACGGGCAGGAGCAGTACCACGGCACCGTGGTGGGGCCGGATGGCAAGCCGGTGCCGGTGTATGCGGAGGTTGCGCAGATTGGCGCGGAGTTTGAGAAGGCGGGCACGGCGCTGAGCGGGACGACGCCGGTGTCAAACGTGGCGCTGCTGCACGATTTCGATAGCCGCTGGGCGATTGATTTCCAGCGGCACGCGGCGAAGTTTGATCCAGTCGCGGAGCTGGTGTCGTTCTACCGCCCGCTACGCGAGGATGCCCAGGGCGTGGATGTGATTGCGCCGACTGCCGATTTGAGCCGCTACAAGCTGGTGGTGGCACCGGCGCTGAATGTGCTGCCGCAGGCGACGGCGGAGCATTTGATCGCCTATATGAAACAGGGCGGCCACCTTGTGCTGGGGCCGCGCAGCGGGATGAAGAACGAGTATGACGGGCTATGGCCGGATCGGCAGCCGGGTCCGCTCGCGGCACTGCTGGGCGGGCGCGTGGAAGAGTTTTACGCGCTGGATCAGCCGGTGACGACGACTCCGGTGGTCGATGGTGGTGCGGAAGGCAAGGGCGATGTATGGGCGGAGCTGCTTGGGCCGATGGATAATGCAACCGCTGTCGTTACGAAATACAAGGCGAGCGCGGGCAGCGCGGGATGGCTGGATGGACAACCCGCGATCCTGACGCGGCAGGTGGGCAAGGGCCGGATCACGTATGTGGGGTTCTGGCCGGACGCGGCGACGCTGTCTGCCATGACGGCGGGATGGCTGAAGGATGCGGATGCCGCACCGCTGCTGCCGAATGTGCCGGAGGGCGTGGAGGTTTGCGAGCGCGCCGGGAATGGGCGGCGCGTACTGGTGCTGATCAATCACTCGACGGAGTTGAAGCATGTGGAGCTGCCGTCGGGGATGATGGATTTGTTGAAGGGCTCGCCCGCTTCGAGTGTGGATCTGGAGAAGTATGGGGTGGCGGTGCTGGAGGGACAGGGATCGGGGAATAGGGATTAGGGGTTTCGACTACGCGCCTGCGGCGCTCCGCTCAGAATGACCCGATTGGGCTGCGGGTGCCTGCCCGGGAGGATTTACGGGCGATGAGGGTGGCGACGATCGCGGCTCCGAAGCCGTTGTCGATGTTGACGACGGTGACGTTGGGTGAGCAGGAGTTGAGCATGCCGAGCAGGGCGGCTACACCCGAGAAGGCGGCTCCGTAGCCCACGCTGGTGGGCACGGCGATCACCGGCGCAGGGACGAGGCCACCGACGACGCTGGGGAGCGCGCCCTCCATGCCGGCGCAGACAATGGCGACTTCGCAGCGCTGCAGGCTTTCGTGATGGGCGAGCAGGCGATGGAGGCCGGCGACGCCGACATCGAAGTAGCGCTCGACGGGGGCGCCAAGGAACTCGGCGGTGACGGCCGCTTCTTCGGCCACGGGAAGATCGCTGGTGCCGGCGCAGAGAACGGCCACGGTGCCGGCGGGCGTTGGATGGGATGCGGGCTGGCGCAGGGTCGCGGCACGCGCAACGGCATGGAATTGCGCGGCGGGCACGCGCGTGGAAATGGCCTGCCATGCTGCTTCGCTGACGCGGGTGGCAAGAACGTCGGACCCGGCGGCGGCGGTGCGGGCGAAGATCTCGGCAACCTGCTCGGGCGATTTGCCTTCGCCGTAGATGACCTCGGGAATACCGAGGCGCAGCCCGCGATGATGATCGATGCGGGCAAAGCCTGCGTCCTCATAGGGCATAGTGCTGAGGCGCTCCAGCGCAGATTGCGGCGCGAGCGCGCCGGCGCGCACGGCTTCGAGCAGTGCGAGCACGTCGTGCCTATTCACGGACGGCGGCCT
>DASUWP010000282.1:0-2548 GCA_036378335.1 Acidobacteriaceae bacterium | reverse complement strand
CATGAGGGCGCCGCCCAAGGTGATCTGCAACCTTGCTTCCTGCTGAACGCGCTCGGGAGAGTCGGGCGCGGCCTCAAGTAGCTCCAAGGCCTTGGTAAAATGACTTATTGCCTCGACATTGGCCGAGCGCTCTGTCGCCCTTAGTCCCGCTCGCTGCCAAGCAGGGATTGCTTCTTCAACAAGACCTGCCTCCGTGTAGTGATGAGCGAGGAGCTCGGGCGCTAGCGCCGTTTTGTCCGAAAATTCGTGCACCAATACGTCTGCAATCCGCGAATGGAGTTCTTTGCGGCGGCTTCTGAGCAGTGCCTCATAGGCCGCATCGCGGATGAGTGCGTGCTTGAATTGGTAGGTCGCGTCTGGAGCCATGCCGCGAACGTACAATAGTTCCGCGTCGACCACAGTGCGCAGTGTGCGTTGCAGGTTCTCTTCGGCGATCGGATGAACGGCGTGGAGCAGTTCGTAGGAGAACTCGCCGCCGATCACCGCGCCGATTTGGATGATCTCTTTGGCTGCCCCTAGCCGATCCAGCCGCGCCATCAGCGAGTCGTGCAACGTCACCGGGATATCGTGCCCGGTAAACTTCGCATCGCCGCTCTCGAGTACCGCCCGCGTCAGCTCCTCGACGAACAGCGGCACGCCCCCGGTGCGCTCGACCACCGTCGCGATGGTCTCGTCTGACATCGCCTTGCGCGCCGCCACCTCCTCGACCATCGAGCGCACGTTGCGGGTGCTCAGGCGATTGAGGGTGATTTGCGTGTGATGGGCCCGCAACGGCCATTGCGGATGAAACTCGGGCCGCGCCGTGTACAAGAGCAGCAGGCGCGCCGTCGCTCCTTGCTCGGTCAGCAGTTGAATCAATTCGAGAGTCGATGGATCCGCCCAGTGCAAGTCCTCGGTCGCGATCACTGTTGGCTGCGCTCGCGCTGTGCCCACCACCCATTCGACCAGCGTCGCCAGCAGGCGGCGGCGCTGCTGCTCAGGTGACAACGTCGACGGCGGATAATCCGCAGGCAGAGGCAGATTCAGGAGCGGAGCAATCAGCGGGATGGCTTCGGCGGGCTTGAGGCCCGCCAGCTCCAGTCGGGCCTCCAGTTGTGAGAGTTGTTCCATGGCTGCTGAATGGTCGCCGTGCCACGCCAGCAATTCGCGGAGCATCTCAGTGACGGGATAGAATGGAGTGCTCTGGAAAAACGCGCCGGCCGCGGCTGCCACCGAGGTGTGCGGCGTACCTGCGATCTGTTCATGAAAGCGCTGGACCAGACGCGATTTGCCGATGCCTGCCTCGCCGATGATCAGCGCCACCTGCCCTTCACCCTCGAGCGCGCGCTCCCAACGATTCATCAGCGAGCGTAATTCGTCCTCGCGCCCGACAAACGGCGTCAAACCACGCGATGCCGCCGCCGCTTCCAGCCGTCCGCGCACGCCGCTCGGCTGGACTACCCGATAGAGTTGCACCGGCTGCTGGACGCCCTTCAGCGAATGCGCCCCGCGATCCTCCGCGATGAACAGTCCCGATACCAGCCGATGCGTGGCGTCGGTGAGCAGAACCGTGTCCGGCTCAGCGGCCGCCTGCACGCGCGCGGCGACATTCGGCGCGTCGCCGAATACGTCGACGTCCTTGCTGGCGCCGGCGCCCACCACCACCGCACCTGAGTGGATGCCGATCCTTGCGGACAGCTTTGGGTGCGTGGGTTGCTCGTTGAACCTCGCCATAGCGTCAAGAATCGCCAGGCCGGCGCGCGCGGCGCGCGCCGCATCGTCGTCGTGGGCCTCGGGATAACCGAAGAACGCCATCACGCCGTCACCGAGGTACTTGGCGACGTGGCCACCGAGTCGCGTTATCGCTTCAGCGGCCGCGCGATGGTAGCTGGACACGGTCTCGCGCCATTCCTCGGGATCGAGCTGAGCGGCGATCTCGGTGGACCCAGCCAGGTCGCAAAACAGCACCGTCAGATGGCGGCGCTCGCCGGTATCTCGCGGTTGGACGGGCGCTGTTTCAGCACCTGGGGGTTGGACCTGCGCGCTCAGGGCGACGCCGCAATCACCGCAGAACTTTGCGGCAGGCGCATTCTCCGCGCCACACTGCGGACAGCCTCGGGAAAATCCGGCTCCGCATTCAGAGCAAAACTTCTTGCCGGCTGGATTGTCCGAGCCACAGTTTGAGCAGCGCATCGTCTTACCCTGAAACTGCGTCAATATGCCTTCTTGTATAAATCATCTCGGGAAAGAAACATCGGCGGACATCAAAGACTGATCGATCGCACTGCCTCCTGGTAGGCGTGCTCGACCGTGTTCAGTGCGAGATGCTGATAGACTTCCAAGCTTTTCTTGCTCTCATGGCCCGAGATGAGCTGGATCTGTGCATCCGACATGTGCATCCGACAGACCATGCGAGGTCAGCGAGGTGATCATCTGGTGGCGGATGAGATGCGGGTGCACCGCCTGGGTAATGCCGGCGCGCCGACGGTAGCCCTGCACGAGCTGCTGGATGCGGCGCGCTGTGAAACGGGTGTTTCGCTGCAACTCGAACAGGTAGCGGTTCTGCGGG
>DASUWP010000281.1:0-2700 GCA_036378335.1 Acidobacteriaceae bacterium | reverse complement strand
CGCATCGCTTCTTATGAGCTGCTGAAGCAGCGCATCGAAGACCATCATCTGCCGTTGGAATCCTTCCAGTGGTATCTGGACCTGCGCCGCTACGGGTCTGTACCCCATTCGGGATTCGGCATGGGCATTGAGCGCGCCGTCGCGTGGATTTGCGGCCTCGAACACGTCCGCGAAACCATCCCCTTTGCGCGAACCCTGAACCGTATTTATCCGTGATGATCCATTCGTGATTCAGTGACAGCAGAGCGTTGATTTTTTTATCGATTTGCCCGAATGCCGAAGCCTCTCTATGCTTGAGGGTTTGCTTCCCCCTGGAATGGGGCATCGATCTATGAGTAAGAACGAAGATACGATTCATGCAGAGACGTCTCGCGGCCATCAACCGATGTACACCGGCGTACAGGCGCTGCCACCGCGTCACATTCGGGTCATCGGTGTGCCGCTCGACCTGGGCCAGTCCCGCCGCGGTGTGGATATGGGCCCCTCCGCCGTGCGCGTTGCCGGACTCGAAGCGCATCTGGAAGCGCTGGGCCACGTCGTCACCGACGGCGGAAACATTGGCGTTGCCATTGCCGAGACGAAAACGCCCGGCGAGCAAAACGCGAAATACCTGAAGGAAATCCGCGAGACTTGCGTCAAAGCGGCTGACCTTGTCGTCAAGACGCTCGAAGAAGGCTCGACGCCGGTCATCCTCGGCGGCGATCACTCTGTCGCGGCCGGCTCAGTTTCCGGTGTCGGCGAGTTCTACCGCCGCAAAGGACAGAAGATCGGCCTCATCTGGATCGACGCCCACTCCGACATCAACACACCCGAAACCTCACCTTCCGGCAACGTCCATGGCATGCCCATGGCTGCGCTGCTTGGCCTTGGGCCTAGGGAACTCTCAGACATCTACGACTTCTCCCCTAAAGTCGATCCGGACAACGTCGTTCTCATCGGCGTCCGCGACATCGACGCCACGGAGAAGGAAAACATCAAGCGCGCCGGCATCACCGAGGTTTACACCATGCGCGATATCGACGAACGCGGCATGCGCACCGTGATGGAAGAGGCGCTGCGCGCTGCCGGCCGCGGCACCGCCGGTTATCACGTCTCCCTCGACATGGACTGGATTGACCCGGAGGATGCGCCCGGCGTGGGCACACCCGTGCGCGGCGGTGCCACCTATCGCGAAGCGCATCTCGCCATGGAAATCCTCGCCGACCACGGCCGCATGCTCAGCTTCGAGATCGTCGAAGTGAATCCCGTCATCGACGAGCACAACCGCACCGCGCATCTGGCGGTCGAGCTCATTTCTTCGGCGTTTGGAAAGAAGATTCTTTAAGCGATCGGGTGTCCGGCCGCGATATAGATCTGCTCGATTGCCTGCATGTCCTTCAGTCCCTCTTCGCCAGGTGTCCGCGATTCTTTGTTCTGCAGGATGCAGTTGGCAAAGTCCTCCGCCTCGATCTGAAACTGGAAGGGCATTTTGCCTGTCGCGTCTTCATGGATATCGCTGCCGGATTTGCCGTCTGGATCGTCCAGATGCGCTTCGAGACGCAGGCCATCGTAGCTGTACGCGGTGCTGACTAGAATACTTCCCTTGTTGCCGATCACGTTGATGTATCCGGGCAGTCGCGTCGTGTAACTGGTTGCGCAATTGGCCAGAACGCCGGACGACATCTCCATCGTCCACGAAAGCGACTCTTCGATGTCCTGAAAACGGCCGCTCTGGCGGTCCATCGTGCTGGTCTTCGCAGCGAAGCGGACAGGCTCCACGCCTGTATAGAACCGGATCGTATTTAGCGGATAGATACCCATATCCATCAATGGGCCCCCTCCGCCCAGGGCCCGCGTGAGCCGCCATTGGTTGGGATGGAAATAGCTGCCGAAGTTGCCTTCGCAATACTGGATATCACCGATGCGGCCCTGCTTGATTAGCGCAACCGCCTTCAGATGCGTCGGGTCATAGTGAATGCGATAGGCAATCATCAGCTTCCGGTCGGCCTTACGGCACGCTGCAATCATCTCGCGGCATTCCGCGGAGGAGATCGCCATCGGCTTCTCGCACAGCACATGCTTGCCCGCCTGGGCCGAACGGATCGTGAACTCCTTGTGCATTGAGTTGGGCAGCCCGATATAGGTCGCGTCAATGTCCTTGTTCTCGCGAATCCGGTCGAAGTCCTCGTAGTTGTAGATCGAAGTGCGAGGCACTCCATACATCTCGGCGAAGCGAGCCGCCTTCTCCGGATGCCCGCTCACCAGGCCGGTGATCTTCGTGGTCGATGAATTTGCGACTGCGCGCATGAAGATGCTGGAGATTTGTCCAAGACCAACCGGCGCATAGCCGATCTTGCGTGCCGGTTGCGAAACAGCCACCGCAGGAAGCTGGGTTGCGGCCAATGACAGGGCGGACATGCGGGCAAATTCACGACGGTTCATCTCGGCTCCATAGGATCCTGGGGGACCGGCATCTCGTCTCCCGTGCTCGAAACAGAAGCATCAGCGGACTGAGGGAAGCATACCCCCATCGGTTCGCGCCTACACTGGATCAACGCGCCCTCGCTGGCCATGACCGTATCTAGGTCCGAGGTCGTCGAAGTGATCCCGTCATCGGCGGCCATAACCGCACCGTGCAGCTTGCGTTGAGCTCATCCTATCGGCATCTGCAAAGAAAATTTCAAACAGGAAGCGGCTGGTCAGTGCCTTCCTCAAGGATTT
>DASUWP010000280.1:0-13225 GCA_036378335.1 Acidobacteriaceae bacterium | reverse complement strand
GCCAGCCATCCTGAGCGTAGAGCCCGACAAGTGATTGGCGAATGCCACGCTCCGTCTCTCCACTGGGCAGCTGCACACCATAAACCAGCGGGTCATTCGTCAGAAAGTCGGAAAAACTTGCATAGACAAAACGCCCGTTCTGCGTGAAGTGCATATAGTTGTTCGACTGCATCCGCTCAAACGCGAAGCCGAACTTCAGGCTGTGAGTGCCCCGCGTCACAACGGCATCGTCATAGCCCTGAAACGAGTTCCAGCCGATAGTGAAATTCGGGAAACCGCCTAGCCCGCCATAGAAGTTTGTCCACTGCGGCACAATCAGGAATGGGGCCGGCCTGCCGGGAACCGAACCGAATGAAGCATCCCCGGCAAGAGGATTGATCGGATCAGCGGTCGTAGAGATCGCATGGTTTCTGCTGAATCCAAATCGCACAGTGTTCAGCACATTGGGACCGAAGATATGCGTCTCTTCGATACTTGTGAAGGTACGTGCGTCCTTATTGACGAAGTGAAGATTGTTGAGTGGATCCGGCTGGCTAAGGTCGTTAGTGACGTACAGGAATGTGCCGGCTAACGAATCCTTGTCTGAAAAGTGATGATCGAGCTTGGTGGTGTAAAAGTTTTCGTTGCCAATCTGGCTTACAGCCAAGCGGTAATAGCCAACGTCGCCCGTCGAATCCAGTCCGGCATTCGGCAGCGGCCAGAAGGCTAGATATGGCTTCACCGCTGGGTCCACAGTTACGTTGCCGCCGTTGTCTGCAGAGATGATCCCCTCGCGGGCGTTAGCCGACGGCACGCGGTCGACCTGAGAGATACCAAGAGACTGCCGCAGTCCTTCGTAATTGAAGAAGAAAAAGGTCTTGTCATGAACGATAGGTCCGCCTAGGGATCCACCAAACTGGTTACGACGGAATGGTGCGATCTTTGGACCATCGAAGTAATTGCGAGCGTCCAGGGAACTATTGCGAAGAAACTCATACGCGCTGCCATGAAACCGATTGGTTCCCGAGCGCGTGACCGCATTGATCACACCGCCTGATGTCTTGCCATATTCTGCTGAATAGTTTGTGGTGATGACAGAGAACTCCTGCACCGCATCCACACCCGAAATCGTGCCGAGCACGCCACCCGGCGCGCCATTCGTATAGTCGTTGAAGCTGACTCCATCTAAACGGTAGTTATTCTGCTGCGGCCGTGTGCCTGAGATGCTCATCTGGTTACCGAAACCGCGCAGCACCCGGTTCACGTCGGATGTCCCGGCGCTTCCGATCGCTGACTGGTTGCGCACGTTATTGGCGCCAGGTTGCAGCGTAATCAGCTGAGACCAGTCGCGGCCGTTCAGAGGCAACTGCCGTATGGTGTCGCTATCCACGACTTCGTTGAGACCGGGTGTGACAAGATCCACCCCTTCGTATATGCCCTTCACCTCGACCTGCTCAGCGTTACTACCCACCTTCAAGGACAAGTTGATCGAGACGTTGGCGCCCACGGCCAGTACAACGCCACTCGCAATCTCACGAGAGAATCCCTGGGCAGTCGCCGTTATCGAGTACACAGAAGGCTTCAGGTTTGGTGCTGCGTAGAACCCTCCCGAATTGGTGCTTACGGTGCGGCTAACCCCTGTAGACGTCTCCGTAACCTGAACCTGCGCGCCTGCAATCGCAGCTCCAGTCGGATCAGAGATCACTCCCTGGATCGTGCCCCCGGCAACTTGCCCGAATAACGCGCATGAAGATACCAGTGCGAGCAGAAACACATTCAGAGTGCGACGAAGCGAGTGCCCACTTGAGGAATGTACGTCCATAACAGCCTTCTTTCTGCTATATGGATTTCCTTGTAAGAGCGTTAGCCGCTCCTGCTATAAAGGCAGAGCACCGCGAACAGCGAATCGTCCGCTCGACAAACAAGGATGAATCAATTTAGGGAAATAGCTAGACTAACTAGGCGCGAACGAGGGTTCGATCAACAACAACAGTTTTCCAAGCGGTCGATGCGCATGGAAGGGACCCACACGGCCGGACCGGCCTTCAAATCGGGCATATTGAAATGTCCGTGCAGGGTCATGGTGATGCAATACTATCGCACTGCATTCCAGACCACAAATAGTTATTTTTCTTTCAGCTCACGTTACGGAATAGGTTAGGAGCTGCGGTTCGGATAGATACTGACAAAACGGTTCGCGAGAACTACCAGTCAAGAAGTTGGGCCCTAGAAGAGCAAACTGCCACACAAATTTCTGAGATAGGTCTGGGCCTCGGGAGCATTATGTTTCTCGTAAGTTGAAATTTGCGCGCTCCCGATCGCGCATAGTCGGTGTCTCGCTTGCCATTGCGATAACTCCATTGCTCGTCTCTTCGACCGGCGAAGCATCGATCACCATGGATGTGGGCATTCCGCTGCAATCTGCCGACGCCTGGTCGTCTACTCGGACAAGTCTCTTCCGGGTAGCTTGTTGAAAACAGCCTTTGTCATTCGTTGACAACGGCGGATGATCGCGGGTCGCGTCATCACCCGTTTCGGCCCGCAGCCTTGGGCTTCGGACGAAATATGCCTCATGATTGACGGTTGTCCGCACTACGCCACCGATGGACCTGCGGCCTCATCACATTCAACGCACTGCGTTTGGTGTACCCCGGCCAAATGATGGGGCCATTCTTCTCAGGGAACGGAAGCAGCCCTTGAGAGCGGACGTGTCCCATCCGGGCCATCAAGTCCCCTCGCGTTCCGGTGATCAACCCAGGATGGCAGCCAATGCCATCTAAACGACGAATCCGTTTTTCTTTCCGCATATTGCCCAGCACGACGTTGGTGCTGTTTTGGTTGCCCCCCAGGGATTCGAACCCCGATATGCTGCTCCAGAGGCAGCCGTCCTACCATTGAACGAGGGGGCAATGCAGGCTGGAACACGCTGATCATGCGTGCCTCCATGAATCATAAGTGCACTCGCGCTTGGGGTCAATCCAACGTCTCTGCTAACCCTTTTGTTACAGCTTCCTAATGCTTCCCCGAACTTGTGCAGGCTCCTGCTTCAATTACAATCACGATCAGGCGTGGAGATCCTTCTCAATTGCGTGTGGCTGCTTCTCGGTTTGTCGCTGATTACGGCGTGGTCGGCGCATGCGTGGCGCACTCGCAGATCCTTACCGGTCGGGACCCTGCCATCGCGACGGCTGCAATTCACCGCCGTCCTGATGCTGGTGATCCTGCTTTTACCTGTGATCTCACTCTCTGACGATATTGCCATGTGCACCGCCCCGCGGGATGCCGAACGGGCGCTTCGCCTGTACGATCCCTTCGACGGTTCCCAGCCTACGCCGGCGCTTCTACCATCCACCATGGCGTGGATGGATGCTGTGGCCATCTTGCTGCGCAGTGGGCCCAGCCGTCCTGTCGAGCAGGAGGCGCAGTTGGCCGTCCAGCTTACGGGAACCCACTTGCCGATCGACTCGCGCCCCCCGCCTGTGGCGCTCTAGCCCACTCCCAGTAGATGGTAGCCAAGGCTTCGCCGCGGCATCCGTCGCATCCTTTCCCTATCACGTGAACTCTAATCCGCGAGCCGTGAGTCGCGGCAATGATTGTCCGTAGAGGTGCATTTGTTCAAAGCTGAAGCGAGTTCCCCACCCGCATGGCGGCGGGCGCGCGGAGCCCTATTTCTGGCAAGCCGCTGGACCTCGGTCCTGCTGCTGTTGAGCGCCGGCGCAGCCCGCGCACAAACCCCTGCCCCGCTCTCCATGCAGCAGGCAGTCGATCTTGCTCGCCAGCAGAACCCCTCTCTCCTATCGGCGCAAGCGCACGTGACCGCCACCAAGCAGTCGGAGATCACCGCCGGGCTTCGCGCGAATCCGAATTTCAATCTCACCGGCTCAGATGTCTCGCTCGCCGCTAATTCAAACAATCCATATTTCTATTCCGGCCAGGTCTCCCGGCTCTTCGAACGCGGACAGAAACGCCGCTGGCGCCTGGACGTTGCCCGCTCCACGACCGATGTAACGCGCAGCCAGTACGCCGATCAGGAACGCCAGGTTGTGCTTGCCGTTAAAACCGCATTCACCCAGATGCTCGGAGCCAAGGGCGCCTTTGATCTGGCCAAGCAGAACCTGGACGACTACCGCAAGACACTCGACCTGAACCGCGAGCGCCTGCGCGTCGGCGATATGAGTGCCACCGATTTCAAGCGGCTCGATCTGCAGCTGGCCCAATTCGAATCCGACTACGACAACGCGCATACCAATCTCATCCAGGCGTCGGAGCAGTTGCAGACCTTGCTGGGGTACGACCGTCCTCGAACCGATTTCGACATCACCGGCTCGCTCACTCCTCCAGCGATTACCGCAACCCTTCCTGATACCGAGCAGAAGGCGTTGCAGGCACGACCGGATTATCTGGCGGCGCAGCAATCCGTTCGCGTAGCGGACGCGAATGTGAAGCTCGCCTATGCCCAAGGCACCACCGACCCCACCATTGAAGGCGAGTACGACCGCGCGGGCACAGCAAACTCTGCAGGCTTTCAGATCGGTATTCCGCTGCGCATCTTCGATCGCAATCAGGGTGAGAAGGCCCGCACGAAATACGAGGCGCAGTCCAGCCGCTTTGCAGAGACGGCCGCGCGCAACCAGGTCGTCTCTGACGTGGACCAGGCGTGGGCAGCGTATGAGGATGCGCTCTTGTTGGCCCGCCGCTACAACGGCCATTACCTGCAAGAGGCGCACGAAGTGCGCGACAACCTCGAGTACAGCTATCGCCACGGCGGCACAACGCTGCTCGACTACCTGAGCGCGTTGCAGGACTACCGACAGGTGAACCTGGATGCGCTGAACGCGAACGTGCAGGTGTGGATCAGCCTGCATCAAGTCAGCTTTGCTGCCGCCACGGAGATCGTCCCATGAGACCTTTGCGACTTTGCACGCTTCTCGCCGCTATGTCGGCGCTCCTGCTTTTCAGCGGCTGCGAGAGCCATAAACCTGCGGATGCATCCGACACGCCGGCCCCTCAGTATCGCGTTTTCGACACTGTCGTTGCGCACGTCGAGCCCGTGCACAATGCGCTGACGCTTGCCGCGCGCATCCAGGCGAACCCGACAACCGTGGTGCACATCTACCCGCCGATCAGCGGTCGCGTCCTCGCCCTCAAGGTACTGCCCGGTCAGGAAGTTGCAAAGGGACAGATTGTGGGGATGCTGCAAAGCACCGATCTGCAGCAAGCGCGATCGGATTATGAGAAGGCAAAGATTGAGGCGGCGCGCGCGGACTTACAGCTAAACCGCGGCCGCGACCTTCTGCAGCACCAAGTAATGGCGCAGAAGGACTTCGACGATCTCAATGCCCTTGATCAAGCAGCTCATGCCGAACTGGCCCGTGCACTCCAGACGCTGCACATCCTCGGGTACAAGGAGACGGACACAACAGACCTGGTAGCGATCCGTTCTCCCATTCAGGGGGTTGTGCTCGACGTAAGCACCGCCAGCGGCGAGCTCCAACGCTCGCTCGACAACGCGACTCCGATCGCAACTGTCGCCAACATCAGTGATGTATGGGTTCTCGCCGATCTCTATCCCCGGGATGTTCAAGCAATCCGGCGGGGCCAACCGGTGGAGGTGCGTGTCAACGGCTATCCCGATACCGTCTTTCACGGAGTCGTCGACAACATCTCTGACGCAGTGGACCCACAAACCCTGACGCTGAAGGTTCGCGTGGTGCTGCCGAATCCGCACCATCAGCTCAAGCCTCAGATGTACGCCACGGTGGCGGTAACGAATCAAAACCGGAAGGCCATTGTAGTTCCCGCTACAGCCGTCATCCGCGATGGCGTCAGCACCTACGTGTATGTGCAAACCGGCGAGAACAAATATGTGCGCCGCGACGTGCGCGTCGGCGAGGCCCACGATTCCAACGTGGAAATCACCGGCGGCCTGAACGAGGGCGATCACGTCGTCAGCACTGGCGCTGAGCTGCTGCGCGGCTCGGGGTCGGAGTAGCCATGCAGGGACTCACACGAGCGCTGCTGCAGTACCGCACCATTGTGCTGATCCTCTTCCTTGTGGCATTGGCCGCTGGCGGATTTGCCTTCTCGCAGCTCGACATCGAGGCATACCCCGATCCTTCGCCGCCCATGGTGGAGTTCATTACACAGAACCCGGCATGGTCCGCCGAGGAGATGGAGCAGCAGGTCACCATCCCGGTCGAGACTGTGCTGAACGGCACGCCCAAGCTCACAGAAATCCGCTCGATCAGCATCTTCGGACTCAGCGACGTCAAGCTCTACTTCGATTTCAACTCCTCCTATTTCATCGACCGGCAGGAAGCGCTGAATCGCCTGCAATCGCTGACGCTGCCGAATAGCCTGCAGCCCCAGCTCTCTCCTGAATCGCCTGTCGGCGAGATCTACCGCTACCAGCTCATCGGGCCTGGCTACAGCTTGAATGAGTTGAAGGCTGAGCAAGACTGGTTCGTTGTGCGGCAGATCAAGTCCGTGCCCGGCATCATCGATGTCGCTACTTTCGGCGGAACCACTCGGCAGTACCAGGCCGAGATCGATCCCAACCGCCTCCTGGCTATGGGCGTCAACATGACCCAGGTCGTCAACGCCATCCAGAACAGCAATGCGAACGCCGGCGGCAACTACCTGACGATGGGCAGCCAGAGTGTGAACGTGCGCGGCATTGGTCTGCTGAAATCACTGACGGATATGAACAACATCGTCGTGGCCGAGCATAACGGCACGCCGATCCTGCTGCGCGACGTGGCGGCCGTCAAAGAAGGTCATCAGCCGCGGCTGGGCAAAGTAGGCTTCAACGAAAATCCGGACATCGTCGAAGGCATCGCTCTGATGCAAAAAGGCGAGCAGTCACTCCCGGCTCTCAAAGCACTGCGTAAGAAGATCGACGAGCTCAACTCCGGCAATCTGCTGCCTCCAGGTATGCAGATCAAGACCATCTACAACCGCAGCAAGCTGGTGAACCGCACCACGGAAACGGTACAGCACATTGTGCTGATGGGGATGCTGCTCGTCACCATCGTTCTGTACGTCACGCTGGGCGATGTCCGCATCACCACCATCGCCGCCCTAACCATTCCATTTGCGCTTCTCTTTGCCTTCAGCCTCATGGTGCTGGAAGGCAGCTCGGCCAATCTCATCTCCATCGGAGCCATCGATTTCGGCATTCTCGTCGACGCCTCGATCATCATTCTCGAAAATGTCTATCGTAAGCTGAGCCGCCGCCGCCAGGGAGAGACTCTCTCGGACGTGATCGTTGCCGGCGTCGCCGACGGTTCGCGGCCGGTCATCTTTTCCACTCTCATCATTCTCGTCTCGTTCATCCCACTCTTCACCATGCAGGGAGTACCGGGAAAGATCTTTGCTCCCATGTCCCAGGCGTATGGTTTTGCCCTCATCGGCGCACTGCTGTACGCATTTCTCTTCTCCCCGGTGTTGTGCTTTCTCTCCTCACCAAAGAACGTCTCGGACAAACAGACCTGGCTGGTCAGCAACATCCGTCGCTTCTACGACAGAACTCTGCAATCCGCGCTGAAACACTCCGTAATGGTCTGGATCTTCGCCTTGATCCTGCTCGGAGGTGCGGCATTCGCGTTCACGCAGATCGGCGGCGAGTTCATGCCCGCGCTCGAAGAAGGCAACCTATGGATTCGCGCAACGATGCAGCAGGATATGGCGTTTCCCCAGTCCGCTGAGCTGGCGGACCAGATCCGCAGTGTGCTGCGCAGCTTTCCTGAAGTCAGCCAATGTCTGTCGCAAATGGGCAGGCCTGACGACGGTACCGACGTCAGTACCTTCAATAACATCGAGTTTCTTGCCGATCTGAAGCCGGCCGACGAATGGCGGCCTCAGTTTCATGGCAAGAAGGAAGAGCTGATCGCGGCCATTCAGAAAAAGTTCCAGCAATATCCCGGCATTGACTTCAACTTCTCCCAAAATATTCAGGACAACGTGGAAGAGGCGATGTCCGGTGTGAAGGGCGAAAACTCGCTCAAACTTTTCGGCGATGATTTCGACACCCTCACCAACACAGCCGACAGGATCTACCAGCTCATGACACACGTGCGCGGCGTAACCGACGTCGGTGTCTTCAACGTTGGCGGCCAGCCCAGCTTGCTTATCTCCATCGACCGCGCAGAAGCTGCGCGCTATGGCATCGCCGCGGCGGATATCAACAACGCCGTGCAGGCCGCCGTCGGTGGCGCTGCCGTGACACAGATCATAGAAGGCGAGCGACGCTTCGATTTCGCCGTACGCTTCACTCCTGAGTTCCGTGACACGCCGGAGGCCATTCGCAAGATTCTTCTGCCTACGCCGGACGGTAATCAGATCCCACTCGGCAGCGTGGCAAACGTCACGCTGCACAATGGCGCTTTCATGATCTACCGGGAAGGCGGCAGGCGGTATATCCCGATCAAGTTCAGCGTGCGCGGCCGCGATCTACAGAGCACGATCGAAGAGCTGAAGGATGTCCTGGCGCACCAGGTAAAGCTGCCCTCGGGCTATACCTATACCTGGGCCGGTGAGTACGACAGCCTGCAAAAGGAGCTGCACCGGCTTGCGTTCATCGTGCCCATTTCGCTGCTCATCGTTCTGCTGCTGCTCTACTTGCTGTTCCAGTCCTTCCGCGATGCGCTGATTGTCCTCGCCACGCTTCCCTTTGGCGCCATCGGCGGCATCTTTACCCTGGTGCTGACCCACACATCCTTCAGCATTTCGGCGGCCGTTGGCTTCACTTCCCTGCTCGGCCTCAACACGTTGTGCACCGTGGTATTTCTAACCGGCCTGCGCCATCAGCAGCACGATCACGGACGCCATCTTGGCGTCTTCCTCGGAGCCATCGACGAAATGCGTCCCATCGTCATGGCCTGCATGGCGGCTGGTCTCGGTCTGCTGCCCGCAGCCATCGCCTCCGGCATTGGCTCGCAAACGCAAAAACCGCTGGCGCGGGTCGTGGTGGGCGGTACGGTCACGACCGTGTTTGCGGTGCTTTTCCTGGTCCCGCTGATGGCGCGCATGTGGGCGCCTATGGATCGCAACCCGGACCTCGGCGGAAATGATGAAGATGGCGGCGAGGACTCTCCGAACGATGGACCGCCCAGCCCACTCGAGCTAGGCCGGCTACTCCTCGCGGAGCACTTCAAGCGGCCGCTGGCCAAGGATGCGGATACTGACGAGCCATCCGGTAATAACGGCTAGCAAGGCCGTGCCCGCTGCAGCCGCCGCGGCAGCCGGCCACTGCAAATGAAACGTCACATCCAGCCGGTGCAGCAGAATGAAAGTAAGCAGGTTGGCGAAAATCACGCCCACGCATCCCGCCAGCAGCCCTAGCACCGTGAACTCGACACCGAATACTGCAGCCACCCGTGCGCGACGGGCGCCAAGCGTCTTCAGCACGACCACTTCGCGGATGCGGCGGAATCGGGTGCTCGCAACGCTGGAGGCCAGGATCACCAGGCCGGAAAGAATCGAGAACGCGGCGAGGAATCGCACGATGATCGTAACCTGGTGAACCACGCCGGCCACCGTATCCAGCAGGTCCGCGATATTGATAACGGTCACGGTAGGATACGCAGCAAACAGCGCGCGCTGCATCTGCGGAATTTGGGCGGTATCCAGGTGCACAGCGCCGTACCAGACCACCGGAAAATGCGCCAGCGATCGCTGCGAGAGAATAAATTCGCTGCGCCCGAAGACGTGCTGCCCATCATTCGCGTATAGCGCGGACACGGTTACAGGAATGCGCTGCTCCTGCACTGTGAACAGCATCGTCGAGCCGACGCCTACATGCATCCGCCGGGCAAGACCCTCGCTGACCGCAACCTTGCCTTCATCCCCCGGCTTCCACCACGCGCCCGCATGCACCTTCGCACCCGCCGGCAGTGTATCCGACCAGGTCAGGCTCACCGATTGCAGCAGATGCCGCGGCACTCGCTCCTGCTTCAATGCATCGCCGCTCGTGCCGTTCACCTCGTTCAGCCTTCCCGCTACCACCGGCAGACGCTCCATTGCCCCATGCACGCCCGGCTTTTTCGCGATCAGCGAAGCCACGCCGTCAAGTTCGTCGGTCGCGATGTCGATCAGGAAGATATTTGGCAGGCCTTTGCCGAGCGTCTCCTGCAGATCACGCAAGACCGCGTTCTGCATAAGGAATACCGTCAGGATCAACATGATGCCCGCACCCAGTGCTGTCAGCACGGCGGTCGACTGGTTTCCCGGACGATAGAGATTCGACAATCCGTGTCGCACCGCCGAGGGCAAGCTGAGCCGCGTACGCGCCAGTGCGGTTCGCAACATGCGCAGCAGCGTTCGCGCCAACAGGGTGATAAACAACAACAGCGCGACCAGCGCCGCCGTGAACCAAGCCGCTATGGTGAGCGAATTGGTAAGACCGGCGGCAATTCCAGCGAGCGCAATCAGAATGACGGCCGTTGCGATCCACTGCATGCGCCGCCGTTGCCACCGTTCAGCGAGAGTGAACTCCGGCTGCGTCTCGACCTGGCGGCGCAGCACCAGATTTGGTTTGATTCGCCGGATGTCGAGCAATGGCGGCAAACAGAAGAGCAGCGTCGTCAGCATTCCGGTGCCGAGGCCCGCAAGTCCCGCGCGCACCGGTAAACGCAAAGAGGGCTCAATCGGAAGCAGCTTCGCCGCCAGCAGCGGGATCGTCCATTCCACACCGAAGCCCGCCACCACACCCACCAGGCCGCCAGCCAGCCCCAGCAGTAGCGTCTGCAATAGATAAATCCGGAGAATGTCAGACGAGCGCGCGCCAATGGATTTCATGGTCGCCAGAATGTCCATTCGCTGCTCCAGGTGCGCGCGCATCGACATCGCTACGCCAATGGCGCCCAGCACCATCGCCACCAGGCAGATCAGACTCAGCATGCTGCTTGCGCGATCCAGTCCCCGGGTCAGTGCAGGGTTGGCCTCGCGAAAGTCCGTCACCTGTGCCTCGGGCAGGACCTTCTCTACTTGCGCATGCAGACCTTTGATATCGCTCGCGCCTGGTTGAAGACGCATCAGGAATCGCTCTCCCGCCCGGCTGCCTGGCTGCAGCAGGCCACTCTCTGCCAGGCCTTGCCGGGTAATAAGGACCCGCGGTCCAATCCCCATGCTGGAGTTCATCCGGTCGGGCTCGCGTTCAATCACGCCAGCAATGCGAAAGGTGCTGTTGCCCAGCTTCAGAGAGTCACCAATCTGCGCATGCAATCGAATCAGCAGGTCCTCGCCTACCAGCACTCTCTCCGGGCTCAGCTCCTCACGCAGTGTGCCTGCAGGACGCAGCTTGTACGCGCCATAAAAGGGATACTGGGAAGGATCGACCGCCTTCAGCGATACCAGCAGAGGAATCGGATCGGACGGGGTGGAAGCCATCGACACCATCTCAGTCACCTGCGTGCGTTCCACTCCTTGCAACGCGTTCAGACCGGCGATTTCTTTCGCGGAGGGCTGGCGGAACATGCGAGCCGACACATCTGCTGCCATGATGGTGCGCGCCTGCCCAAGCAGCGTCTTCTGAAACGATTCGGTGAAACCCCGGACCCCGGTCAGCGCGGCAACCCCAATCGCCACCGAAACGATTACGAATATAAATTTGGCCGGCGCCGCTTCAAACTCGCGCCACGCAATGCGCAAAGCCACACTCGAGCTAAGAGCACGTCCGGTCGTCCTCTTTGCCGGGGCATTCACGGAGCCGTTTATAGACCCATTCACAGATGCGCCTCCGCTGCAGCTATCGGCTCCTGCGCCAGCGTGTCTTCGATGACCAGCCCATCGCGCAGGAGGATGCGCCGCTCTGCCCGCGCAGAGATCAACGGATCATGCGTTACCATCACCAGGGTTGCGCGGCTTTCCCGATGGCGTTGCAGCAACAGGTCCAGCACATGCTCGCCGTTATGCGAATCCAGATTGCCCGTCGGCTCGTCCGCCAGCACAATGGGTGGCTCCAGCATGAAGGCACGAGCCAGCGCCACCCGCTGCTGTTCTCCGCCGGACAGCTGCACCGGATAATGATGCAGACGATCCCCTAGTCCAACACTGTCCAGCAACTCCGTTGCCCGTGCGCGGCCATCGCCCGAATGATGAGAATTCCCACTCAGCTCAAATGGCAGCAGCACATTCTCGAGTGCCGTAAGCATGGGGATGAGCTGGTACGACTGGAAGACAAACCCCAGCTTCCGTCCACGAATCTCCGCCAGCTCATCCTCGTTCATCCGCGAGATCGGCGATCCGTCCAGGATCACCTCGCCCTCAGTCGGCGCGTCCAGGCCCGCCAGCAGCCCTAGCAGGGTGCTCTTGCCGCTGCCGGAGGGGCCCATGATCGCGGCAAACTGGCCCCCCGGGATTGTCAGGTCAATGCCGCGCAAAATCTCCACCAGGTTCGTGCCATTGTGAATCGACTTCTTCAAGCCCCGCACTTCGATCATGCTGCCCCTTTGCGCCTCGCGCCTTCATCCGGCGGGCTGCCTGCTGCTAGATTGAACGTGTGATGCACTCTCGCAGTTCCCGCCTGCTGCTTTCGCTCTTTGCTGTGCTTGCGCTCGCGGCCGGGGGATGTAACAGCAAGAACCCGCCGCCGGAACCTGCGACTCAATCCTCTGCTGCTGCTCCCGCCGCGCAGCCGGTCGTCCAGCCGAAGGACGACCGCCCGGTCGTCGTCGCCTTTGGAGACAGCCTGACTGCAGGCTACGGCACGGATGCCGGGAACAGCTATCCCGATTTTCTCGAACACGATCTCGACGCCAAAGGCTTTCACTACCGCGTCGTGAATGCCGGGATCAGCGGCAATACGACCAAGGATGGTGTCGAGCGCTTGGACGATGTGCTCGCGCTGAAGCCGGCTCTCGTCATCGTAGCCTTCGGCGGCAACGACGGCCTCCGTGGCCTGCCTATCGAGAGCACCCATAAGAACCTCGATCAGATCGTCTCCACCCTGCAGCACGCGGGTATCAAGATCGTGCTCGGCGGCATCACCCTGCCGCCCAATTATGGCGCCGATTACATCCACCAGTTCAACGCGGTCTACGTCTCGCTGTCCAAGACGTATCATGTGCCGCTGCTCCCGTTTCTGCTTCAGGACGTCTACGGCACCGCGGGAAGCATGCAGCCGGACGGCATCCATGCCACGGCACAAGGTAACCAGCAGGTAGCGCGCAACCTGCTGCCGTTGATTATTCCTTTGCTGCATAAGAAATAGACGTCAGCCGATGACCACGGTTGGCTGAAACAATGT
>DASUWP010000279.1:0-7157 GCA_036378335.1 Acidobacteriaceae bacterium | reverse complement strand
CGGGCATTGTGAGCATTCCCTTTGCGTCATCGGCCGAAACGGTGACTTTCAACTACGTGAGAGTGCGCAAGCCGTCGGGCGAGGTGGTGGAGACGCCCGCGGAGGATGCGCAGGAGGTCGCGGCGCCGGTGACGGAGTCCGCGCCGATGTACAGCGATGTGCGGGTGAAGCAGCTTCCGATCCGCTCCCTGGGCGTGGACGACACGGTGGAGTATCAGGCAACCGTGCATGCGACAGATGTCGACGCGCCGGGTGAGCACTCGTTTGTCACGAACTTCATGACCGGAATCCCGGTGGAGGAGCAAACGATCGAGATCCGGGTGCCATTGGATTTTGTCGCGAACATCGTCGTCAAGGATGTGCACCCGACGACGACTGACGAGGGAGGCGAGCGCGTCTACCGCTGGAAGCACGAGACGGCGAGCGAGTACCCGAAGAAGCAGGAAAAAGACAACGCGGCGGCGGTGGAGCTGGTGCAGGAGATGTTCGCTCCCGATATTGCGATGAGCGGTTTTCGGTCCTGGGCGGAGATGGGCGCATGGTATCGCGGGCTGATGAAGGGCCGCGCGGTGCCGGATGCCGCGATCCAGGCCAAGGCCGATGAGCTGACGCGCGGGCTGACGACGGACGATGCGAAGGTAGACGCGATCTATAACTACGTGGCGACGCAGTATCGCTACATCGCGGTGTCGTTGGGCATTGGACGGCTGCAGCCGCATACGGCGGCGGAGGTCTTCCGCAACCGCTACGGCGACTGCAAGGACAAGCACACGCTGCTCGAGGCGATGCTGGCGGCGGAAAAGATTGAGGCTGAGCCAGTGCTGATCAACTCGTCCCTGCGCCTGAACCCTGGGCTGCCGATACCGGCGCAGTTCGATCACATGATCACGCTGGTGAAGCTGAAGGACCACGATGTGTGGCTGGACTCGACGCCAGAGATTGCGCCGAGCCGGATGCTGCTGGCGGGGCTGCGGGACAAGCAGGCGCTGGCGATTCCGGCGACGGGCGATGCGCAACTGGTACGGACGGAGACGACGCTTCCCTTCCCCTCATTTGTGCGCGAGACGGTGACCGGAAAGCTGGAGAAGGGCGGCGTGCTGACCGCGCATTTCGACCTGACGCTGCGCGGCGATGCGGAGGTGCTGTATCGCGAGCTGTACCACCGCGTGCCGCGCGCTAACTGGCAGGAGCTGACGCAGAAGCTCTCGGAGAACAATGGATTCGCCGGAGAGGTAAGTGCAGTGAATGCCTCTCTTCCGGAGAAGACGGCGGAGCCCTTCCAGGTGAGCTGGGACTACACGCGGAAAGATTTCGGCGAGTGGGATAATCTGCGGTTTCCGCAGATGGCAACGTGGTTCCAAAGCAAGTTTCCCACCGGGGTGATGCCGCCGAAGCGTCAGATCGCGCTGGATACCACAGGCGAAACGAGCGTCAAGGTGACGCTGACATTGCCCGAGGGATATACGGCGACGGTGCCTGCGGACGCGAAGCGCACGAAGGCGTTTGCAGAGTACAGCTCCACATATAAGTTGAAGGACCGCACATTGGAGATGGACTACGCCCTCCATTACAAGGTCCGCGAACTGCCGGTGGATGATTTTAAGGATTACATCGGCTTCATGAACGGCATGGGCGATGATGCATCGCAGCTGATTCAGCTGGTAGGCGCGTCGGCGCCGGAACCGAAGTCAGCAGCGAAGGCGGACAACAGCGAAGCGCGCGACCTGCTGCAGCAGGCCTACGGAGACATACGCGCGAATGATAAGAGCGGAGCGCGCCAGCTGCTGGACAAGGTGAAAGCCATGAACGACCAGCAGAGCGGGCTATGGGCGCAGTATGGCGCACTGGACTGGATTAGTAACAATAAGCCGCAAGCGGTGGCGGATTACAAGAAGGAGGTGGAGCTGCACCCAGAAAATTTTGGCGCGTACCAATGGCTGATTTGGTTTTACACGAGCCAGGGGCAGTGGCCGGAGGTCGAACAAACCACGCAGGCGTGGGCAAAGGCTAATCCAGCAGACCCGCAGCCGCATGCCCAGCTCGGCTCGCTGCAACTGATGCAGAGGCAATACAAAGAGGCGGAGAAGTCCTTTCAGGATGCGATTGCGCTGAGCGACAAGCCAGACTCGCTGAGAATGCAACTTGGTCAGGCACAAATAAAGGCCGGCGAAGTCGATGCGGGCAAAGCGACGCTGCACGCGCTGATGGACACGAGCGACGATCCCTTGACTTTGAACGACACGGCCTATGAGTTGGGCGATGCGGGGCTTGATGTGCCCGCGGCCGAGGCGGCAAGCAGGAAGGCTGTGGGGCTGCAGGAGACCCGTACTGCGTCGACGAGCCTGGAGAACGTGAAGAACGAAGACTTCGCCAATGTGTCCGGGCTGGGAGCGTACTGGGACACGCTGGGTTGGATTGATTTCAAGCAGAACAGGCTGCCGGAGGCCGAGTCCTATGTGCGGAGTGCATGGCTGCTGCTGATGAATCCGGAAGGCGGCCTGCACATGGGAGAAATCTATGAAGCGGAAGGCAAGAAGGATGACGCGCTGACCGCGTACCGGCTGGCATTGAAGACGATGGGGCAACATAACCTGACGCAGAACTTTGCTGATATGAAGGCGGAGATGGAGGCGAGGGTGGCAGCACTGGCGAAGGCGGGAGCGCATGAGAAGCCGGGCCCGCATGTACAGCAGGTCGGCGATGAACTGGCTGCGTTGCGCACGTACACGATTCCCAGCCCGCTGGATGGGCGGTATGCTTCGGCGGATTTTCTGCTCCTGCTCGGCGATAACCACGCGGAGGACGTGCGCTTCCTGAAAGGCGATGACGCGCTGAAGCAGGCCGGGCCCGCGCTGCTGGCCGGGACGTATCGCTCTCCTCTGCCGACGGGTTCGAAGGCCAAGGTGCTGCGGCGCGGCATCGTGGCGTGCACGACGGGGTCGAAGACCTGCCTTCTGGTGCTGCTGCCGGCTGCTGAGGCGAGAGCGGATTAACGCCGCTTGCGATCTTCAAATTTTCAGTGGGTGCATTTTCATCGAATCTCTGCGTTTCACCATTTAGAAAAAATCATGTCCGAACGGCATTCCCTTCTCGTTGGTTTTCTCTGCCTTTCCACTTTCGCTGCTGCTGCTCAGATGATGCCTTCCAATGCAGCGCCTGCGGCGAAGATCGGCGCAGATTCGACATCCGTTGAAGCAGCGCGCAACGTTCCGGATCCGCAGCATAATGCGGTTGCGACAGCATGGATCGATGCGGCCGAGAAGAAGCTGCTGGCGAATGATGTTGCCGGCGCAGTTGAGTTGCTAACGCAGGCGAAACATCTGAACGATCATGAGCGTGGACTCTGGCTGGTCACCGGCGATGCTGACTGGCTACGTGGACAGATGGAGTTGGCGATCGAGGATTACAAAAAGGAAACGGCGCGCTATCCCAATAACGTCCTCGCCTATTCGAGATTGGCACGTGCCTATCTTTCGCAAGGCGAATGGGCCAATGCCGAGCGGGCGGATCGGGATTGGGCGAAGACGGAGCCAGGAAATGTGGTACCTCGCGTGGCCTTGGCATATGCGCTGATGATGACGGAGCGCTACGGCGAATCGGCGACAGCGTACGCTGAAGCGATTGCTCTAAGCAAGACGCCGGACATGCTGAAGGTGAAGCTGGGGCGGGCGCAGTTACGGAGTGGTCAGAAAGAGGCAGGTGAGGCGACGCTGCGCTCGTTGCTGTCGCAGAGCAGCGATCCTGAGGTGCTGAATGGCGCGGCTTACGAACTGAGCGAGGCAGGGCTGGACCTGCCGGAGAGCGAGATAGCCGCTCACAAGGCAGTGGGGATAGTGAGCGATCGCAGCGCAGCCACGCGACTGGAGACGGCATCAGACAACGATCTGGCCCAGATGCCACTGCTTGCCGAGAGCTGGGATACGCTGGGCTGGATCATTTTCAAGCTGCACCGGCTGCCTGAGGCGGAAAACTATGTACGGTGCGCGTGGCTGTTGGGCAACCATGACGAAGTGGGGATGCACCTGGGCGAGATCTACGAAGCAGAGGGCAAGAAGGGCGAGGCTATTGCGACATACCGCATGGCTGCGGGACTGATTGCGTCCCAGCATCCCTGGCCTTATTACGCCCAGATGAAGGAAACGATGCTGTCACGCGTGGCTGCATTGCAACAAGCAAGCGGGCAGCCGACGGCGGGTCCAGCGCGGGCGGACACGTCTGCGGCCGAAGAACTGCGCACCTACACGATTCCGAATCCGGTGAATGGTTCTGCGGCTACGGCCGACTTCCTTTTGCACATGACGGAGGGCGAGGTCGATGGCGTGCGCTTTCTGCGTGGGGATCCGTCGTTGAAAGTGGCGGAAGGTACGCTGAAGGGCACCAAGTACAACGCGGCAGTTCCGAACATCTCACGAGCGCGGCTGCTGCGCCGCGCGACGGTGAGCTGCATGCCGGGTGCGGCCACTTGCACTTTGCATCTGAAGGGTATCTTCAGCGCGCGCATGGAAAAGTAGCGGGCGATGTCTGTCGTGCTGCGCCCGTAGCTGTGCGCAAAAACAGCAAGACCCGGGATGGGCTCCCGGGTCTTGCGGACCGTTTTCACAAATACCGTGTTCGGTCCGGCAGCCACGAGGAGCAGCTTTTCTTGACGGAAAAGCTGCGTTCATATCTGTCCACGCGCCTGGACCTTTTGTGAAAACGGTAGAGGGTGGGCGCTGACTGCACGCCGGTCCCTTTGCAACGTCGTTTGACTGAATGTTCGGGTTAGAACAACGCTGGTTGTGGGGTTGACGGTTGGTCGAGGGAGGCCCTGAAACCTTGAGTCAAACCCTTAATCTTCGTTGCGAACCCATCCATCGTCGGTAAGGACGAGGGTGGCCTGGTCGACGGCCTGATCGGCTACCGCTTTGGCGACGGCCGGAAAGGCGGTCTGGATGGCGCGAACCTTGGCCCAGTCCGGGCTGTTCTTTTCGACGAAGTGGTACTCCACCTTGGTGAAGCGGTTGCCGTGGAACTCGGTCGGGTTGGAGTAGTTGTCGACGCTGGTGACCTGGCGCTTGCCGTAGCAGAAGCGGCCGTTACCGGGGACCTGCTGGCCGGTGAGAGTCAGCTCGTAGCGCAGCGTGCCAGCATGGGAGGTCCGGGTGAGCAGGCCAGCGGCCGTCAGGGCGTCCAGCTTGGTGTGGACATCGCCAAGAAGCTTGTCGTTGGCCTGCATCTCGAACGGGTAGGGGAGCGGCTTGGTGAAGAGGCAGTCGGCGTTGGCCGAGTAGTCCTCGTTCAGCACGTTAGCAAAGTTCTGCTTGCTCATCTCCCGCTTGTCTCCGCACCCGGATCCCAGGAGAACCAGAGCGCCCGCAATCATTGTCAGACCTGCAAGATGTTTAAGCTGCCGTGTCATTTCTTCCCTCGCACTAGGAAAATCTTTCGCAACTGTACGGCAGAAACTTTAGCTCGAAAACCTTACGGAAGGGGTATTCGCGGGGTAAAGGATGTCCACATTTGGGGTATAGCCCAATTTTGGGCGAGGAAAAAGTGCTCGATTTGCACCGGAGCGGGGGCAAATTCGCGGATTATTCGCCTTCGGTGTCCCGGGTAAGAGCGCCAAATATCCAGCCCAAAGCGTCTTCCACCATCTGATCGGAGAAAGTTTCCGGGTCGGCGAGGTTCCGAAGGGTGAGGCCTTGCAGGGAGGCGACCGCGATAAAGGCGGCCTGCCGCGGCGAAATGCGCGCACGCTGCGGCAATTGTTCAAAGAAGCGGGTGACCAGGGCCACGATCTGCTGGTGCTGGGCGCGAAAAAGCGCCGCGAGGCGCTCGCGAAACCGGGAGTTGCGGATGGCATATAGCTGGGCCTCGGCGATCACCAGGCAAGCCTCACGGTCGGAGTTGCCGAAGGTCGCGAAGGACTTCCGGAGGCGAACAAAGGCATCGGCTGGAGAGAGGGGCTGCGATGTAAGCTCCATTGCTTCAGCAGCTTGTGATTGCATTGATCGCTCGACGAGGGTGAGCAGGAGCTCGTCCTTACCGTCAAAATTGGCATAGAGAGCCCCGCGCGAATAACCGGCTGATTCTGCGATCTCTTCGAGCGAGGCGCCTGCAAAGCCGTGGAGGGCGAAGGCCCGCGCTGCTGAATCGAGCAACCTGGTCCGAGTAAGGGCCTGAGATTCCCCGCGAGTCAGACGCGTTTTCTGTGGCTTCGTCATGATCCTCTGCCGAGCGTAACTTTCCGCGTTTGAGATACGCAATTGTATTTGAAATGGCGTCTGCTTAATGATAGAGATACATTTTAGTATTTGAATACAGTTTTGTATCTATGTTGAGGAGTGAGCAATGAGGAGCTTCAGACGGACGCGGGGACTGAAATTGTGGGGTGGCGCTTTTCTGTTGGTGGCGGTTGCCGTACTCCCTGCGATCGGTCGGGCCCAGGTGGAGGTCGAGGCCGACCCGACCGCCTATGCACTCAATGGATATTCGGTTCACGTCGGAGTGCCGTTCCAGCGGAGGAATCGCGTACAAGCTGGCGTTTACGGCTACGACCTTCCCAGCTTCTATGGAGTGGCTAGCGGCTTTCGCGAGCGCGGGAACGGCGCGACCTTCAAATACGATCGCTTTCTTCGCCATCGGACGGCTGGGTTCTTCGCCGGCGCCGACGGGAATTACACGCGGACTCGATACACGTTGAAGGCAACCGATCACTCGACGGATAGAGGCGACGTGACCATCGGGCCGCGGATCGGCTACCGATGGGATATCGGGCCGCACCTATACGTGACGCCGTGGTTTTCCTGCGGATACATCCTCAATCTTGGGGATGCTGTCGTTATTGACGGGAAGAAAGCGGATCGTAACAGTTTTGGATACTTTCCTACTCTGCATATTGGGTGGAGATTTGGTTCGGCTTCCAGGTGATCGGCGTTCAGATGGCGTGCAAAGCAAATCCCTTCACTACTGAAGTCTCGCTACTCGAGAGGGCTCCGGTCGGATGATAGCGCTCATTGAAGCCCATCGGTGACTTAGACCAATCGGTTATTTCAGGTAGGCCCGGACCAGGTCGATGAGGTCTTCGGCGACTTCCTGCGAGGGGAGCGAAGGCTGGCCTGGCCGCATCATGTGCTCGCGGATGTGGTCTTCGAGGACTTCGCCCATGAGGCTGTTGA
>DASUWP010000278.1:0-6638 GCA_036378335.1 Acidobacteriaceae bacterium | reverse complement strand
GAGGCCGAGGAGATCTATTTCGACTATTCCAAGAACCGCATCACGCAGGAAACTCTGTCGCTCTTGCTGAAACTGGCCGAGAGTGCGGGCCTGCACGAGCGCATCAATGCGATGTTCAGCGGCGAGAAGATCAATACGACTGAGCAGCGTGCGGTACTGCATGTGGCTCTGCGCGCACCCCGCAACGAGACCATTCTGGTGGATGGCGAAAACGTGGTCCCCGCCGTGCATGCCGTGCTTGATAAGATGGCCGATTTCTCTAATCGCGTGCGCAGCGGCGAGTGGCTCGGCTATACCGGCAAGCGCATCCGCAACATCATCAATATCGGCATCGGCGGCTCCGACCTCGGTCCCGTCATGGCGTACGAAGCGCTGAAGCACTACAGCCAGCGCGATCTCACCTTCCGCTTCGTCTCCAATGTCGATGGCACCGACTTCGTCGAAGCCGTGCGCGATCTCAGCGCTGACGAAACTCTCTTCCTCGTTGCCTCGAAGACTTTCACCACGCTCGAGACCATGACTAACGCGCACGCTGCGCGCGAGTGGGCGTTGAAGGGCCTGGGCGGCGATGAATCCGCCATCGCCAAGCATTTCGTCGCCATCTCGACCAACGCGAAGGAAGTCGCGAAGTTCGGCATCGATACGGAGAACATGTTCGGCTTCTGGGACTGGGTCGGTGGCCGCTATTCGATGGACTCCGCCATCGGCCTGTCCACGATGCTCGCCATCGGCCCAGACAACTTCCGCGCCCTGCTCAGCGGATTCCATCAGATGGACGAGCACTTCCGCACCACGCCCTTCGAGAAGAACCTCCCCGTGCTCCTCGGCCTGCTCACCGTCTGGTACACCGACTTCTTCGACGCTCAGACTCAGGCGGTCCTGCCCTACGAGCAGTACCTCAAGCGCTTTCCCGCCTACCTGCAGCAGCTCACCATGGAGAGCAACGGCAAGCACGTCACACTCGCCGGCAAGCACGTCGAAACCGAAACCGGCCCTGTCTACTGGGGCGAGCCCGGAACCAACGGCCAGCACTCCTTCTATCAGCTCATTCACCAGGGAACCCGCCTCATCCCCTGCGATTTCATCGGATTCTTCAAGACGCTGAACCCGCTCGGCCAGCAACACGCCATGCTTATAGCCAACGTGTTCGCTCAGGCGGAGGCGCTCGCCTTCGGCAAGACCGCGGAGCAGGTGAAGGCCGAGGGCACGCCGGACTGGCTCGTCCCCCATCGCGTCTTCGAGGGCAACCGCCCCTCCAACACCATCTTCGCCGAACGCCTTACGCCGGAAATCCTGGGCAAGCTCGTCGCGCTCTACGAGCACTCGGTCTTCACCCAGGGCGTCATCTGGAACATCGACTCCTTCGACCAGTGGGGCGTCGAGCTCGGAAAGGTCCTGGCGCAGAAGATCATCGGAGAGCTCGAGAGCCCCACCGAACCGAAACTGGCCCACGACAGCTCGACCACCAACCTCATCCGCAAATTCCGGGCTGCCCAGTAGGACACCAGATCAGGTCCCATACACCGGGGTCAAGGCACCCTTTCGCGTCACCCACTTGCGCCATTGTTGCGGCCTGCTCGGGAGCCCTAGGCTCTCGAGCAGAGCTGTCTTCGGAAAGGCAACTGGATAGCGCAACTATCTGTCTGTCCTGGTGTTCGTGCAATTGAACGGACGCCACGGCCACACAGAAGCGTCAATGCGTCTCAATCAGTATTGAAAAGGGAGTACAAGCCCTATGAATTCCTCCAAACGAGGCTTCCGGCTATCCCACACGACGGCGGCCCGTCTTTCATTGGCTCTTGGCCTTGGTCTCACTGGCGCTGCGACCCTGGCCGCAGCGCCGGCTCTCTATGCGCAGCAAAGCAGCACACGCACCGATGTCGCAATCCAGGCCGATGTCCTGAAGGCGCTCTCCAGCTATCCGGATATCAGCGGCGAGCACATCACGGCCAGCACCCAAAACGGAATCGTCACCCTCTCCGGCAGTGCCTCATCCGATACTGCAAAGAATCAGGCGCAAGTGATTGCTGCTACTGTGGATGGTGTCCGGTCTTTCGTAAACGATGTAACCGTCACCGGCGGCACCTCGAATCAGGCCAGCGAACCGGATCCATCGGACCGCAATGAGGCTCAGGCAGACGATCAGCAGCCCGTCCAGCAGGCGCAATCCACGGATCCGAACCAGCAGCAAGCCCCCTACAAACCGCAGGATCAGCCGCAACCCGGAGCCGGCGGCAACTGGGGCCAGGCGGGTCCGCCTCCCGATGCCCAGAACGGCCAGATCCCGCAGCAGCCGCAGGGCAACCAGACGCAATCCGATCACTACCCCATATCGGATCCGGGCGAGGACCCTGCTCCGAATACCAGCGCTCCACCGCCGCCGCATCAGCAACGTCCGGCGTACAACGCGCCATATCCGCAGCAAGGCTATGGGCAGCAGGGTTACGGCCGGCAGCCCTATGGCAGCCAGAATCGCCCCTATGTCGCTCCGCAGTTGTCGTCTACGCCGCTCACCATCCAGCCGGGTACGCTCTTCAGCATCCGCACATCGGAGCCGCTCGATAGTCGTCGATTGAAAGGCGGCGAGAGCTTCCAGGCCACGCTGGCGCAAGATATGTACCAGGGCCAATATCTCGCGATTCCGCGCGGAGCAGTGGTGCAGGGCAGCGTCATTGGCGTGAAGAAGCCTGGCGACATCCGCGGCTCAGCCGGGTTCGCCCTTCAGATCACCTCGCTTACCCTCGGCGGTCAGACCTACCCCGTCTCCACTGACACCTTCGCCACCGACACTCGCGGCAAAGGGGGCTACACCGCCGCGAACACCGTCGGCGGTGCGGCCATCGGCGCGCTCATCGGAGCAGTCGCCGGAGGTGGTCCAGGCGCAGCCATCGGAGCAGTCGCCGGAGGCGGAGTCGGTCTTGCCGGATCCGCGGCTTCCGCCGGCCCGCGCTCCATCATGCCGCCGGAGACGCTCCTCACCTTCCATCTCAAGGCGCCGCTTACCGTAAGCCCCATCAGCATGGCCGAGGTGCAGCAGTTGCAGGCATCGGCAACGCCATTGCGCCGCGTCTCGCGTCCACGTCCGCCATATCCGTACGGCTATTATCCGCCGCCGCCGCCTCCCGGCTATTACTACCCATATCGCTACTGGCGTTAATCGCTGCAACGATTCGCAGACAAAGAAGTCTCAAAACAAAAGAAGACCAGCCACTCAGGCTGGTCTTCCTTTTGTCGCTCCGGCCGAGCAGCGACAACTAGCGCTGCATATCTTCCTGGTCGTCCCTCTGTAGACGTCCCTATATAATCGAAGCAAATCCTGACCAGGCGCGCCGCTCTCAGCTCACGACCATCGCCGTAGAACCGTGATCTCCCCGCCGCGCTTGAGACCCTCTCTCGTCTAAAGGTCGTCATCGCTCCATGATTCGCTTCCTGCAAAAAGATTCCAAAGCCATCAAGATCGTCTTCTGGATCATCATCCTCGCCGCCTGCATCAGCATGGTCGTCTTTCTGGTTCCCGGTATCCTCTCCGACCAGGGCGGCGCTTCCTCCAGCACCTACGCTTCCATCCGTCCCGCCGGTTTCTTTGGACGCTACTTGCCGCTGGGCACCTCACGCGATATCACCAATCAGGAAGTCACCCAGGTTGCTGGACGCATCGCACAGCAGCGCCACTATCCGGAGCAGGCGATTCCGTTCCTGATGCCGCAGGCCGGCCAGGCGCTCATTCAGCGCGAGATCCTTCTCCAGCAGGCAGACAAGCTCGGACTAAAGGTCACCGCGGACGATATCCGTCGCGAGCTGCGCGAAGGCCCATGGGCAATCTACTTCTTTCCGAAAGGCCAATTCATCGGTCAGGACCGCTACGCCGACTGGGTGGACCAGCAGCTGCATATGTCCACCGGCGCCTTTGAAAAGCAGCTCGGCACCGAGCTCGAGATCAACCGCCTCGAATCGCTCATCACCGGCGGCGTCTTCGTCTCGGATAAAGAGGCAGCCGAGAGCTACCGCCGCGACAACACCAAGATCAAGTTCGACTACGCCGTGCTGAATGGAGAAGATCTCCGCAAGCAGATCAATCCCACCGACGCTGACCTGCAAAAGTTCTTCAAGGAAAACGCCGCGCGGTACAAGAACGCCATTCCGGAATCCCGCAAGATCAGCTACATCGCCTTCACTCCCGATCAAGTGCCTGGCGGCGCCCCCCAGATCACCGATCAGCAGGCCCGGCAGTACTATCAGGCTCATCTGAAGGACTACCAGGTTCCTGACCAGGTGAAGGTCCGCCATATTCTCATCTCTGTGCCCAAGGGCGCAGACGCGAAAACCGACGCAGCCGCAAAAGCCAAGGCCGATGATGTGCTCAAGCAGCTTCGTGCAGGCGGCAACTGGGCTGCGCTGGCCAAGAAGTACTCCGAGGATCCCGGTTCCAAGGATCAGGGTGGCGAGCTCGGCTTCCTGCAGCACGGCGTCACTGTTCCTGAATTCGACAAGACGGCTTTCTCGTTGAACCCGGGTCAGATCTCCGAGCCGGTCAAGACGCAGTTCGGCTACCACGTCATCCAAACCGAAGAGAAACAGACGGCGCACACCAAGCCCTTTGACGAGGTACGCGGCACCATCCTCGCCACGCTGGTGCGCGACAAGGAGTCGCAAGCCGCCCAGGCCTTCGCACAGTCACTCGCCACCGAAGCGCAGAAGACTGGTCTCGCGAAGACTGCTGGCGCCCATCACCTCCAGGTGGTCAGCACTGACTACCTCGCGCAAGGCGCCATTGCTCCCGGTCTCGCCGACAGCTCAAAGCTGATGGCTGAGGCTTTCACCGCGAAAAAGGATGGGCCACCTGCGGTCGTCTCTACCGGCGAAGGCTTCGCGGTCTTCCAGGTTGCGGACATTCACGCCGCCCACGCCCCCACCTTCGACGAGTACAAATCGCATCTCATCGAAGACTTCCGCGATCAGCAGTTGCCGCAGTTGCTCGCGGCCAAGACGAATGCGCTTGCCGCAGAGGCCAAACAGAAAGGCGATCTGAAAGCCGCCGCTAAGAGCGTGGGCGCCACGGTCAAGAGCAGCGACTTCATCGGTCGCGACGGCCAGCTTCCCGACCTCGGCCAGATCGGCCAGATGGCACCTCAGGTCTTCAACCTCAGCGACGGCCAGGTCTCCAACGCCATCAACACCGGGCGCAACGGCATCGTCATCAAGCTCACCGGCAAGCAGGAGCCCGATGCCGCCGCCATCGCCAAGAACCTGCCGCAAGCCCGCGAGCAGATGGCCAACGAGCGTCGCGAGGAGCTGTTCGCCGTCTATGTCACCAACATCACCCAGCAGTACGAAAAGTCAGGCCGCGTGCTCATGAACAAGAAGTCACAACAACAGCAGCCGCTCATCCCGGGATAATCTGGAGTTCCATAGAGCAACACAGCCCGCGTTCGCGGAATCTCTCCGAGCACGCGGGCTTTTCCGTCTCTCTCCACAGATTGGACACTTGCTGAATGCCTCTCGATCGCTCCTCCGGCCTTCTCCTCCACATCTCCTCTCTCGACTCCGCAGGCGGCATCGGCGACTTCGGCCCCGCCGCCTTCGCCTTTGCCGACTTCCTCGCCGCCGCCAAACAGCGCCTCTGGCAAGTGCTTCCGCTCAATCCCGTCGGTTACGGCTCCTCGCCGTACTCCTCCATCTCCGCCTTCGCCGGCAACCCGCTGCTCATCTCGCTTGAAGTGCTGGTCGAGTGGGGCTGGCTTACCGCCGCTGAGCTCGCCTCATATGTCACCGCGACCGGCACACATCCCGGTCGCGTCGACTTTGAGCAGGTCCGCGCCGCCAAAATGCCGCTGCTCGAGCTTGCTGCCACCCGCTTTCTCGCCCACCACACACCCACACAGTGGCAGGCCTTCGAGACCTATCGCAGCGAAAACAGCGGCTGGCTCGAAGATTTCGTGCTCTTCAATGTCCTGCGCCGTCAGTACGCCTCCGCCGCCTGGACCACCTGGCCGAAGGAGATCGCGCACCGCCGCCCCGAAACACTCGCGACGCTCCGCACCGACCTTGCCGCTCAGCTCGAGATCGATCGTGCCATCCAGTTCGCCTTCGATCAGCAGTGGGCAGCGCTGCGCCAGTACTGCGGCGAGCGCGGCATCCGTTTCATCGGAGACGTCGCCATCTTCGTCTCCTACGACAGCGCCGACGTGTGGACGCATCCCGATCTCTTCGAGCTGCGCGAAGACCTCTCTCCCATCCGCGTCTCCGGCGTCCCCCCGGACTACTTCAGTCAGACCGGCCAGCGCTGGGGCAATCCGCTCTATCGCTGGGATGTGCTGCTTGAGCGCCAGTGCGACTGGTGGGTCGACCGCATCCGCCGCGCCCACGCCATGTACGACATCATCCGCCTCGACCACTTCCGCGGCTTTGAGGCCTACTGGGCCATTCCCGCCGAAGAAGAAACCGCCATCCATGGGGAGTGGGTCAAGTGCCCCGGCGCGCAGCTCTTTGCGCGGCTCATCGAAGCGCTCGGCCCCATTCCTTTCATTGCGGAAGACCTGGGCCTCATCACGCCCGCAGTCGATCAGCTCCGCCAGCAATTCGACATGCCCGGCATGCGCATCCTGCAGTTCGGCTTCGGCGACCGCGGCGCCCACAAC
>DASUWP010000277.1:0-2696 GCA_036378335.1 Acidobacteriaceae bacterium | reverse complement strand
CACTCGTCAGATCGAGGTGCATGGTGATGTGCCCGCCGGTCTGGAACGTTGGTTTCGCCGTCAGCGTTAGTCCCAGGTTCTCATACGTCACTTGCGGAATGGTGGCGCTGGTCCCGCCCGCAAACTGGCTCAGCAGATTCGAAACATTCACTCCATTGACCGTTGCGTTGCCCAATGCCGAAGGTGCGGTCGACAATCCCGTTGTGTATGTCGAAGTCGTGATTGGATACCGCGTCCCTAAGCGGAACGTCGCCTCCTGTTGGTCGGCCACTCGCAACTGCACATCGTCCAGAGTACGAGTGTCGCTCACCGTGCGCCCGAGATTCAGTGTCAGAGAAAGGTTCGGCGACGTGATGCCCGTCATCAGAGTGCCGCCACCAAAGACGCCCAGCAGGTTTTTCGTAATATCGCTCTGCACCAGCCCTGAGCCAAGCAGTGCCAGCGCAATCTGCAGGTTCGAAGCCGTCGGCGATATGAGCCCCTGCGCAATTGCCTGCTGCACCAGCGACTGATTGTCACTCACAATCTTGTTCGCGGCCTGGTCCACATTGAAAGCCGTAAATTCCGTCGGCAACTTCACTCCAGCGTTCAATGTTCGCGTGCTGTTGATCTCGTACATCCGGATCTCCAGCAGCACCTCGCCGGGATCATCCATCAGCGGTTCCAGCGTGCGATTCAGCGGTGCGAATACTGAGGCAGGCCCGCGCACCACGATGCGCCCAGCACTCGGATCGACCACGGCAGTTTTCAGGCCGAAAATATTGCGAATGATATTCGCAATATCCTGTATCTTCTGCGTCGTCGCCCCCGGTACGTCGATCGTCTCCTGCAACTGTCGATCCAGCTCCGTACGATGCTGCTGGTCATCCTTTGCAATCAGGATCGTCCGCTCGTCTATCGGCACAGCAAACGTGCTGGTCATTGTCGTCAGCACGTACATCGCGCGGTCGTACGAAACGTTTTCCAGCGCAAAATGAAGGTTCCTGCCTTGCACCGATGGGTCGATGACAGCGCGAATCCCATACCGCCTCGCTACATCCTGAAAGAGGCCCGCAGATTGCCCCCGCAGATCGAAGCTCGCTACCTCACCCGAAGGTTGGAGCTCGATCGGCCCCGCGATGTTTGCTGTTTCGATCCTCCACGGCTGCGCTCGGGCGTCGGGCTCTCCCGTGCTCCCACTCGGCCGACTATGCTCCGCCACAATCGGGTTCTCTGGGTCCATCGTTCGAGCTTGCGCGAGAAGTGCTTCGGCTTTCTGCGTGTCGCCAGCCAGCCGCGCCTTTGTTGACTGTTGCACCAGTTCCGTCACGCGATGCTGCCGCACTATCGAAATTCCGACCGCATAATTCCGGTTCAAGGGGTCAAACTGCAGTGCTCGCTCGAAGTCTCGCTCAGCACCATCCAGGTCGTTGGCGTCCAGCTTTTTCGCGCCGGCAGCATAGGCTGCTTCAGCTTCCCGCACCTGCCGCTTACTTGGTTTGGGTCCTGCAGGCGGCGGAGCCTCCGTCACAATGGTCGGTTGTGACGCGTCAGAGCTGGAAGCGGTATTCGGTGGGGCAGTGGAGCTCGTCGGGGCAGTGACCTGCGGATCCCTCGGAGCCGCATTCTGCGCAACACACAGCGGCGTCAGACAGCAGAGCAAAGTGCCACACAGAAGCACAGCGCTACGTACAGAACGAATCTTCGCTGAACACTGCATGTGCTTGTTAGACGTACGACAATCCGAACGCCCGGTGTCCATACGGGTTCTGCCTGCTGCAAGCGATCAGCGCTGACTGCCGTTCACGGGTACCGGAGTGCGCGGGCGCTCATTTACCGCGGCGCGCTGTACCAGTGCTGTTCGCTCGCTCATCACAGGGCGCCGCATACCTTTCCGGATCTGGGCGGTATCCATGTGCAGCTCCGCAAGCGTGCGGCTCAGCGTGTTGCGGTGCATGCCAAGCTCGGTAGCGGCTTTGCATTGGTTGCCGCGATGGTGGGCGAGGACCTCGAGGATGTAGCGCTTCTTGAACTGCCGTACAGCTTCAGAATAAGAAATCCCAGCGGCATGCATCTGGGTAATCAGGGCATCCAATTCGCGCTTCAAGGGGCTACCTCACTTGCTTGTCGGTACGAGACAAAATCTACTGTAGACCACTCAATGCCGATTGATCCAGGCAGGCGCATTGTGGTTGATATTGAACGCGCCGCTTGCCATCAGTTCTTGAAGGTATTCAGGTACGAGGAAGGATACATCATGGGACACGGCAAATAAATAGGGTGTCAGCTCTGAATTTGTCACGGCGTCCGACTGCGGCGCGACCGTGGTTGCCACCATCAGTGCAGCAATCGCAATCAGGCATCCGCGGGCAAATCCGAACGCCATTCCCAGCACCCGGTCGAAGATCCCCAGACCCACCGTCCGCAGCAACCGTTGCAACAGTCCCCCCGCAAAATCCAGCAGAAAAGCGACTGCCAGAAGAATCAAAATGAAAGCGATAATCCGCGCCGTCTGCACCGACATCTTGATCCGGCAGGCCAGGACCCATTCGCCTAGATCTGTATAGAACCAGGCCGCCATCTGGAACCCGGCGAGAAAGCCCAGAAGAGCGAAAATAGCCCGCACCAGCCCGCGCCGAAAGGCCAGCAGCATCGAGATCACCACAATCGTGACCAGAATCCAGTCGAAATAATTGAAGTCTCCGAATCTCATAGGC
>DASUWP010000276.1:0-3645 GCA_036378335.1 Acidobacteriaceae bacterium | reverse complement strand
CAGCATCAGCGCACCCAAGCGCGATCGCCTCTTCCACCGCCGCACGGACTCGCCTGTGGCCGTACGGTTTGATCAGGCTCAGCACCTGGATCATCTGGCGCGTGCCGCTGGGCTTGCCATGTCGATTAGTCAAATCGGTGAGTAGCTGATCATAACTCTCCGGCCACAGTCCCCGTTCGCGCCACGCCGCCAGCGGTTTGGAGCCGATCAGCGCGCCCGGCTTACGTTCCAGCACATCGAGATAATGTTCGAGATCCAGCACCTGTTGATGGCGTTCGTAGCACCGTTCGTGACGCGCGATTAGGTGGCCCTCGTCACGCACTTCGACGTGACTCGGACAGAGTCGCACCTCCACTGTCCTGCCGGGCGACGCCGGCACCGAATAGAGATTGGTCTTAACCCGCACGCAGCCGAGCCCGTCCACACGCGGAAACGAAACCTCTGCCAGCTCGAAGTCTTGCTCCGCAAGCGGCAGCAGCTGCACGCGCTCGGCGACCATCGCCGCGCCGACGGCCTGGTGGTGGCCGGCGATCTGGCGCCGCTCGTCATCTCGGCAGCCAGCCAGCAGCTGCGCGTTGAGCTCGTCGAGGTCCCGCGCTTGCGGCAGCGGCACCCAGTGATTACGCCGGAAGTAGCCGGCTTCGCCCTCGATCCCGCCCTTCTCGTGCGGTTGCGCCGGCGTGCAAAAGTCACTCTCGAAACGCCAGTGCGAGCGGAAGGCGATGAAGCGCGTGGCCTGTTCGCGTTGGTGGCCGCGCAGGATCTTCTTTACTGCACTCTTCAGGTTGTCATATCTAAGGAGCCGAAAGACGCCGCCAAAAAAATGAAACGCATGCTCGTGGGCTTCGAAAAACGCCTGTTGCGTGGCGCGATGATATGCGCGATGGAAGGCCGCGCCGCTCATCATGCTGCGCAGTGAGAACACCTGCAGCTTGACCTGTGCGCCATTTAGTTCCGCCCATGCCTCATACCAATCGACCTGGCCTTCCTGGCCAGGCGCGTAATTTTGCGGCACACAGGTCGCCCGTGTTGACCAGCCCAACTCCCGTTTGCGCTGCCGCACGTACGACCGCACCGTCACCTCGGCCACCTGGTGCTCAGGCAGCTCGGCTCTGATCCGTTCGTAGATACGATGCGCGCTATGGCGCTGCTTACGCGGCGCGTTGCGGTCAGCCTCCAGGATGGCGTCGATGTAGGGACGCAACCTGCTAATCACCGGCCGTTCCCGCGCGACCTGCTTGCGTTCCGGCGGCTCGGCGCTCGCCAAAGCCTGGCGCACCATCCGCCGGTGCACCCTCAGCTTGTGCGCCACCCCTCTAATCGTCCCAACACCGAACTCGTATTCTCTGCGAATCTGTTCGAATAGCTCCACCTTCGCTTGTATGTTGTCCGAGAGAAAGCGCCAAACGAAAATGGGAAATAGCGTCGTTCCGGAGGAGTCCTCGTCACCTTCGAAGAGACAAAGTTCTCGCAGGAAAGATTGGGGCCCTCGCCCGGTATTCGAGAGCTCGAACGGTATCCAGAGGCGCACGCAGCGTTCTCGTATGCACAAGCAGGAGCGTGAGTATCGGAGTCGAGGACTTCGGAAGCGGCGAACGACAGGAGGTCGGCGGTTAATGCGGTTTGCGGGGATCGATATCGGTGGCGAGCGGCACGTCGTCGCGATTGTCGACCAGAGTGGCGCTGTGGTGCTCAAGGCCACACCGATTATGGAAGATGCGACTGGCTATAAGCGATTGCTAGAGTTGCTGGGGAGCGCGAGCGACTGCCTGGTGGCGATGGAGGCGACCGGTCATTACTGGCGCAATCTGTTCGCCGCATTGTGACGGCGGGATTTAAGATTGCGCTGATCAATCCGCTACGCAGTAGCCGCTTCGCCGAAGAGGAGTTGCAGCGTACCAAGACTGATGCCATTGACGCTGTGGGCATCGCGCGTTTTGCTGCTCAAAAGCGGCCGGAGATTACCCAGTTGCCCGAACCCGCGTTGCAAGAACTGCGTGAGCTGGTGCGTCTAAAGGAACGCCTCGTTCAGGAGTTTGGCAATCGTGTGCGCCAACTGCATCGCGCGGTCGATCTGGGTTTTCCCGAGTTCACTCGCCACATACGTACTCTCGATAGCGAACTCGCAACTACGGTGCTCGGACGCTATCCAACTGCTGCCGCATTGCGGACCGTCTCGGTCAAAAGACTCGCCCGCCTCCGTTATGACGGCAGTCACAAGGTGGGCCAAGAGTTGGCTCGAGCCCTGCTCGAAGCCGCCAGGCAATCAGTTGGTGTCCATCACGGCGAACCCTACCAATTGCAGGTGCGCTACGCTTGCGAGGACCTTGACGTTTTGCGCCGCCGTCTGCGCTCGCTCGACAGCGATATCGAACGGCGCCTGGAGCAACATGAGGTCGGAAAGCTACTCACCTCGATCGAGGGTATCGGGCCGCAAACCGCAGCTCGCATCATCGCAGAGGTGGGCGACCCAGCTCGCTTCCATAGCGCCCGCGCGTTAGCGAGCTACGTCGGCGTCATTCCGCGACTCCATCAGTCGGGTAAGCGCAAACTCTCCTCTTCGGCGAAAGTCCCGCTGGGCAATGCCCGACTGCGGCGCGCGTTGTGGATGCCGGCGATTACCGCCATTCATCACAACCCCTGGTTGCATGCCTACTACCAACACCTCCGAGCCGCTGGCAAACGCCCAAAGGTCGCGCTGGTCGCCATCATCCGCAAACTGATGACCGCAGTGTATAGCGTCGCTAAGCACCGGCGGCCGTTTATGCTGCCGCCGATTTTCACGCCCGCTGCGGGCGGCGCGGTAGTTCCGAGTACTTAGTGATCATCACATTGCATTTAGAAGCCAAATTTTGACTGACAGAAGGACACGGTATCTTTCCTCTCCATCCCGAGCCTCCCGCCTCATCGGCAGGATGCCCGGCTAAGCGAGGTGGGGCCAATTTACGGTATCGAAAGGGGCCGTTTCACGGTATCGAAATCAGCAAGAAGTGAAGGATTGTTTTGGCAGGGATTGCGCCCGCTTCGCGCTCAATGCAGCAGCTGGCCAGGATACCTGCGTCACCAAGAACGCTGACGTAGACAGGAGGTGAAGAAACATGGAGACATGCCCGGAATGCGAAGGAAACCGCAGCATGCATCCATAGTGTGCGACCCAAGCGGCTGCCGGGAGACAGTTCTGAGTTGCGATTTCTGTGGTGGTATGGGAATGGTGACCGTTGAAGCGGCTGATCGCTGGCGCCGGGGACGAGCCGTACGCGACGAGCGGGTTAAAGCTGGGCTGTCGCCGGCTGAAGGCGCCGCCCTTAGTGGCCTCACGGTATTCGAGCTGAACGAAATCGAGAACGGCCGGGCCGATCTACCGCGTCTCATAAGCCGGAGAGCCGCACCGTGAAGGAGATCCTGACATAAGTAAGCTTTACTATCAGCTTGACGACTAGGCTTATCCTGAGAGAGAGTCCGAGAAGGTGACGATTAAATTGTACTAATTGCGAACCCTGGATCTGCGGGACGCCACAGAAGCGACCGCAAGTAAATTGCTCTTCGGCAAAGAACCATCGGCGCATTCAAGGGCAAATTGGGGCTTCTGATCATGCAATCGCTGATGGACAGACGGACTTTCCTGAAAATGGCTGGTGCTGCGGC
>DASUWP010000275.1:0-2384 GCA_036378335.1 Acidobacteriaceae bacterium | reverse complement strand
CGGTTGTCATGGCGCCTGGATCAATCCCGGCTCAAACCGCGGATCGGGGTCATCTTTAGACCCGGTCTCCAGCCGAAAGGGCGCGCTCGAGATGCCGTTCAGGTTGCCAGGACCGCACCCGCCCGGAAATCGACGGTAACGGGTACGCGCTGGCCGTTTTTGCCGACAGGCGGTTGCCTGGCATCAAAGAACAGCAACATGGCGGTCCATGCCCCAGCCGCGCTATCAAAGAAGGCGCCAGTATGGCGCGGGTGCCGCAAACACATGGTTCACCGCTGTGGGCCTGTCCGTCTCCCGTGGCCCAAGCTTCTCCCTCTTTCCCTGGAACAAAAGCCGCGATCGGCTGACTGCACTCATCAGCCGTGTTGACGGGTGTCAAGGCGGGACGGCAACGCAGTCGATAATCCAAAGCAGTCCAACAGACTGAGATCCAACAGTCTGAGAGGAGACCGCCTCATGAGCGGCCCGATTTGGCATTCCAAACTGACCGTGCCTGTTTCACCCGCCAGAGACCACATCCGTGGCCCAGTCGATGCGCTGGTAACCCTGGTGGAGTACGGCGACTACCAGTGCCCGCATTGCGGCACGGCGCACGTGACCGTCAAGACAATCATGGGCCAGGTTGGTGACGCTGTTCGTTTCGTGTTCCGGCACTTTCCCATGACCACCGTGCATCCTCATGCTGAGCTTGCGGCGGAAGCGGCGGAGGCAGCCGGAAGCCAGCACAGGTTTTGGGACATGCACGATACGCTATTCGCCAACCAGCAGCGCCTCGATGGACCGGCATTGCTAGCGTACGCTTCCGCACTTGGCCTCGATGTTGACCAGTTTGACAGCGAGGTTGCCGGCCATGTGCATCTTCCAAGGATCGGCGAAGACTTCATGAGCGGCGTACGCAGCGGGGTGAACGGCACGCCGACCTTCTTCATCAATGGCATCCGGCACGATAGCGGGTGGGACTATGGGTCGCTGATCGCAGCGCTGCAGCGGGCGGCGGTTGCCAGTGCGGCAGCGTGATGGCTAACCCAGATCGCCACGTTGTCTGCCCGTCCTGTGGGTCGGTGAACCGCATCCTGTCGTCGCAACCGGCGTTGCAGGCGAAGTGCGGCAAATGCCATCTGTTACTGTTCACCGGCAAGCCTGTTGCAACCGATGAGGCCGCGTTCGAGCGGCATATCACTCGCAATGACATTCCCGTTCTGGTAGATATCTGGGCGTCCTGGTGCCAGCCATGTCTGGCCATGGCCCCTGCCTACGAGCGCGCGGCAGCGGAGCTGGAACCCGACTTCCGGCTACTGAAGGTCAATGCCGATCAGGCGCAGCAGCTCATGGCCAGGTTTGACATACGCAGCATTCCGACCCTCATGCTCTTCGTTCGGGGACGGCCGATCGCGCAAACGTCCGGAGCATTGGACACGCGCCGTATCACCGAGTGGGCGCGACACAGCGCGCCGCGATCTTGACCGCCATCAAGGCGGGAGCAAGTTGAAACCCACACCATTCCCACAGGTCCATTACGCCACATGCGGCGTGGCTCAATCGCCGGGATTTGGTCATGACAGCTTTCAACCAAGCAACCCGCGGCAGCGACGACAACGGGCTTCACTCGTATCTCCGTCGCATCCAGAGATTGCCTCTCCTCAGTGCATGTGAAGAATTGGAGCTGTCGCAACGATGGCGCCTACAGCAGGATAATGATGCCGCCGCCCTGATAGTCGCATCGCACCTTCGGCTGGCTGCCAAAATAGCCCGTCGCTACCGCCATTATGGTCTTCCCCTCGTTGATCTGATCAGTGAGGGCAACATCGGCCTGATGGAAGCGGTAAAGCGGTTCGACCCGGGCCTGGGCTTTCGATTCGCATCCTACGCGAGGTGGTGGGTACGAGCGGCGGTGCGAGCATATATCCTGCAAAACTGGTCGCTCGTGAAGATTGGCACCACGCTGTCACACAAGAGGATCTTCTTCAATCTGCGCAGGGTGGAAAGCAAGATGCAGATCACACACAGCAGTGAACTGCAGCCGGACCATGTCACCGAGATCGCTGGTGCCCTTGGAGTTTCCCCGCAGGCGGTCGTGAGCATGCGCTGCTGGCTCGATGGGCGAGATCGAAGTCTGGCCACACCAATCTCACCGGATCGGAGGCTAACCTTGGAGGAGGCCCTGGTCCATCCGGACGATCTGGAAGGTCTCTTCGGTGAAGGGGAAGAGGCGGCCCTGCAGAGGGCGATGCTGCCGGGCGCCCTTCGCTGCCTCGACCAGCGCCAACGACAGATCCTGATCGAACGGCGGCTGAAGGAAGAACCGACCAAGCTCCAGGACTTGGCACACCGCTACAGAGTTTCGGCCGAACGGGTCCGCCAGATCGAGGTCCGCGCATTTCAGA
>DASUWP010000274.1:0-4546 GCA_036378335.1 Acidobacteriaceae bacterium | reverse complement strand
TGAGGCGAAGAGCATGATCGCTGGGCTGTACAAATCTCCCCTGGAGGGCTCTCCCCCATGAAGCGGATTTTCCTGCTCTTCCTGCTCGTCGCCGTAGGCATTTCGGCGCGCGCCGACGCCAGCACCGTCAAGACCACACCGTGGCGTCCCGTGTATATCGGTATCGACCAGGCGAGCGGTTCCATCGACGGCTCGGATGCGAGCGTCGCCTACGCGCTGCGCGTCGATCTTCGCGCACCTGGCATCCGGTTTTATACGGCGCCACACCAGGGCACGTTGAATACTGTGGCGTCCACCACTAGCGCGTTCCTGCTGAAGTACGGATTGCAGGCCGCCGTGAACGCAAACTTCTTTGCGCCATGCTGCAATGCAACGAACGAGGAGAAGACGGTGTTGGGCCTCGCCGTATCGGATGGCAATACCGTCTCCGCGCCCGACGGCACGCCGGGCCAGAATGCGTCGCTGCTCATCGACCGCAAGAACCACGCCTCCATTGCCGAGACCACCTACACAACCGACATTGCAAATGTATTCAACGCAGTTACGGGATCGGGAATCATCGTACAGGATGGCCTGAACGTCGGCGCCGACACGCCTTATGGTGACGGTGCCGATCCCAACCCTCGCACCTCGGTGGGGCTCTCGCAGGATGGACGCTATCTCTACGTTGTTGTCATCGATGGCCGCCAGTCCGGCTACAGCGTGGGCACAACGTCAACGGAAACCGCCGACATCATGCTGGGTTTTGGCGCCTACACGGCAATCAATCTGGATGGTGGCGGATCCACCGATCTGGTCGAAGACAATGGCCACGACGGCGCAACCATCGTGAATAAGCCGAGCGGCGGTGCAGAGCGCTATGACGCGAACCAGTTGGGAATTCGCGCATTACCGCTACCGTCATTCATTCACTGATGTCCTGAGGTGACGGAGGAGGTCCGTCCACTGCGGCGAATCTCTTTGCTTGCGGTTGCTGCTGCTCGGCGGTCAGCATGAGGAGCAGCAGGATGCGTTTCAGTGCCTGCTCGCGATGTGTGGCGTCGTACCATTCGCTGCGCGTGTGGATGCCGCCGCCATCGCCGCCGGCACCGATGCTGATGGCAGCGGTCCCACTCGAGAGCGGGATGTTTGCGTCCGTGGAGGCGATGCGCGGCTCGGTGCGGATGCCGAGATGGCGATCGACAGCAAGCAGATCGTTGTAGAGCGTCTGGCCGTTGGATACATTCTCCAGGCGTCCTGCGGGACGGTCCCCAATGCGGTCGATGGTGAAGCTGGCCCGCGCGTTGGGGCTGCGCTTGCGAATTTCGGCCGCGGCAGCATTTGCCGACAGCACTGCGTCTTCGATGGCGCGATGCAGTTCGACTTCGAGGCAGACCAGATCCTCGGACGATGTGGAGCGGAGATCGAACCGGGCCCTGGCCTGCTCCGGGATCGCGTTCACGGAGCTGCCGCCCTCGATCGTGCCGATGTTCAAAGTCGTACGGTTTTCGCGGGGCGGCCCTGACGGAGTGAGAGCGGTGATGGCATGGCTGAGGATCGCAATCGGATTGGGCGAGCCGGCGTCCGTCCAGGAATGGCCACCGGGACCGGTAATGGTAGCGAGAAAGCGGCGGCTGCCCAGGGCCTCGGTCACTGCGACCTCGTGGCCTGCGCCGTCGAGCACGATATGGGCACCGATGCGATCGCGCCACGGCGAGCGCTGATAGAGGTAACGCATGCCGCGCAGATCACCTTCGCCCTCCTCGCCCACGTTGCCGATGAAGAGCACCGGGCAAGGCAGCGTGATGGAGGCATCCATCAGTGCAGCGGCAATGGCCAGCAGCCCGGTGACGCCGGCGGCATTGTCGCATGCACCGGGGGCGACCAGCCGCGTGCCACTGATCTGCGGTGCGACTTCGGTGCCCGCTGGGAAAACCGTGTCGATATGGGCGGAGACGACAACTGCACGCTGAGCCTCGGAGGGCTTTGCCTCCGTCGGGGCCGCTGTAGGAAGGAGCCCGATTACGTTGCCCTCTTCGTCAATCGTTGTGCCGGTGAGCCCGATGGCGGTGAATTGTTCCAGGAGCCACGCGGCGCGGTTGGCTTCTCCGAACGGTGGCGCAGGGATGCGGACCAGGGCCTGTTGCCAATCCATGAATAAGCCATCGTGCAGATGAAGCCAGCGAAACGCCTGGTGAACTCGTCGCTGAGCGGCAAGCTGAGGCACTTGTCCAAGCGGATTGAGCGAGAGAAAGGACTGCATCGTGCGCTGCCTTAAGCAAGCCTAGCATCGCAAACATCAGCGCCCGCATAGCTGACAGAGTGCAGGAAGAGACCGCGGGCGGGGGCGGTCGCTCCGGCCGCCGTGCGATTGCGGGAGGCGAGTATCGCGATTAGATCCGCAGTGCTGCGCTGTTTGCGGCCGATTTCGAGGAATGTCCCGACAAGATTACGCACCATGTGGTGCAGAAATCCGTCGCCACGCACGGTGTAGACCAGCAGATCGCCCTGCTCGATCCAGAAGGAATGGGTGAGGGTGCGCACGTTATCGACTGCCGGATCTGAGGCCATACGAGTGGCGCGGTCGGGGTCGCTGGCGGCGAAGGAGGAGAAGTCGTGCGTTCCCAACACGAGCGGCGCGGCCTGCTCGATGGCGGGAATGTCCAGCGGCCATGCCAAGGGATAGACGTAGCGTGCCAGTTGGGGAGGGCAGATCTCGCCGCGGTAGATGCGGTACTCATATTGCTTTGCGACGGCCGAGTGACGGGCATGGAAGCCCGATGGCGCGTGTGCCGCCTCCAGCACGCGGATGGAGGCGGGAAGTGCACGGTTGAGAGCTCGCAGCAGGTTCGGCGGTGGGATAGGTGACTCAAGCGCAACCGATGCGACCTGCGCCATCGCATGCACGCCGGCATCCGTGCGGCCTGAGCCCTGAGGCAGCGTCTGTTCGCCGCATATGTGTTCGATAGCCGCGGCGAGCGCGCCCTGAATGGTTCTCAGCCCGGGCTGCACCTGCCATCCATGAAAATCTGTGCCGTCGTAAGCGAGGACGAGCTTCCACATCTGTGCATGGGATGAAGCGACCGAGGAGGGAAGCAAGTCCATACGCAGCCTGAGGATAGCGCAGGGTGTTGGTGATACTGGGATATACTTTTGCTGCCGCTCGCAAACGATGCCTGCATGCGCGCAGGTGATTTGTTGGGAACGTGCAGCGGCGCTCGAACGTAACAGCTGCCAGAACGCTACAGCGGTATATCCGTACGGTCCGAAGGCCTTGAGATTGCGTCCGGGTCTGGCCGATTGGAAGGATTCCGGCTCAGCGCGGAGTCCAGGGAGCGGCCTGCGCCGTCTCTTGAGGACGTGGCATTTCGATTGGGTGGGGGCGAATGAACTTTTTCGAAGATCGGGAAGTACGGCGAGTGAGTGACGATCAGCGGTGGACGGGACGCAGGCTGGCGGGATGGGCCGGAATCGCGATGACGGTGCTTTCCACGCTTACGCCGATGGCTCAAGCGCAGCAGCAGATCAATCCCGGCGTGGCGACCCAGGGTCTGCCTGCGGAGCCGGCGCCGAACGCAACGCTGCCGCTGTACATGCGGCCGGGTGGCAGGGATTTTCGAGATAGCCCATCGCATTTTCCGAATCCGATCGCACCCTACCTCGCACACTCCATCGAGACGCCCAGTGTTTTCAATTCTCCGCGGTTAACCAATCTGCTGAAGAATGGAAAGATTTACCTGAGTCTGAGCGATGCCGTCATGCTCGCGCTTGAGAACAACTTCGATATCGCGATTGCCCGGTACAACCTCAACATCTCGGATACGGACATCGTGCGTTCGCGTGCAGGTGCGTCGCTGCTGGGCTCTCCAGCCGGTCTGGTACAGGGCACGTTGGGCGGTAGCAGCTCAACACTGACCTCAGGAGGTGGCCCCGGCGGCACTTCGGCGGGCGCTTCCGGCGCCGGCGCCGGCGCGAGCGGCCTGGTGCTGACCGCCAACGGACAAGGTCCGGCGCCTACGATATCCGATCCATTGTTGACCGGTACGGTTCAATTTGAGCGTGCGACGACGCCGGAACCGAACTCGTTCATCACCGGCGCCCCGACGTTGATCCAGAATACGAATGGATATAACTTCCAATATCAGCAGGGTTATCGGACCGGCACGACGATGACGGTCGGTTTCCAGAACTCACGTATCACGACGAATAGCTTCCGAAGCGGTTTTAGCCCTGAGCTCGCCTCGAGTTTCAAGGCAACGATCAACCAGCATCTGCTCAATGGTTTCGGTATCGGGGTGAATACGCGGTTCATGGCGCAAGCCATTAACAACCGGCGGATTACCGACTCGGCATTCCGTCAGCAGTTGCTGTTCACCATCAACCAGGTTGAGAACATCTATTGGGCGCTCGTCAGCGCGTATGAGAACGTGCAGTCTGCGCAACGCGCGCTCGATCAGTCCACCCAGGTAGCCTCAGACAATCGCAAGCAGCTACAGATCGGAACGTTGGCGCCGCTGGATGTACTGAATGCGGACAATCAGGTTGCGCAGGACAAGCAGACGCTCAT
>DASUWP010000273.1:0-2219 GCA_036378335.1 Acidobacteriaceae bacterium | reverse complement strand
CACGCCCTCTGTTTTTACAAAGGTCTAGGCGCGACCGATTCTCCCGTGACACTCTTTGAGTGGTAATCCCAGGGTGAGCTAAACGCCCCATCAGGTGAGAGTAGGGCGCGCAAGGCTGGAATTTGTAGCCGGCTCGATTTCCTGAAAGCCTCCGTTAGCGTCTAACAATCGTATGTACGGGCCCCGCTTCATCCGGACCGGTCTCCTTCTCACAGCTTCTGCGCTCTGTCTGCTCATACTTTCTCGCCCGTCTCGTGTCCAGGCTTCCGTAGATAATCCAGCGAAGCATTTCATCGATACCATGCTGGCCAACGAAAAGGCCGCCAGCCAGCACCGCAGCGAATACTCCTACATCTCGCAGGAACGCTCCGACCGCACCGGTGGCCACCTTTGGACCGAGAAGGTCGTCGAGACGCCTATGGGAAAGATTCGCTTCCAGTTAGCGGAAGACGGTCGCCCAATCTCACCCGACCGGATTGCCCAGGAGCGCGGACTGCTGGCCCGCTATGCCGCCGATCCCGGCGCCCTGGCGAAGGCCAATCAGGCTTCGAAGGACGACGAGGCCCACGCGCTCCAGCTGCTTCAGATGGTCCCCCGCGCCTTCCTCTTCTCCAACATGCGCGAAGAGGGCGGCGACATCCATATCGACTTCGCGCCCGATCCCAGCTATGACCCGCAGTCCATGGAGGAGCGCATTCTGCACAACATGGTTGGAACCGTCGTTATTGACGAGAAGCAGATGCGGCTCCATCACATAGAGGGCCGGTTGCCGCAGGATGTCAGCATCGGCTTCGGTCTGCTGGCCACCATCCGCGCGGGCAGCGCGTTCGGCAGCACTCGCAATCCCATCGAGCCGCCGGACTGGAAGACGGCATCCATCAACACCGACGTCAACGGTCACGCTCTCTTCTTCAAGACCATCTCGCGCAAAGAGCACGCCGAACACTCCGACTTTCACCGTCTGCCTGACCAAATCTCCGTAAGCCAGGCTGTAGCCCTCGCCGAGCAGCCGTAACACCTGACGCGGTCCTCGCGTCCTGGACACGAACTGATCCAGCTCGTGATACGCTCGCGCCATGCCTCCACCGCTCGACCTGCAGCCTACCCGCCGCGATGTGCTTGCCGGCCTTGCTGCCGCCTCGGTTGCCTCCGCATTACCCAAAACGTTGATGGCTGACCGTGCAGCGTCGTCACTCTGCTTCACCTCTGCGGTGGACATGGCGGCGCTCATCCGTGCGAAGAAGCTCTCGGCCCGCGAAGCGCTTGCAGAACACCTCCAGCAGATCGAGCGCGTCAATCCGCAGGTCAACGCTATCGTCACGCTGGTCGCCGAAAAAGCCACAGCAGCCGCCGCCCGCGCTGATGAAATGCAGGCGCGCGGCGAGCCGCTCGGCCCTCTGCATGGTCTGCCGGTCGCGCACAAAGATCTTGTCAACACCGCCGGCATCCGCACCACCTTCGGTTCGCCTCTCTTCAAGGACAACGTTCCAACCGAGGACAACCTGCTCGTCACGCGCATGCGCAATGCGGGAGCCATCATCGTTGGCAAGACCAACACGCCCGAATTCGGCGCAGGCTCACAGACCTTCAATCGCGTCTTCGGCGCGACACATAACCCATACGATCTGACAAAGACCTGCGGCGGCTCGTCGGGTGGGGCGGCCGTCGCGCTCGCCTGCGGCATGGTCCCGGTCGCCGGCGGATCGGATACCGGCGGCTCGCTCCGCAATCCCGCGGCGTTTTGCAACGTCGTTGGCTTCCGTCCATCACCGGGCCGCGTGCCCAATCCTTCGGCCACCGTCGGCTGGTCCACGCTCTCCACCAACGGTTGCCTTGGCCGCACCGTCGCCGATCTTGCGCTCGCGCTCAGTACCATCGCCGGACCCGACCCCAGCACTCCGCTCTCCATCGACGAGCCCGGCGAACTCCTCCGCCGTCCGTTGGACCGCAGCTTCAAAGGCGTGCGCGTCGCGTGGTTCAAGGAGCTCAACGGCATCCCTATCGACCCGCGCGTCCGCGGGGTTGTCGACGCTCAACGCGCCACCTTCGAGTCCCTCGGCTGCATTGTCGAAGCGGCCGAGCCGGACTTCGCGCCCGCCGAAATCAGCTTCCGCATTCTTCGTTCCTGGTCTGACGCCATCAGTTACGGCGCACTGCTGAAGCAGCACCCCGACGGGTTCAAGGACACGCTGAAGGCCGAAATTCAGGAAGGCCTCGCC
>DASUWP010000272.1:0-3125 GCA_036378335.1 Acidobacteriaceae bacterium | reverse complement strand
CCCCTCGCGGGAGGGAGACGACGACAATCAGCCGCCAAGGTTAAACACCACGTTGACCGTGGTTTCGACCTCAACCGGTTCGCCGTTCAATTGGTAAGGCTTGTATCTCCAGGTTTTCACCGCCTCGAGTGCCGATTGAGTGAGCATTGGAGGCCCGCTGATGACGCGCAGGTTTTCGATCGTTCCGGTCTTCGAGATCGTCGCCTGCAGCACCACGGTACCTGAGATGCGCGCGGCCCGTGCGATGGGCGGGTAGGTCGGGTTGACGCCGCCTGTCTTGAGTCCGGTCATGACACCGGAGGAGATGGCGATTTTCTTCGGCGCAGCGGCCTTGACTACCGGCGCGGGAGCACTCCCCATGCCGCCCAGAATGCCGCCAATCGCTCCACCCGAGCCCATGCCTTCCATGCCGGCAACGCCCTGGTTTGTGGGTGGCGGCGGCTCTTCCTTCACTTGCTTGATTTCATGAGGAATTTTGCTTGGCGCCTGGAAGGGGTCGACTGTTTGCACGTGGATCTTCGGCTGCGGCGCCTGTGGCGGTGGCGGCGGAGGAGGCGGCGGTGGCGGCGGTGGCGCGACCAGCAACGTCGACATCATATTTTTCGGCAGCGATTCAAGATGCATCAGCGGCCAGAGGATAAGGCCCACCACGACTGCGCAGTTGATGATCAGCGCAACAATGGACCACCACTTGCTTTTGGTCTTGATCCTGTGTCCGGATTCCATCAGGGCATCTTCGAACATGGCTTACCTCGGATGTGCTAGACGCCAAATTCCGCCCCTTCAGACACTGCCCGGCCGCTCCCAGCCTGAGGGAGCAGTCGCGGCGTCGAAGTGAGCGGAGACGGGGCCTGCGACTTCTCGGCTATAGACACCTGAGGTAGGTGTGATTGTTCCCATAAATTTGCAAATAATTTGGCCTGCACCAAAATCAGTGCAGGCCAAACGCTTTCATAATCTCGATCGGAGCGGCAAAGCCGCGCAGTAGAGAGATCGGGCGCTCGTCTTGAGAAGTGCCCCTCCTCCGGGACGGGCGCCTAGACGCGCGCTCGCTTTGCTGCCGGCAGCGCTGCTGTGCGGCCCTGCCCAGCCCGCCACTCCTGCCACGCTACCAGCATGGGCGCCGCTACTGCGATTGACGAATAGGTCCCAATGAGGATGCCGATGACCAGCGCAAAGGAGAAGCCGTGCAGCACTTCGCCGCCAAACAGAAAGAGCGAGAGCACGGTCAGGAAGGTCAGTCCTGAGGTAAGCACCGTCCGGCTCAGCGTCTGGTTGATGCTGCGGTTCACCAAGTCGGCCAGCGGCTCTCTCCGGCTCATCCGCAGGTTCTCGCGTATGCGGTCAAACACCACGATGGTGTCGTTCATCGAGTAGCCCACCAGTGTCAGGATGGCCGCGATCACGGTCAGCGTGAGCTCTTTATTCATCAGCGAGAAGGCGCCGATGGTGATCAGGGTATCGTGGAAAACCGCCACTACAGCCGCCACGCCATAGATCAGCTCAAAACGCCACCAGAGATAGATCAGCATGCCGAGCAGCGAGTAGAGCGTCGCCCGGATGGCTTGCCCGCGCAACTGCGCTCCCACCTGAGGCCCGACAATCTCGGTGTTGAAGACATGGAAGCCGGAGATATACGTCTGCTGCTGGAGCGTCGAAACCACAGCCGGGTCAGCAACGCTCTTCAGCGCATCAAAGCCTGGGATTAGCCCATCCGCCCGCTTGTCCCGGTAGTTCAGGATGGCATCGGCCTGCTGCGTGTACTTGGTTTTCCCCGCGTCCGGGCCCAGATGCTCCGGGTCTTGCTGCATGAGGAAATCGGCCAGCGTCCCCGAACCGACGTTGTCCAGATCGAGCTTGCCGGAACTGGCATTTTGGTTAGCTGCGCCGCTAACCGAATAGTTGGTGCCCAACGCCTTCACAATGGTGTCACTGCCCGCCTCGGCGTTCGACTCCTGCACCTGCTTCTCGGGCAGCGAGATGATCACCTGATTGCTCGGACCCCGGCCCAGCTGGTTGCCGAAGGGCTGGATGCGGAAGTCGCGGATGCCGGCCTTGTCCACTGCGGCACGAATGCGATCGGCCGATGGGGGCGCGTCAAACTTGACATAGACCAGCGTGCCGCCCTTGAAGTCGATGCCCAGCGGGATGCCGTGCCAAAAGAGAATCGAGAGCAGGCCGGCCACACTGAAGACGAGAGAGAAGCCAAGGAAATACCATTTCTTCCCCAACCAGTCGATGTTTACGTCGTGAAACAGTTCCACTTGAACTCCGTCATACCCCGTGCCGCATCGGCACCGAAGGCGAACTACGGCCGCAGGCCGCAAAGATTATTTTCTGCTCAACAACTTCCCCGAAACACCGCGCACCAGGGTCCGCTCAGCTGCAACTGCCGCCACGACGAGCAGGGCGCCGGTAGCGATGCCAAGCCCGATGAGTCCCGCCGCCGTTGCAGCACTGACAATAGCAAGTCGCATTAGATGGAAAGCGCCTCCCCACGCTGCTTGCGGTTCAGAATCGCGTCAAAGATCGTCCTCGACACAAAGACCGCCGTGAACAGGTTCGCGCCCAGACCAAAGACCAGCGTGACTGCGAAGCCTTTCACCGGGCCGGTGCCGAAGAGAAAGAGGATCGCCGCCGAGACCATCGTCGTAACGTGCGTATCGAGAATCGTCGTCCAGGCGTGCGCAAAACCCTGGTCTACCGCTGCGGCAGCCGACTTGCCGGCACGAATCTCTTCCCGGATGCGCTCGAAGATCAGCACATTCGAGTCCACGCCCATACCGACGGTGAGAATCACCCCAGCGATGCCGGGCAGCGTCATAGTGGCGCCGGTAAAGCCCATGAACCCAAGCAGGATCACCAGGTTCAGGAAGAGCGCGAGATCTGCATTGATTCCGGCGCCCCTGTAATAGACCAGCATGAAGATCATCACCGCCAGCATGCCGACGATCGACGCCGTCACGCCTTTGCGGATGGAATCTGCGCCCAGTGACGGACCCACCGTGCGCTCTTCCAGGTAGTGAATAGAGGCCGGCAGCGCGCCCGTGCGCAGCATCAGCGACAGGTCCTTGGCTTTCGCCTCACCCAGGCCGGAGATGCGTCCCTGATCGCGGATCGCCTCC
>DASUWP010000271.1:0-15806 GCA_036378335.1 Acidobacteriaceae bacterium | reverse complement strand
AAGCATCCGCCCTTCTTGTTGTAGGCCTTCAGGATTACTGCGGTTGGCTTGAGTCGTCGTTGTAAGTCTGCGCCGCCGGTCCATTTGCCGAGCGCGAGGTGGTCACGCTCACCGGCGATTGCAGCTTGAAGTTGACCAGCGTTTCGGCAGGAATCTTCACCTGCTCGCCGCGGGTGACAGCATTGACGCCCGCTCCCAGGCCGCCGCCCGACGCTGCCCCGATCGCCGCACCCTTGCCGCCGCCGGCGAGTGCCCCGATGATCGCGCCCAGCGCCGCCCCGCCGCCTGCCTTCACCGCTGTGTTCTTGCCGCGCCCTTTGCCTTGCTGGCTGAACGCGGAGGTGCTTATCGCAACCGGCTGTCCCTTCAACTGAACCTGCGTCAGCTCGATCGAGAGCAGCGAGCTGCCGGAAAAGTGCGCTGCATCCTTCGCGTCCACCACCCGGCCCGTAACCGATGTGCCGCGCGGAATCGCCACCATGTTGTCGGCGATTACATCGGCAGCCAGCGTGCCGTGAATGATCTGTCCTGTCTGCGTGGTGGCGCTGTCCAGTGAATCCGCCAGGCGGACGGGCAGGGAAGTACCGCTTTGTACGGTAACCGTGCGGACGACCGGAGCGGCCGGCTTCGGCGGCGGCGGCGGTTCCGCTGGCGCTGCCTGCTGTGGCGGCGATGCCGGAGATGATGCTTGATTCATCGCCTGGTCTGACGCTCCGCCTCGTGGCGGCGCATTTCGCTCAGGCCGGCGGCGCCGCTCCGGCTTCGGCGCTGGAGGTTGCGTTGCGGCCTGCTGCGGAGCCACCGTCAAATTGTTAATGACCGTACGCACTCCCGCCGCGGCGCCGCTGTCGGCTGCGGCGAGTGCCCGGGCAGCATCATTGTTCACCGTGCCGTTCAGGGTCGCGGTTCCTCCGTTGACGTTCACCTTGATGTTCTGGCCGTTCAACGCCGATTCGGCGTCGATGCGGCTCTGGATATCGTTGGCAATCTCTTGATCGCTGCGCGGTGCCGGCGCCGGGGCCGCAGCAGGTGTCGGTGCTGCTTGAGGGGTTTCATTGGCGTTAGGGGAGAGTTGCTTGCAGCCTGATGCCAGCAGCAGAGAACCTGTGAGCAGTCCGGCCTGCAGCGTCCGACGAGTGAGCAAATGAGTCATCACAATATCCTTTCCAACGGACCCGGCCTATCTGCGCAGGTATCCGTGAACATCTCTATTCTGAACGCGAGGCGGGCGAATGTCCCGTCTCTTTTGACGAGTTCGCTCCATTGGCCGACCACGCGCGATCCTTATTGACGGAAAATTGAAACCGCCATCGAGCATTTCCCCCCGCGAGGTCAGCAACAGGAAAATGCTCCCAATGCTTTATTCGTGAGACGATGAGTCGTTCGCTTTGGCAGCAGTTGCCGCCTGCCGGGCATCTATCAGTTAGGTTAGACAACGAGAACAGCGCAGGTCTGGGCGCTTTGCTAGGGCTGGAAGGCGGTACCTGCGAGTAGGATCGTGGAGCAAGGAGAGAGTATATGTCTGCTGATAAAGGTGGTTTTGGATGGTTTCTCGTTGGCCTGGGAATCGGCGCCGCTGTCGGTGTGCTGTACGCCCCCAAGTCCGGTTCTGAGACACGGGAAGATCTGGCTTCCTCCGCACGGGAAGGTTCAGAGTATGTGCGCCAGCGCTCCCGCCAGGCGGCTGATAAGGTGACGGACTTCGCCGACCGCGGCCGCGACCAGTTGAATGAATATGTCGATCGCGGCAAGGACGCGGTCGACCGTGGACGCGCGCAGTGGAACCAGTATGTCGATCGCGGACGGCAGGCGGTCAGCGATCAGGTGGACAAGGTGAATACCGCTGTTGAGGAAGGCAAGCGCGCGTACCAGAGCACCACCGGCGAGGACGCCGACCGCATATCGAACGCCGTGGAAGCGGGCCAGCAGGCCTATCGCACGACATAACGTTCACGCCGGCGTTCGCTGGCCACCTTCATGACGGGTCGCCCCGGTTTACTGTGCGCGGCCCGCCCCCCGCTGGACTTCTCGCACCAAGGGAGCGGCACAGATGCAGGATCCACTCAGCCCCTTACTGCTGGCACTCACCATCATCGTCGGTGTAGGCGTGCTGGTGTTTATCGTCGTTTTGTTGATGCTCGGCGGAACCCTTCTGTACGCCCGCAAGCGCTTCCATCAGATGTTGCAGCACTACGAGACAGAAATCGCGCCGCACCTTGGCCCAACGGTGAAATCCGCGCGAGAGCTCGTCGATGAACTCTCACCCAAACTGAAGCACATCACCTCGAACATGGTCGAGGTCAGCGACATCATGCGCAGCGAAGCGCAGCACATCACCGTCTCGGTGAGCGATATGGTGGAGCGCACGCATCAGCAGGCCGCGCGCGTCGACCACATGGTCTCGAGCACACTCAACGGCATTGGCCACGCGACTGCGGCGGTGCAGGAAGGCATCGCGGCTCCCATTCGTCATCTCAGCGGTGTGCTGGATGGCTTGCGCGCCGGCTTCGGCTCGCTCCGCCGCAAGCGGACGCATTCCAACGGTACTGCCGCCACCGTGATCGTGCGCAAAGTGGAGCAGGACCCCTACTAGGACCCCCTTCCTCCCGACCCTGAGCGCAGCGAACGGGGAAGGGTGGGATACCGCCGCACTCCGCATGATTGTCATCTCCACCGGAGCGCCCCAGGCGTGCAGTGGAGAGAACTGCTGTTTACCTACCGCGGCCGAGCTGTCGCTTTTATCAGAGCGCCGCTACGTTTGCGATGATCCGATCGAAGTTCGCGAGATAGGGAAATGCGGGAGGCTGGATAAGATTGTCCAAGTTATATCCGACCTCTTCGGCGTGATCGGCAGGCCAGGTTCTAGGATCGAACGTTCCCCAGCTCGCTGAATCCACCGTGACGAGTCCGTCGTTGGGCTTTCCCGTGCTCGCAAAGATGTACTGGTGAAACAACAGGAAGGCTGAGGCGGTCGCGAGGAATCCAATCCGACCCGAGCCCGCGACAGAGAAGTAATTAACTAACGGACGGTTGGTGTACCTGGCCGAGAATGTCTGACATGAAGCTGTCGTCAAGTCCCGCAAGCCGTCTAAAGATATGCCCGACGCGTTCAGTGCAAGCTCCAGCGGGTTGCCGGCGGGGCTGAACGGGAGATGCGGGAAAGGAAGTAAATCCAGCGGCTTGTCGATAAGGTCGGCAATGGGCGAACCACGATGCGGGGTAGAGATAGTCGTGAGCGATCTCACGGGCGCCACAAGCTGCTTCCCACTCACGGGAGAAAGCATGTAACGACTGTCCAAGCCTCCCATGCTATGCGCAACGATATGTGTCTTCTGAGTGCGATCCAGTAGTCCGCTATTGAAGCTGTTGTTGATCTGATCGCAGAGCTGGTTGCCGCGGAACTCGATCCCTCGCGTCGGGTCAAGTTCAGGTACCAGAACAGCAAAGCCCTGCGTTTGGAAATGCTCAGCGACACCACGAAAGTACTCGACTCCGAACTTCTGGCGGAACCCGAGAATTCCATGGACAAGGACAATATTCACGGCCAGCCATATTAGCGCACCAGCTCACGGTCAGTCGTTAAAACTTTTCGAAGGCGTCAAGGACCAAACCGCAGTGATGTGGGCTTGTGGGTATCCGGCCTACAAGGGCAACGCGAGGCGGTCGTTGGGGTTGTCGCTGGCTGCTCCGGGGATTGGCCGTCCGGGCAGAACCGCCTCCGGCACCGTGAGTCGATTCGTGGTAAGTAGCCAAGTCACTCATTGAGGGGTTCTGGTCGTATCACCGGCTAACCGGAAGCAATCCACTTGCTCGTATAAAGCTCCTCCCTTGAAATCGCAACCCCCGCCGGGCATGCTCATTCCAGACAAGGCTCCAAAACCTACTTGGGGACATGGCTACCATGGCCATATATCCCACCTATTTGGAGCGATGCTGTCACGGTTGTGTCGAAAGGTAATCGATCTTGTCACAATCAACTGCGAGAGGTCGCAGTGAGACCGCCAATTCGTCTGTCAATGTTATTCGGTGAGTCTGCGGTGACCTCCCATTCTGGGAACGACCCGCAAAATTATGCCACTTCACCTGATACAGATTGCTATAATAGAAATAGATCAGTACAAAAGCCCGCGGATATTTGCCACGGGCTTTTGCTTTTTGCTGAACGCTTTCAGTCAGCCGGTTTTAAGTCCTTTGCTTGGACGAATTTACCGATATCTTCTCTGGAATGACGAATTTAGCTGACGGGAGAGGCTTTAAGTTCAATGGTGACAGGTACTTACAGCGGGTCTCCCGGACCGGGAGGGGGAGGGGTAGCCTGACCGCATCCATTCAATGGTCGTCGGCGACAATCCAGCCGCCGCCCACCACCACATCGTCCTGGTAGAAAACCGCGGCCTGTCCTGGAGTCACAGCGCGCACCGGCTCGTCAAAAGTGGCGGTCACCTCGTCCGGCCCGGTCTTCTCGATGGTCGCGAGCGCAGGTTCATGCCGGTGGCGCACCTTCACTCGGACGCGCATCGGCGCGGCGAGATCGGAAATCGAGATCCAGTTGAGCTGGCGAGCGACCAACTTGCGGCTGAGCAGATCGTCCTCGCTGCCGATGGTGACGCGATGGCTCTCCGGATGGATCGCGAGCACATACAGCGGCGATGGTGACGCAACCCCCAGGCCCTTGCGCTGGCCCACCGTGAACTGATGGATGCCCTCGTGGTGTCCGGCAATGGTGCCGGCGGTTGTGACGAGTTCGCCGCTCGAATCCGGCATCGTCTCGCCCTGCTCGTTCAGATAAGCGTCGATGAAGCGCTTGTAGTCACCGCCGGGAATGAAGCAGATCTCCTGCGAGTCTGGCTTGGTGGCGATGCCCAGGTCGTAGGCGCGCGCCTGCTCCCGCACCTCGGGCTTGGTATAGCCGCCGAGCGGAAACAGTGTGTGAGCAAGCTGCTCCTGCGTCAGGCCGAAGAGGAAGTAGGTCTGGTCCTTGCCGGCGTCGGCAGGCCGCTTCAGCAGCCAACGGCCGCTCGCCTCGTCGTACTCGTTGCGCGCGTAATGGCCGGTGGCGATCAGATCAGCGCCAATCTGACGCGCGGTCAGCAGCAACTGGTCGAACTTGAGGTGGTTATTGCACAGGCTGCAGGGAATCGGTGTGCGCCCGGCCAGGTACTCGGCGACGAAAGGCTTTACCACGTCGCGCTCGAAGCGCTCCTGCTGGTTCACGAGGTAATAAGGGATCTCCAGCCGCTCGGCCACACGGCGCGCGTCGTAGACATCGTCCACCGAGCAGCAGCGGCCCTGCACCTCCTCGGGCATGCCCTCGCGTCCGGCAAGGCGGCGCTGGTTCCAGAGCTGCAGCGTGAGTCCGACGAGCGTGTGGCCCTCGGCCTGCAAGATGGCAGCGACCGTCGAAGAGTCCACGCCCCCGGACATCGCAACCGCGATCACTCGCGGCTGCGCGGCGGCAGGCTTCGCCCGATTCGAATTGGCTACAGTCTCAGTCACAAAGTTTCCAGTATTGCTAAATCGAGCTTCTGACTCCGGCAGGTGCAGCAGCAGGCAGCTTCACCGGCGCTTTGTAGAACGGTGAAAGCTCCCGCAGGTGCGCCACAGCCGCCGGAACCACTTGCAGGGCGAAGTCGATGTCCTTCTCCGTCGCGCTCGTGTCCAGGCTGAAGCGCAGGCTGGCGCGCGCGCGTCCCGACGGCACACCCATCGCTGTCATCACGTGCGAAGGATCCATCGCGCCAGATGTGCAGGCCGAACCGCCGGAGACCGCGAGGCCCTTCAGGTCGAGCGCAATTACCAGCGCTTCGCCTTCCAGATGATCGAACCAGATGTTCGTTGTATTCGGTACTCTCGGGACCTCTCCGCCATAGACACCGGCCTCGTCCACCCGCGCCAGTACGCCCTGCTCCAGCCGGTCGCGAAGCGCGGCGAGCTGAGACGGACCATCGCTCATGACGAAGGCCTGCGCCATCTCTGCGGCACGTCCCAGCCCGACGATGCCCGCCAGGTTCTCCGTGCCGGCGCGCCGCTGGTACTCTTGCGGACCACCGAAGATCAGCGGCTCGGGATGCGTGCCCCGCCGTACATACAGTGCCCCGGTACCCTGTGGCCCATGGAACTTATGCCCGGAGATGGTCAGCAGATCGCAGCCGATCGCCGTCACATCGATAGGAATCTTGCCCACCGCCTGCACCGCGTCGGTATGGAAGTACACATCCGCCTGCTGAGCGATGGCGCCGATCTCGTTCACCGGCTGCCGCGTCCCGACCTCGTTGTTGGCCATCATCACGCTGATGAGCTGCGTATTCGGGCGCAAGGCGCGGCGCACGTCAGCGGGATCCACGACACCGGACGCACTGACGGGTAGAACCGTGAGCTCGACACCACGCTCGCGCAGCCGCTCGGCTGTGTGGAGCACGGCATGGTGCTCAATGGCGCTGGTGATCATGTGATCGCCCGGCTTGACCACCCCGGTGAGCCCAAGGTTATCGCTCTCCGTGCCGCCACTGGTGAAGATGACCTCGGCTGCGCGGCAACCTAGCAGGCCGGCCACCTGTTCGCGGGCGCGCTCCACGGCGGCGCGGGCCCGCTGGCCGTGGAAGTGGATAGAGGAGGCATTGCCAAACTGCTCCGTGAACCATGGAAGCATGGCTGCGAACACCTCCGGTGCAAGAGGCGTGGTGGCATTGGCATCCATGTAGACACGATTCATAGCTGACTACCAGTTTACGACGGCACACCGTATTGTTCGTCCCTGCGTCCCGGCATTGTGGCGGCGGCCCTCAGTTGGCCTAACCCATTCTCATCGCGCGGGTTCATCCTGTTCTGCTAGGCTTCTGGCCGTGCCGAGAGCACGGGAGGCTTTGGAATGAACTGTAAGACGATGCGAGTGTTGGGAATGGCCGCCGCCATATTGATGTGTGGCACGATGGTGCAGACAGTAGCGCATGCCCAGATGGGCGCCGCGCAAAAAGCCAAGGCGAAGGTCGCGACGGCAACAGGTGAAGTAGAGCCGCCGTCAGTCGTCTATGGTCAGATGCTCAAGATGCTGTCGAGCCAGGTCATTGGGGCCGCGGAAGCGATGCCTGCGGATAAGTACGACTTCGCGCCGACAACTGGCAATTTCTCCGGTGTGCGCACTTTCGGCGCGGAAGTGCAGCATCTTGCCCAGGCAAATTACTACTTCTTCTCCGGCTTCGGCCTGAGCGGAGCGCCGGACGAGGCGAAGCTCAAAGCGCTCAAGGGCAAGGACGAGCTGGTGCAGACCCTGAAAGATTCGTTCGAGTATGCGCAGAAGGGCATCGACACCATTACGCCAGAAAATGCCTTCACCGTAATCGGTACCGGACCAGCGAACATCAAGTTCACCCGCGCCGGCGCGGCCAGCTTCTGCTTGGCCCACTCCATGGACCATTACGGCCAGATGGTGGAATACCTGCGCTTGAACGGTATTGTGCCGCCGGCGAGCCAGAAGCAGAGTCAGCGGGCCAGCGATTAACGGTATGAGTGAAAAGGCAAAGGTGCAGCTTCGGCTGCACCTTTCAAATGAAAGGAGGCGCTCGTCAACTGGAGACGCGAAGGTCTGCGACGTGGAAATTAGGTGAAGGCTAATAGCAATCGCATCTTCGAGCCCGATGGTCTATGACACGGATGCCGATTAACGCTTCTCGATCGGCGTGTACTCCGCTGGATACTCCACGCCTATGTAGTCAGCGCGTGGGCGGATCAGGCGATTGTCGTCGTGTTGCTCGATCACGTGCGCAGCCCAACCCGCTATGCGGCTTACGGCGAAGATGGGCGTGAACAGATCGATGTCGATACCGAGCGTGGTGTAGGTCGAGGCGGAGTAGAAGTCCACGTTCGCGTTCAGCTTCTTCTCCGCGTTGATGTACTTCTCAATGGCGCGCGACATGTCGAACCACTTTGTATTCTTCGCGGATTTGCCCAGCGCCTCGCTCATGCGGCGCAGGTGCGTCGCGCGAGGGTCCTCGGTGTGATACACCCGATGACCGAAGCCGGAGATCTTCTTCTTCGCGGCCAGCAAGGCCTTGACGTGCTCCACCGGGTCCTCGCCCTTCTTGTCTATTGCGAAGAGCATGCGCATGACGGCCTCATTCGCGCCGCCGTGCAGCGGGCCCTTGAGCGCGCCGATCGCGCCGGTGATGGCTGAGTGAATGTCCGAGAGTGTGGCCGCGATCACGCGGGCGGCGAAGGTGGAAGCGTTCAATTCATGATCGGCATGCAGGATCAGTGCAACATCCATGGTGCGGGTCGCAGTATCGGAAGGCTTCTCGCCATTCAGCATCCACAGGAAATTCCCGGCATGGGAGAGCGACGGATCGGCTTCCACCAGCGGCTTGCCTTTGCGGATGCGATCGTAAAGCGCGACCAGCATCGCGATCTGCGACGTGAGTCGAAAGCTCTTGCGGATGTTCGCATCATGCGAGTTGTCCCGCTCGTCCGTGTCGTAGCAGCTGAGTGCGGAAACGGCGGTGCGCAGCACCTCCATAGGGGTGACATCCTTGGGGAACGTACGCAGCATTTCGACAATCTTCGGATCGAGCACGCGCGCCTTGGCCAACTCCTTGCGGAAGGCGTCGAGCTCGGCCGCTTTGGGCAGCCGCCCATTCCACAGCAGATACGCGGTCTCTTCAAAGTTGGATTGCTCGGCCAGCTTGTGGATGTCGATGCCGCGGTAGGCGAGCACTCCGGCATCGCCATCAATCCAGCAAATGCTGGAGGTGGTGGCTACAATGCCCTCCAGGCCTTTCGCAGCAACAGCAGTCGCCATCCGTAAATCTCCTTCGCCGTCGATTGCGGCGTTTCCTATTGTTGTGATGCTCAGCGCCGGACATGACAGGTTGCCGCCCAACTGCAGAACTTACCGTTATAGCGCAGCCGCAAAGTGCTTGTCACATGATGCAGAGATAGACGCGCGATGCGGGGAAAATGGCGCGAGGTCGATCTCCGGTGTATCGCCGCAAATCAGGTCTGCGCAAATCAGGTCTGCAATGACACGTGCTGTTCCGGGAGCGAGCAGGATGCCGTTGCGGAAATGGCCGGTTGCCAAAAATTGCATTGCGCCGCTGTCCTGGTCGCGGCCAATCAGCGGCAGGCCATCGGGGGAGGCGGGACGAAGGCCGGCCCAGCTTTCGACGTACGGCGCATCCATGGCCGGTGACCACACGGCTGCGGCACGCTTGCGCAGAGTCGCTAATGCATCCGGCTCTACCTGCTTCGAATAGCCGGCATCTTCCACCGTGGCGCCGATGACGATGCGATGATCCCCGCGGGGAATCAGGTATACATCCGGCGAGCGGAGTACCCGGGTGAGACGTGGGCATAGCGGCTGCGCGATCACGAGCATCTGACCCTTGGATGGAGCGACCCCGGAAGCTGGTTCCAGTGCACCAGCCCACGCGCCGCAGCAGTTGACGAAGACGTCGGCGCGTACAGTACCGCGTTCCGTCGTCAGAAGTACATTGTCGCTTTCTGCCCGGACCGACAGAACAGGCTCATGTTCACGAAGCACTACACCCGCGGCGCGCACAGCAAGCGGAAGAGCAGCACACAGGTCGCGAGGATCGAGGCTCGCTTCTTCGACGAGACGGGCCGGTGCCGTCGAGATGAGGCCAGGCACGAGGCGTTGTGCCTCCTCGTGCGATAAAGATGTTCCGGACGTAAATTCATGCGCGCCCTTCAGAAGCTGTACGGTCTCGCGGGTGCGGAAGGGAACGGGGTGTCCGGAGAGCGCCCTAATCTCCTCCAGGAATCCCTCATAGAGGCTGCGGCTGTAGCGGGAAAGGGGAAGGAGCGCGGGAGGATTCTCGGGATCTTCGACGGCGAGCATACCGCCGGCGGCCCACGAGGCCTCCTTCATGGCCGCGCCTGCTTCCAACACAGTGACCTGCAGGCCCCGGCGCCGCAGAACCAGCGAACAGGCTAGGCCGATAACTCCCCCTCCGGCGATGGCGACATGTCCCTGCATGATTCGATTGTAGTGGGCCCAGTGAGGTAATCTTTGAGTAATCAATCGTGTTGAAATCATAGTTTCGACGGCCCTTTGCTTCCCTTGCAGGATTGGCTAACTGGAGGGCATCTTGGGCGCCGGAGCGAGATTCTAACTGGATAACTATCCAGACAATTGAAGAAGCGGAGGGCTTGTCTGAATGCGACAACTGGGCGCGCGTCTACCGGTACCACCGGAGGAGGCGGATGTTGCCGAGACGCCACAAAGGGTGCCTCCGGCAAGACCAGCAGATCGTTCGGCAGCCCCTGCGCTTGCGGAAACAAACGCGCCGCGGCCTGAGCCGTATCCGGTGGAACGGCACTGGATCGAGCCGCAAAGCGTCGACTCAGGCCCTGCTGTTGCACCAGCGCCACCTCCGCCGCCGCGGAACGAGCCGCAAAAGGTGGCCTCCGGTCCTGCTGCTACCCCACCGGCACCGCAGCCACGGCAGAGCGAGCCGGAGCGTAACGGTGGCGCGCGAACCGACGATCCTGTCCGGCAAACAGCCGATCCCGTCCGACAGGCAGGCAACCCTGCTGGACATGCAGGCGATTCTGCCCGGGGTGCAGACCAAGCCGCCGCATCGGCGGCCTCCCGCGCCAGAGAGGTGGAGAGCGCTGCTGCCGCACGCTGGGCGGAGTTCCATGACCTTCGCCGGCTGGAGCCTGGGCGCGGCGGCCGGCTCAATTTCGAGTCGATGCTGCAGCAAGATGACCAGTCATGGATCCGGCCCAGAATGCGTCAGGAAAGCGAACATCATTTTCCCTTCCTGACGCTGGCGGTTCCTGGCATTGCGGCGATCCTCGCGGTGGGAGCGCTGCTGTGGAGCGGCTCGCTGCGGGACCGGGTGCGCCAGCAGGATGCGGCGATGAACGCGCTGCAGGAGCAGAACCACAAGCTGGCGGACACCCTGGCGCAGATGAACGTGGATCAGAAGACTGCCAGCGCGCTGGACGGTAATGCCGACATCCCGCATGCGCCGGCGGATACTCAGAAGGACGCCAACGGCGGGCCTTCTTCCCCGCAGCAAAGCCCACAAGCGGCCACGACGCCAGCCGCAACACCTCAGACGGCAGAGGCTGAGTCGCAGCCCACAACCGACAATGGCGCGGGCGGTACGACGGTCGAAAAGCAGAGCAACCGTGAGCCCGTGAGTCAGGCAGCGGAGAGCCGGGGAGCAGGGAACCGGCAGGGCGTTTCGACTCCGCCACCAGTGGGGCAGGCCGGCCGTATGCCACGACAGACAACCGGCTCGCGCAATCGGCCGGTCGAGGCCGCATATAGACCGGAGCTGGTTCCGCCGTATCCGACGAACTTCCAGCCGCAGAACGTGGCTGCCAATGCAGCGGCGAGCCAGCCGGTGCCGAACGCGGGAGTCTCCAATCCGGCGGCGCCCACCTCTTCTGGGACAACTTCCGGACAAACGACTTCACCCCAGACAGGGGGGGCTACCCCGCCGAACTACGTGCCGCCTGTTTCGGTGCCCTCTTCTGCGAGAGCGTCCGCACCGCAAACTATGCCGCAGTCCTCTGGATCGCAAACTGGCGTATCGCAACCGGCTAAGCGGAACATAGGCCGAGGCGCGACACTTCCTCCTGCTGCATCACCCGCCCCGGCAACCTCGTACAACACGGCGGCTGACGGCTCCTATGCGAGCCCGCTGGCGCAGAACATCGAAGCAGTGCAAGGATTGCAGCGCCATAGCCCAGTGCCGCTTCGTGAATTCCACGCGGATGAGAGCAGGGTTGCCAAAGTGACGCCGGGCTTGGGAGTGTCTGTGCGGCATCCGGATCCGAGGCGCGGGACATATGCGCTGGTTGTGGACGAGGGTGGGAAACACTACCAGGTGACGGGGCAGGTCAACAGTCCCCTGACACTGAGCGATAGCGCGGCCCACCGCGAATACACACTCGTGGTGTTGCACATCGACAATCAGCAGGTGTACGGCTATCTGCGCCCCATGCAGTAGACCAGCTTCCTCTTCGCTGCGGCTTCGGTCGGAAAGGTCTCTAGCTTGGCGGAGCGGCCAGTGTAATGTCTTTCGCGCCGTTGAAGGAGACGGTCACCTGCATCGACTTGCGGGCGTCCCATTGCTCTCGCGAGATCGGATAACTGAATACCATCAAGCCATCGACGGACTGGCCAGGCTGAATCTGGATATCGCGGCGCAGTGGATCCATGCGCAGCGGCGCGAGCTGTGGATACGCCTGAAAGACCTTCTCGAAATCGGGACCGCTTGCTCCCAGACTGCGGCGTGTCTCGCCGTTCGGCAGGGTGACCACAGCCCAGTCGTCCTCAAGCGTTATCGGCGTGGTGTTCGGGTTGTGCAAACGGACGTGGGCAAAGACAAGCAACTGGTTGATGATCTCGTCCTGACCTTCCTGGCCGGGTGCACCAGCATTGCCTCCGGTGATTTTTGCCTGTACCGGATAGATGGATAGGCGGGCGATGTCGCCGCTGGCAACAGGCGTCTTGCGTCCGAATTGAATCCAGATCAGGATGGCGAGCGAGGAAATGACCAGCGCGATGACAATGCGTACGGCGAGGCGGCCATAGTTGGTCGGCTCGTCGACCTGCGAGAGGTGGAAGCCGCCGTCAGAGGGGGGATTTTCAAACTGATCAGTCACGTTAGTGCCTGCATTCTATAGCAATAGGTGCCTTGTGAATCCGAGACCGTGGGTGCCCATGTCAAGATACGATGAAACCACAATCCTGGCGCAGGCCTAGCACACAAAGTGTGTAGGACAGGGGCTCGAAGACGGATGGTAGGATCGGCTTCGGTCCGGTCAGCAACTGATGACGTACGAGGACGGCCGGCAGTTTCGCAGAAAGAAACGTATGTTCACACGGGGAAGACCACTGCGTCTGGCCTACTTCGTCAGCCATCCCATCCAGTACCAGGCGCCGCTGTTGCGACGGATTGCCCGGGAGCCCGACATCGAGCTTGAAGTCTTCTTCTCGAGCGACCATACGGTCCGCGGCTATGTGGACGAAGGGTTTGGGGTAAAGGTCGAATGGGATGTCCCGCTCCTCGAGGGATACCGCTCGTCGTTTCTGCCGCGCTGGCGGGATGCCGGCAAAGAGCCCGGATTTGCGAGGCCACTGAATCACGGCATATTCAACGCGCTGGAACACGGACATTTCGATACTGTGTGGAGCCATGGCTACAGCACCGCAAATAGCCTGCGGGTGATTGCCAGTGCCTCCATGCTCCGCATCCCTTTACTGCTTCGGGCCGAGTCGACGCTGCATGACCGTGCCCGCGACCGCGCGAAGCTTCTGGCGAAAGATCTCTTCTTTTGCGGACTGCGTCCCCAGGTGAGTGCGGTATTGGCCATTGGAGAGGCGAATTCCCGCTACTGGCGGCGCTACCTGGGAGAGGAAATGCCGATCTTCCGGATGCCCTATGCCGTGGACAACGCGTTCTTTCAGCGCCGCGCGAGCGAGGTTGCCCGCAGCCGCGATGCACTGCGTACGGAGCTGAGACTTGAACCCGGACGCGCTGTGATCCTGTTTGCTTCGAAGCTGCAGGAGCGCAAGCGCTGCGCGGACCTGGTGGCGGCGCACAGGTTCCTGGCCCAGCCGCGGCCCTGTCTATTGATCGTCGGCGACGGCGAGGAGAGAGAAAATCTGGAGCGCCAGGCAAATGGCGATCCCGATGTGCGTTTTCTCGGCTTCCGCAATCAGACGGAGCTGCCTCGATTCTTCGATCTGTGCGACGTCTTTGTGCTGCCATCCAGGCATGAGCCATGGGGCCTGGTGGTGAATGAAGCAATGAACGCCGGCAGGGCGGTCGTGGTCTCGGAGGATGTGGGATGCCAGGAGGATCTGGTGCGGGAGGGAGAAACGGGCGCGGTCTTTCCTGCAGGCAACGTTTCCGCGCTTGCTGAAGCGCTGCAGCGTGTGCTCGGCACGCCGGGGCTGGCGGCGAAAATGGGCGCCGCGGCGCGGAGGCGCATCGATCAATTCAGTTTCGAGCAGGACGTGGCCGGTCTGCGAGAAGCGCTGTCCTGGTGTGTGCCCGGCTTCTACGCGGTTGCCGCACAGGAGGAATCGATTTGAAGCGCGCTTCGGTTCTCATCCCGACGCTCAACGAGGAGCAGGACCTGCCGGGCGCGCTCGCTTCCGTATCCTGGTCGGACGATGTGCATGTCTTCGATTCCTTCAGTACGGACGCGACTGTCTCGATCGCGGAGGGGCTGGGGGCCAAGGTGTCCCAGCGGGTCTTCGACAACTATGCCGCGCATCGCAATGCCGCGTTGAATCAGACCCGTTTTCGCCATCCGTGGGTATTGCTGATGGATGCGGATGAGCGCTGCACGCCGGCGTTGGCCGACGAGGTGCAGCGGGTGGTAGCTACCAATGATCCTGATATCGCCGCGTATCGTATACGCCGCCGCGACTACTTCCAGAACCGTTGGCTTCGTCACGCGCAGATTTCTCCCTGGTACGTTCGCCTGGTCCGTCCCGAACTGGCCCACTACACGCGAGAGATCAACGAGGTGCTGGAAATCGCGGGGAATGTTGGCGAACTCGATTCCGCCCTCGATCACTATCCCTTCTCAAAGGGTATGAGCCATTGGCTGCGTAAGCACGATCTGTATTCCAGCATGGAGGCGCGGCTGATCGTCGACGGAGGCGGATTGCAGAACCCGTCACTCCGCACGGCACTGACCGGAAGAGACTTTCACGAGAGGCGCCTGCATCAAAAAGCGTTCTTCTACCGCATGCCAGGCAGGCCGCTATTGAAGTGGCTCTACATGGTGTTTGCGCGGCGCGCCTTCCTGGATGGGCGGCCCGGGCTAACATATGCACGCCTCCAGGCCATCTACGAGTACATGATCGTGCTGAAGACTCGCGAGCTGCGCGAGCAGGCGGCGCTTGAAAGCGGCTCCCGCGATTGATGCTGATGGGTGGATGCTATGCCCCTTTCGTGGTGCAAGAACTCTCTTGGGACTGCCCCGGTTACTGAGGTAGTATCGGAGGCACTGCTAGAGCATTTTTGGCTATGTGTGTCATCCGCGAGCGCCTCTCGGAGTGATCTTTCTTCACCGGAAGCTCAGAGAACATCACCGGTTTACACCTGTCGCAGAAATGATCTAAGCCCGCAGTCATTCCCGTACTCGCATTCCACGAGTTTGCCTGGCGTGCCGGGGGCGATACGGGCCCGCTGCAGTGCAAGAAACCGGGTGCGCCCGGCGAAGAGTTGAAGGGACGCCGGAGAGACGCCGCAAATGGTGGATGCCTCGCATCACGTAGCGCCGATCACAGTAGAGGCAGAGGGTCCGCTGGCGGCAGGCGGCGCCAAGGAGGGGCTCTCACTCTCCGAAATCGGTCGCATCCTGTTCAAATGGAAGTGGCTGGTTCTTGCTTGCCTGCTTGTCGCCATCCTTCTGGGCTATGTGTATTCGAAGACCCGTGTGCCGCTGTATGAAGGCACCGCCACGATTGATCTCAATCCTTCGCAGACCAACATGGGTCTTAGCGACCTGATCCAGGAGAGCCTCTCCTCGGAGGATGTCCGCATACCAACGGAAGTCGCGCGTATGCAGAGCAACGTCGTGGTGTTTTATGCGATCCGGGAATTGGCGCAGCAGCATCGCGGACCGTTTCCGAATGCCTTTGATCATCTACCTCCGGATGCGGGCATGGATGCCTTTCCTCCGGCGCAACTCCAGGTCATGATCGGCACGGTAAGGGGGTCGCTGCGCATCACTGCGGTCACCGGGACAGACATCATCGCGATCGGGTATTACGATCCCCGTCCGCAGGTCGCTAAGGATGTGCCGAACACGAT
>DASUWP010000270.1:0-3274 GCA_036378335.1 Acidobacteriaceae bacterium | reverse complement strand
TTCAAACAACCGATCCGCGAGCAGTACGAAGCGGAAGGCAATCCGTATTACGCGACCGCCCGGCTCTGGGACGACGGCATCATTGCGCCGCAGGAAACCCGCCGGGTGCTGGCGCTGGCGTTCGCGGCCGCACTCAACGCGCCGATCCCGGAGACGCGGTGGGGCGTGTTTAGGATGTAGGGGAGGGACGTAAGTCGTTGATTTTCGCCATAGGTGACAGATTCCCCATAGGTGACATGATTTCTACAATCCGCGCCCACGCCTCACGGGGTGGTCACGTCATAGATGACACCACTCGCATAGATGACGTGACCGTGCAGAGATGAGATCGCACATCGCACACGGAATCTGCTTTCGCAGCCGCTGAGACGCTCCCCCATAGGTGACGAATTCTCACGCTCAGTGTTTGGCTAAGTCCTTGATATTCGCCATAGGTGACGGACCTCGACATAGATGACGGATCTATCCAAGCGTGCGCTGTTTGCAATTCGCCACGGTGCTGCAGCGGCGAGGCCGTGGGCCACCGGGTGCTTCCAATCCATGCATGCCAAACCGGCCATAGATGACAGCGCACGCATAGATGACGGCGTGTTCGCGACTCGCGGCGGGTCATCCCGGGCCGAAGCGAAGGTCCGCGAGGTCTTTGCGCAGGAGCCCGGAATCCATCCGTGACTTTGATCCGAAAGACTTGTGGTTATGGTTCCCGGGCTCTCGTTTGAGGTCGGCAGCGCCAACATGCAAATGCGCCGCGGAACGACGCTGTGCGTGTGGCACCGCATAGATGACATTCCCACATAGGTGACGTCTCCCCGCCCAGGTGACGGCTTGCGAACGAACATCGGCGAGCGAAGCCAAGCCGCCCGTCCCTGCACTTGGTTACCGGACGACGGTCGGCGCTATTCAAGGTTCTCGCCCGTGACGTACCGGGTGGGTGGTGTTCTTGATCTGATTCACAATATCAAACAGCCCGGCAGAGCTTGCGGCTCGCCGGGAATTACTCATCGGTTTTGCAAACAGATTGTCAATGCTTTCGCGCCGATGTCGCATCGATTTCGTCAATGGGTCAGGCAGCGCCATGCTGGCGCGACGCACCAATACAGCGGCTATCGGGCTCAGGGTCCGCTCTCGAGACAGATGCAGACGTGAAATGCTCGGCTCGAGCTTTTCTCGGTTTGACCCAATGTATGGTCCGGCCGTGCGTAGCAAGAAGATTCGAGGATCCGGCGGTGGGCGGTCTTGCATCAATGTATCCGACCTTCGATTGGAGCGTCGCGCTCCAGGCCATCATGGATATCAGCGCGCGTGCGATCTCGTTAGCGGACAGGCCTCAGCAGGGCCATTTGGGTCACCAGTGTTCGCAAGCGCCGGGAAGACCGAACCTCCATCTCGTCTCATCCTCTCGCAGACCTCGGCGGGTAGGTAACTCTCGTGAATGATCAGGCGGCTTGAAGCTTGCTGGCTTCGAAGGCGCGACCACGAGCCAGCACGCTCCAGGCGACACGCGCGAGCTTATTGGCAAGCGCGATCGCCAGCACGTTGCGGTGCAATCGCTTCTTGGCGGCTTCGATCCAATGCTTAAGCCCGTGGCCCTCCCATCTGTTCGGCTTCACCTTCACAAGGACGACCCACGCCGCCTGCACAAATAGAGTGCGTAGATAACGATTGCCCCTCTTCGATATCTTGCCAAGGATGGTGCGGTCGCCGGTCGAGAATTGCCTCGGGACGAGCCCAAGCCATGCGGCAAAGTCGCGCCCCTTTGAGAAGCAATCGCCAGTGCCGATCGCGGCAACCATGGCGCTGGAGATGATCGGCCCGATTCCGGGAATACTCATCAGCCGTTCGCACCCGGCGTCCTCCTTGGCCAGCTCCTCGATCTCCTCCGATAGGCCTGCGATGCGCTCATCGAGCCGGCGCCAGTCCAGGGCCAGTTCCTCGATGACTCGTATCATGAGAGGTGACAGTACATTGGTCGGCGCAGCCAGGATGCGAGGCAGCTCTGCGCGCAAGAAATGATGGCCTTGCCGAACCGCAATGCCTCGCTCCAGCAGAAACGCGCGGATTTGATTGATGACGCCGGTGCGCTGGCTGACGAGCCGCTCACGCACGCGATGCAAGGCCTGTAGGTCGAGCTGATCGGCGGTCTTCGTCGCGACGAACTTCATAGTGGGACGCTGGACCGCCTCAGCGATGGCCTCTGCATCACGAAAGTCGTTCTTCTGTCCCTTCGAATAGGGACGCACATACTTCGCCGGCATCAGCCGCGCATCGTGACCAAGCGCCTTCAGCTTGCGACTGAGATGATGCGCTCCGACGCAGGCCTCCATGCCAATCAGACACGGCGGCATGTTGGCCAAACGCGCCTCGACCTGGCTACGCGACCACTTCTGCCGCAGCACAATGCCGCCGCGTCCATCCAAACCGACGACGTGGAACGAGTTCTTGCCGATATCGATACCGATTACGGTGATCGTGCTGTTGAGATTGTGGGACATGGGGTGCTCCTTGTCTTTGGCGCCCCTTGCCAGATTCGTGGCTGGCGGGGCAGGAGCACGGCCGGACCATCCCATTAACGGTCCTTTGTTCACGGCGGCGCGGCTCAGACCGATCACCGTGCCGATGGGTTGATTCTCAGTGGGCGGTGAAGCCGCCATCCACCGGCAGGCCTACGCCGATGACGAAACTCGCGGCCGGACTACAGAGCCACAACACGGCGGCCGCGACCTCCTCGGCCCGGCCGAGCCGCCCGATTGGCTGGTGCTTCAAGATTTCGGCCATCGCGTCGGCTTGGCCTGTGAGCATGTCGGCGACCATCGGCGTGTCGATTGTGCCGGGGCAGACCGCGTTGATGCGGATGCCGCGAGGGGCATATTCGACACCCGCGCTCTTGGTCATTCCGAGCACTGCGTGTTTGGTGCCGTGATAAGCCGCGCGTTGCGGGAGGCCGACGAGACCGCCCAAAGAAGAGCAATTGACGATCGCCCCGCACCCTTGATCGCGCATCACGCGCAGCTCGTGCTTCATGCAGGCCCAGACCCCCCGCTGGTTTACCGCGGTGACGCGCTCGAAATGCTCGATCGGCTCCTCGGCGGCGTCCGATGGCGGCACTTGGATGCCGGCGTTGTTGAACGCCATGTCGAGCCGCCCGTACTTTGCGACCGCGCGATCGACCATCGCCGCCACCTGCGCTTCCTCGGCAACGTCGCAGGCCAAGCCAATTGCTGTGCCCCGTCTCCGACTATCCGCTCCGCCTTCTTCGCGGCGAGATCGCCGTCCA
>DASUWP010000269.1:0-5483 GCA_036378335.1 Acidobacteriaceae bacterium | reverse complement strand
CGGATGCGATCCTAAAGATCTTTCCCGAGACCCCCCAGGAGTCACTGCTCAACGAAAGGCGCAGCGCTTTTAGTTTGCAATTTTCGGTCTCTTATTTTATATACCTACCAGTACGTATTTTATTTTGAGGATCGCGATGACTCGATTGACCGGCGCTACATTGCTCTTTGTTTTTCATACGCTTCTGTTCGTTACGCATCCGGCGCAGGCCGCCCCAAGGCATCAGAGCGTTGAAGCCAACGGCGATCAGTCCCAGAGCGTGGAATGGACCTCTCGTGAAGTCCAGCATGTCTATGGTCTTCCTGACGTGAGACCGAATGAGAGGGGATCGTTAGCCATATATTCCAGCGGCCTTAGCTTCGCCGGGAAATCGGGCAGCGGAATGATCCCGCGCCAGTCTGTCATTGCTGTCAGCGCCGGCAACCAGCGGGTGGAACTCTGGGGTGTGAAGGGACGGCTCTTGAGGATGGCCATCCCAAACGGCGGTGGATTGGCGGCCGCGGCATTCATGCATCACCGGGTCGGTATGCTGACCGTGGAATTCAGCGACAGCAGAGGCGGATATCACGGAGCTGTCTTTTTTCTTCCAGCCGACGAAGCAGAGAGCGCGCTGCATAGCTTTTCCCAAATGCCAGTTGTTCCCCGCGAACCGCTCGTCAACTCTTGCCAGGATAGCTTTGTGAATCCGCGTAGCATCCTCGTCGCGGCGCCCAGTTGGGATCAGGCGCAGGTACCCGCCGCGTATCGCGCGCTCGTCTATGAACATCTCCTCGATCGCCTCGGTCAGGTAAAAGGAGCGGGTCATGTGTACCGCGAGGGCGCGAAAACCCAACAAGGATGCGCTCAATACACCATGCAGTTCTCAATCAGCGGGTTCAAGCAGGGCAGTCAGGTGAAGCGCGCCATGATGGGTCCAGTTGGTTTCTTCGCGAGCACAACGCAGATGACGTTCGACACCAGCATCACGGATGCATCCGGAAAGGCAATCCTGCAGGAGCAGGTAAAGGCGACCGTGCGTGGCGAGTCAGAAAGCACGAACGTTGCAGCCAATGTCGCAGACAAAATTGCCAAGCAGTACTCCATCGCGCTGAAAAAGTCCCGCGCCATCAATATGGCGAGCGCAACAGGCATTCCTCGCCAGTGATAGCCGAGAGCAATGCCGCCCACAACAACATCGGTGAAAGAGTATTGCCCACACACAAGCTAATCACCAGGACGAGACAAAGAATGCGGTCATTGATACAGGATGGCTTTGAGGACGGCAGTTCCGGCGTTGCCTTAAATCAGCAAATCGCGAGACTCCAGCAGACTGTCTGCGAGCTGCTTTTTTGCAATGAGTTATTGCGGGAGGAAGTTCGCGAACTGACCTCATCGCGCGCCAAGGCTGCAAGGCCAAATCCAATTTCCAGACAGAGCTTGACTTAGGATAAGAACGAAGATGACGGAAAAAAAGATCAATAAACACGAGCTCCGGACCAAAGAGACGCGAGAGCTCTTGTTGAAGGCTGCCGAGAAAATCTTCGTACGCGACGGATACGAAGGAGCGGAGTTAGGCGAAGTTGCCACACTTGCCGGTCGCACGAAAGGCGCGATCTACGCTCACTTTAAAAGCAAGGAAGATATCTTTCTCGCCCTGATCAAACAGCACACGACGCGGTACAGAGCGCAGATGGAAGAGATGCTTGCTCAATCAAGAAGCATAGACGAGAACCTTGCCGCTTTTCGGCGGTTCTGTCTTACCTTGGCCGACGATCAGGCATGGTCTCTCCTCTTTTTGGAGTTCAAGCTCTTCGCCATTCGCCATCCAGAAGCCAAAGAGCGGCTTCAGCGTTACTTCGAAGAGGTCATGCCAGGTGATCGGGAGAAAGCGCTGACTCAAATCCTCGGGCCTGCAGGCAAGGGAAAGGACGATCTGAGCCGTTCGGTGGCGGCTCGGACGCTCCAGCCCCTGCTCTCTGCCCTCGCCGTTGAGGCGAAATTCCTTCCGGCGGTTTTTGATGATCATGTAGTGAAGAAGATTGCGATTCGGATCTTCGACGCCCTTCTGCAGTCACCGCCCCACTGAGGGCAGCTAGCGTGTTAAAGGGAGCGTTCGCGCGCCACGAGAGCCCAGTACACTGAAAGGATGCGGACTCTTGATCGATCGCGCCAGTTGCAGCAGCGTGCCGAACGTTTCTTACCCGGCGGAGTGGATTCTCCGGTTCGCGCTTTTCGCGCCGTGGGAGGCGATCCGCCGTTTCTCACGCGTGCTGAGGGCGCCTATCTGTGGGACGCTGACGGCAACCGCTATATCGACTACTTCGGCTCCTGGGGGCCGATGATCCTGGGCCATGCCTTTCCGCCAGTGGTGGAGGCCATCCAACGAGCGGCAGCGCATTCCGCCAGCTTTGGCGCGTCCACGGCGAGTGAGGCCGATCTGGCAGAGCTGGTCACGCGGGCCGTGCCGTCGATAGAGAAGCTGCGCTTCGTCTCCTCGGGCACCGAAGCTACGATGTCGGCGATCCGTCTGGCGCGCGCGTTCACGAATCGCAAGTTCATCATCAAGTTCGAGGGCTGCTACCACGGTCACGCAGACGGGCTGCTGGTGAAAGCGGGCTCGGGCGTGGCCACGTTTGGTATTCCCGGATCGGCGGGAGTTCCGGAAGAGATCGCGCACTTCACCCTCGCGCTGCCGTACAACGATGTTGCTGCAGTGGAGGCAGCATTTGCAGCGCGGCCGAACGAAATCGCCGCCATTATTCTCGAACCTGTTGCCGGCAACATGGGATGCGTGGCGCCGGAGCCCGGATATCTGGAAGCGCTGCGCGACCTGAGCAAACGCCAGGGCGCCGTCCTGATCTTCGATGAAGTGATGACCGGCTTCCGCGTTGCCCATGGCGGCGCGCAGCAGTTGTACGGCATCACTCCGGACCTTACCTGCCTGGGCAAGATCATTGGCGGCGGTCTGCCTTGCGGAGCCTTCGGTGGCCGGGCCGAGATCATGAATCTGCTGGCGCCGCTTGGCCCTGTCTATCAGGCCGGCACACTCAGCGGCAATCCGCTGGCGATGGCGGCGGGCGTCATCACGCTCGAATATCTGGCGCGGAATCGCGAAGCGGTGTACGTCAACATAGAAGAGGCGAGTCGCCGAGTGGCTCAAGGCGTCGCCGGCGCACTTTCCGAAGCAGGCGTTCCGGTGACCACCAATCGCGTCGGCGCGATGTGGACCTGGTTCTTCACCAACGAGCGTGTGGTTGACTTCGCAACGGCGGCGAGATCAGACTGCGCGCTCTTCGGCGCATTTCATCGCGCCATGCTGGATGCAGGTGTCTGGCTGCCGCCTTCGCAGTTCGAGGCAATCTTTCTCGGCACAGCACACACGGCAGATGTCATCGATGCGACCATAGTTGCGGCGAAACAGGCTGTCGCTTCGTTGCAAGAGGCGCAGCCGGCACGCTGACGCGCCTTACTTAGAAGGCGGGCTTCTCCCATTCGGAGAAGACGAGCTCCTTCAGATCTTTCCGCTGGCGCGGCGCGAGTTCCGACTTGCGTGGCCCTTCCGGCAAGCTTTCAGGATCGCCCAGATAGCCAACTGCGGTCACAGCAACGGTCTCGAAATCGTCCGGGATGTGGAATGCAGCCTGCGCCTTCTCATGGTCGAAGCCGGCCATGGAATGCGAATGCAGTCCTAGTGCTGTGATCTGCACGCCGAAGTTCGCCATCGCCGCGCCGGTGTCGTGCCAGGAATGGCGGTTGAGTTGCCCGTTATGTGCGAAGTGCTTACGCGCTACCGACAGGATGAGCACCGGGGCGCTCTTGGCCCAATCCTGATTGAACGGCACGAGCGAGTCGAGGATTTTCTGATACGTCGCATCGCCGCGGCGCCCGACCAGGAAGCGCCAGGGCTGTTCGTTATATGAAGACGCGGCCCAGCGCGCAGCCTCGAAGCCCTTCTTCAAATCTTCGGCGGGGACATCGCGGTCGGAGTAGGCGCGCGGGCTCCAGCGGTGAAGGATGTGTTCGACCATGCCCGCGACTCCGGGGGCATGCTTCAGGCTCTCAATCGATTCGGGCGTATGCGCCATAGATGTTGCTCTCCTTGCTTGTGTATCAATCTGTCCGTATCCGGCGATGCATCTGGTGTTCGATTCATGTTTGATTCAGCGGAGCACGCTTAGGGTGCCGCCATTACTGCGGATGCAGGCCGAGCGCATCGGCGATTGCGGGAATTGGCGCGGCCTTGTTGTTCGTCTTCGTCACCACCGCGAAGCTGCCTTGATAGTCCCATACCGCCCAGCCGATGCCTTCCTCTTCAAGCGCCGTGCGCGTGTCCCGCAGCCATGCCGCTCGCATTGCCGGATCGGCATACGGCTGATACACACCGAACTCACCACAATAGACCGGCACATGGTGCAGCGTCGCCCACTTGCCGGCGAAGCTGAGCTCGGAGCGGATGCGCGCGGCATCCCAGCGATCCAGGCCGTAGCTGTTGACCCAGTGCTCGCCGCTCAGCTGCGGCTCCTGCGAGATGGCCGTCGCGATGTTTTCCGGAGATGACGGATACGGCACGCCACGCAGAGGCCGCACCTCAGCCATCGTCCAGGTCGCGCCCTGATGCGTGAACGGGAAGGGCTCGTAATCATGGAACGTGTAGATGACATTCGGATCGGCGACGGGTTCAAGGGTGAGCAGATCGGTGAGGCCGGAGTAGTGCTGGGCGGTCGCAATGATGGTGTGATGCGGCGCCGCCTGGCGGATCGCAGCGATGGCTCGCGTCTGGACGGCGGCCCATTGCTGCGCATTGTCGAACTCCGGTTCGTTCAGCACTTCGAAGAAAACGCCCTCCGGATCCGTCTGCGCGTAACGGCCGGCGAGCGCGCTCCACAGGGCACAGAATCGAGTGACGGCGGCATCGTCCGCACGAAGCTGGTCCTTGAATTCATCGGAAGGATGCACATCGACGATGACGCGCAAGTCATCTTTCAGCATCGTGTTTATTGCGGCGTCGAGCTCGGCGACAAAGGCTCCATTGAGGCCGCCTGTTGGAGCGCCGCGGAGAAGCTCGTCGCCGTCGATGCTGAGCCGCACATGATCGAAGCCCATCGCACGCATCAGCGCGATGTCATCGGCGTTTGTGTAGCTGCGCAGCCGCGCGGGCGAGTAGTCACTTGCCTGGGCGAACCACATGCTGGCGTTGACGCCGCGGTGCAACAGTTGTGCGCGTCTGGCAGCATCAGAGGACGAACCAGCCGGATTCGTTGGCTGCGATTGCGCAGCCGCGGCACAGGACGAGAGCAGCAGGCACATGAAAAGCATTCGCATGGCGCCTCCTTTGTACAACAAGCGGCCGCCGCGCAATCCCGTACACTGGAGATGCAACTGAAAGATCGCTATCAACAGCCGCCATGCCGCAACCGGTCCCACGCAACACACGCCAGAAACAAGCCATCCGCGACGCCTTTATCGAAGCGAACCGCCCGCTTTCTCCGGAAGAGGCACTCATC
>DASUWP010000268.1:0-20327 GCA_036378335.1 Acidobacteriaceae bacterium | reverse complement strand
TCCACGGAACGAAAGCGGCGAAAATCTTCGACGTTAACTCACTCGCCGAAGCTTCCGTCGTCGGCTTGACGGACTGGAGCAGCGCACGAGCCCGTCGCGAGAGACGAGCTGCCTGACTGGCGCAGCTTCTACAACTTGTATGCCCGCCGTACCAACGGTCCGGTCAGGTCACGCGCTACTTCCATCGCCTCATCTTCTTCCAACCGATGATCGGCCACTAACGTTGCAAGGTATGCCGCATCCGTGCGCCGCGCCACATCGTGCCGGCCGGGTATCGAGAGGAAGGCGCGCGTGTCGTCATTGAAGCCGGCGGTGTTGTAAAAGCCCGCGGTTTCGGTCACATGTTGGCGAAAGCGCATCATGCCTTCGGGACTGTCGAGAAACCACCATGGCGGCCCCAGAATTACCGATGGGTAATGGCCTGCGAGCGGCGCCAGTTCGCGGCTGTAGGTCGATTCGTCCAGCGTGAACAGGATCAGCCGGAACTCACGCTCGTTGCCGTAGCGCGCCAGCAGCGGATGCAATGCGTGGACATAATTTGTTGGCGTCGGAATGTCCGCGCCCTGGTCGCGTCCCCACTTCGCCAGCAGCACCGGGTTGTAGTTGCGCAGGCTGCCCACATGCAACTGCATCACAAGGCCGTCTTCCACGCTCATCCGCGCCATTTCGCACAGCATCTGTGCGCGGAAGAGTTCCGCATCGGCGGGAGTAGGTTCATTGGTTCGTGTCACGCGCCGAAACAGCGCCTCCGCCTCGGTCCTGGAAAGATTGACCGTCGCTGCTGTCGGGTGGCCGTGGTCGGTTGCAGTCGCGCCCTGCTGTTTGAAGAAGTGCCGCCGCGCGATCAGCGCAGCGAGATAGCCCTTCCAGGTCGAAATATCCTCGCCCGTTAGACTCCCCAGCGTCTCGAGATTTCTGCGGAATCCGGCGAACTCCGGGTCAACTACCGCATCCGGACGAAAAGTCGGGATCACGCGGCCTTTCCACCCGGAGTCGCGAATTGCGGCGTGTGCCTCGAGGTTGTCGAGCGCGCTATCGGTGGTCGCGATCACCTCGATGCGGAAGTGTTCATAAAGAGCCCGCGGTCGAAATTCCGTGGTCGCCAGGCGCTCCGAGATCCTCTCCCAGTAGAGGTCGGCGGTCTCCTTGCTGAGGCGGACATCGAGGCCGAAGAGTTCCTGAAAAACATAGTCCAGCCAGAGGCGGGTGGGGGTGCCGCGAAACAGGTGATAGTGAGCGGCAAAGAGGCGCCACACCTCCTGCGCTTTGTTTGGGTCGGCCCCGTCGCGCAGAGTCTGCATTGCGATTCCCTGGCTGTAGAGCATCCGCAGGATGTAATGGTCAGGCAGCAGAAAGAGCGCCGTGGGATCGGGGAAGGCCGTATCGTCGGCGAACCATCGCGGATCGGTATGGCCATGCGGGCTCAGGATCGGCAAGTCGCGAATTTCGGAGAAGATACGGCGCGCGATTTCGCGGACCTCGGGGTTGGCAGGGAAGAGTCGGTCTGGATGAAGCAGAGGCATTCCGTTCACCTTAACGCACTGAAGAGGCCCAAATGTGTCTGACAACCTGGCCCAGCGAGTATCTGCACTCCATCTTCAGAAGGGCCTGCGAATAGCGCCAAATGCCTCCCAGAGTGTACTGGCAAGGCCGATTTCAGATACAAGGTGCGCTCCAAAGATGTGTTTGGAAATTAGGGGAGGGGTGTTGTGCATGGTGGTTTTGGATGCAGGTGGCGGAGACACTGCTTAGTCCTTGGAGAGCTCGGCGTCGGCTAGCACTGCCTGCACCTGCATGAGGTGTTGGCGCATGGCGGCGCGCGCGCCGAGCGCATCGCGGGTGCGGAGCGCCGCGAAGATGGCGCGGTGCTCGTTGAGCGCGGCATCCTGGCGTCGCACCAGGCGGGTGCGCTCGCTGAACTGGTGGAAGAGCGGCGAGAACATGCCGGCCCATAGTTCGCCGACGATGGAAGCCAGCACATCGTTGCCGGAAGCGCGTGCGATGCTGACGTGAAAACTCTGATCGGCGTTGCGGCTGTGCTCGCCGCGCGCGATGATCGACTGCATCTCGTCGAGCGTGCCGGCAATCTCTGCCAGATCCTCGGAAGTGGCGCGCTGCGCGGCTTCCGCAGCGATCTCGCCTTCAATGAGGATGCGCGCATTGAGCAGCTCGATGGGTCCGGGACCGGTGTCGATCGAAGGGGCGGCAATGAGATCGCGATGGCGCACGTAGGAGCCGGAGCCGGTGCGGATTTCGACCAAGCCTGCGATCTCGAGCGCGATCATGGCTTCGCGCACGGTAGGGCGGCTGACTCCGAGTTGCTGAGCTAAAACCTTCTCCGAGGGGAGGCGCGATCCGGAGGGCATAGCGCCGCTTTGAATCTGTTTGCGGATGCTGTCCGCGACCTGCTGATACAAGCGCTGATTGACGATGGGTTCGAGCGTCACGCTCCTTATGCTGCCACAGCCGCCTCGGGGCAGGCGCGAGGAGACGGAAATTCGTGTCTTCAAAATGTGGTTTTGGAGACGGTTTTGAAGCGCAATCGGTAGCAAAGTTAACGTTTACTAAAACGGCTGGGACTGGGCCTTTGCGGGGCGGCTCGGGGAAGCGGATCTCTCACTCCGCCTATCGCTCTTGCGAGCGATGGCTCCGGTCGGGATGACAAGGCCGGGATGGGGAGGAGGAAATCTGTAAGGCTACTTGACAATCATTTCTGGAGAGGAATAACGTTCGCTCCGGAAACAGGCTGGCTCTTTGCCGAGATGCGCCTAAGGCGCGCCGGGGTCATGCGAAAGAGCAGATTTTCTTTTTGGGAGGCTACAAAATGCAGGGCATCGGGATGATGTGGAAACGCGTGTGGCGTGTTGCCGTTTCCGGGACGGCAGTTGCAGCACTGCTGGTGGCGGCCGGGCCTTTCGCGGGGCGGGCGTTTGGACAGGCGACGACAGCGACCCTGGTGGGAACGGTGACGGACACCTCGGGCGCGGCCCTGAATAACGCCACCGTGACGATCACGAATCAGAATACGGGGCAGACCTACACCCACCAGACGAACGAGAGCGGGAATTACGAGTTCACGCTGCTGCCGCCGGGAGTGTATTCGGTGCAGGTAGCCGACCAGGGGTTTGCCAACTCGGTGACCAAAGGCGTGCAGGCGACGGTGAATACGACCAACCGCACCGATGTGAAATTGAATCCGGGGGGCGCTTCGCAGACAGTTACGGTCACGGATATGGCGCCGGTGCTGCAGACCGATCGCGCGGATGTGAGCCAACAGATCGAGGCCAAGCAGGTGAGCGACCTGCCGGTGGGCAACAGCCGCAACTTCCAGGCGCTGGAATCGCTGGTGCCCGGGGTGAGCGCGCCGATTTACGACCACTCGTCATTTTTCGATGCGCAGAATTCGCAGTCGTTCCAGGTGAACGGCCAGGCGGAGCTGGCGAACAACCTGCAACTGGAGGGCATTGACGACAACGAGCGCACCGGTTTGCTGCAGGTGTACATACCACCGGCGGCGGCGATCCAGACGGTGGATGTGGAGACGAGCAACTATGCGCCGGAGTTTGGCCGCGCGGCGGGCGCGGTGACGAACGTGGTGCTGAAGTCCGGGACCAACCAGTTCCATGGCTCGGCATACGAGTTCAACGAGGTGAGCACGACGGGCGCGCGCAGCTACTTCAACAACACGGGAAAGTTTCCGCGCTTTACCAACAACTACTATGGCGCCACCATCGGCGGGCCAATTATCAAGGACCGGACATTCTTCTTCGGCGATTTTCTTCGCTACAACAACCACCAGAGCGTGTTCCAGCAGACCACGGTGCCGACCGCGGCCTTTCGCAGCGGCGACCTGAGCGCGAGCCCGACGGCGATCTACGATCCGGCGACGGGCAATGCGGATGGCACCGGCCGGACGAAGTTTGCCGGCAACCAGATTTCACCGACGCGGTTCAGTCCGGTCGCTGTGGCGATCCTGAACCTGGTGCCGCTGCCCAATGTTCCCGGCGCGGGGACGGCGAACAACTTCCAGGAGAATCTGGGCTTTGATCAGGATTCGACGCAGTTCGATGTGAAGTTCGATCAGCGGCTGCGCGCGGAAGACCACCTGACCTATCGCTACAGCTGGCAGCGCGTGACTACCTTCCAGCAGCCGTTCTTCGGCGCAGCGGGCGGCCCGGCGGGCGGCGGTTTCCAGGGAACGGGAACGAATACGACCTACAACACGGCGGGCGAATATACGCACGTGTTTTCTCCGCGCCTGCTGACCGGCGTGCGGGTGGGCGTGAACCACTACCGGAACACGGCGCGGCAGACCGACTACGGCAGCGATGCGTCGAGTGCGATCGGCATTCCGGGCGTGAACGTGAGCGCGTTCACCAGCGGGTTGGCGGGGATCAGCATTCCGGGCTACGGGGGCGCGACGCTGACGAGTGCGAGCCCGCTGGTGGGTTACAGCGCGAGCATTCCGTGGGACCGCGGCGAGAGCAATATCGACGCGGCGAATAACTGGAACTACATTCTGGGCAATCATTCGCTGAAGTTCGGCTTCGAGATCCGGCGCGTGCGCGACAACCTGACACAGGGACAGACCTACTCGCCGCGCGGCATCTTCGAGTATGCGGAGGGCCAGACGGGACTGAATGCGCCGGGGCAGAAGACGAGTTTCGGCAATGATTTTGCCAGCTTCCTACTGGATGTGCCGAACACGGTGGGGCGCGATGTGAACGTCGGTTCCGGTTCGTGGCGGCAGACACTCTACTTCGCCTACGCGCAGGACACGTGGGAGGCGACGCACAAGCTGACGCTGACCTACGGGCTGCGCTGGGAGTTTTATCCGCCGGCCAATCCTGATCGCAAGGGCGGCTTCTCGCAATACAATCCGACGGACAATACGCTGCACGTATCCGGTTATGGCGCGGTGCCCGACGATCTGGGGCTGCCGGTGCGCTGGACGAACTTTGAGCCGCGTCTTGGCGCAGCGTATCGTGCCAGTGCGCGTACAGTGGTGCGGGCGGGATTCGGCATCAGCCACACGCCGTTCCAGGACAATAACTACGCATTCAATTATCCGGTGCGGCAGAATGTGTCCTTCAATTCCACCAGCAGCTATCTGGCTGCGGTGCGCACGGACGGATCGGTGGCCACGCTCGAGAACGGATTTCCACCCGCGCCGCAGGCGGCGATTCCAGCCGACGGAATTATTCCGAATGCGCCGCTGAGCTCCTCCTGGAACGTTGTCAATCCGAATTACAAAGATCCATACGTGATGAGTTACAACGTCGCGCTGCAGCAGGACGTTGGCCATGGGTGGGTTGCGGACTTTGCCTATGTGGGTAATGAGGGGCGGCACGTTCCGGCGTACTACAACATCAACGCAGGATTCGTTGCCGGAGCGGGCGCGAAGGGGCAGCCGGAGTTCGTGACATTTGGGCGCACGGCTACGACGAACATCATGGCCTATGGAACCAACAGCAACTACAACGGACTGCAGGTGAAGGCCACACGCCGTTTCCAGAATGGGTTGAGCTGGACCAGCGGCCTGGCGTTTCAGAAGTCGATGGGCTATGTTTCGTCGACGACGGGGCTGGACAATCTCCGCTTCTACCTCGACAAACGCCGGAACTATTCGCCGACGAACTGGGACCGCCGGTTCACTTACAGCCAGAGCGTTATCTACGAGCTGCCATTTGGCAAGGACCGGCATTGGCTGCAGCAGGGGATTGGCGCAGCGCTGCTGGGAGGATGGCAGACGAGCGCAGTGTGGAGCGCGGACACGGGGCAGCCGCTTTTCCTGACGGCGAGCGCCAACAGCCTGAACGCGCCGGGCAACACGCAGGTGCCGGACCAGATCGCGCCCTTCCACAAGCTGGGTTCGATCGGCTCCGGCAAGCAGTGGTTCGACACCAGCGCCTTTGTGCAGCCGACGATCGCAGCATATGGCAACACGCCGAAGAACGGTTTTTATGGACCGGGACTGACCACCTTCGACGCGTCACTGTCGCGCAGCATTCCGATACACGAGTCGATCGCGGTGCAACTGCGCGCGGACGCATTCAACGCATTGAATCATCCGAACTTTGCGAATCCCGGGGTGAGTTTGACGAGCACGAACTTTGGACAAGTGACGGGGACGGTTTCCGGGTATGCGCCGCGGGTGTTGAATTTTGCGGCGACGCTGTCGTTCTAAGGGAGCGAGTCAGCCAATGATGAAAGATTTCTGGCTGACTTGCCGACTCGCTGACTTGCCGACTTGCGGCTGCTTGCGGGTGTAGGATTGGCCGTTGGGGAATCGTTTACTTATTGGGGATTTGCATCAAATGGGCTGGAGGCGGGGATGGATGTAACGCGAAGGCGGTTGCTGGCGGGGCTGGCGGCGGCGAGTGCGGCGAGTGTGTGCTCGCCACTGTTGCAGAAGGCCGTAGCAGAGGTGACCGGGCCGGCGCGATTGTATCCGCCGATGGACCTGTCGCTGTTCGACACGCCGGTGCATCGCGGTCCATGGGAGCTGCGGGTGGGATACGCGGCGATCACCTGGGGCAGCAATATCGATCAGGCCATCGAACAGATTTCAGCTGCGGGTTATCCGGGAATTCAACTGCTGAGAAATGTGCTCCAGGTGCACCCCGATCCGAAGACGCTGGAGGCAGCACTGTCTGCGCACAAGCTGACCTTTGTTGCTCTGTCGAGCGGCGGGACGCAGCTTGATCCGGCGAAAGAGAAGGAGATGCTGGAGGAGCACACGCAGCATGCGAAGTATCTGCAGGCGGCCGGCGGGAAGTATCTGCAGGTGATAGGCGCGGATAATCCGAAGGGTGCTGCGGCGAACTGGGCGGCCGCGGATTACAAGCGGCAGGGCTATCTGCTGACGGAGATCGGCAAGCGCGCGGCGGAGTACGGCATCCAGACGGGATTTCATAACCACATGAACACGATTGGGCAGACGCCGGAGGCGACGGATGCGATCCTGGACGCGGCGGATGCGAAGTACGTGAAGCTGGAGCTGGATGTAGCGCATTATCTGCAGGGCGGCGGCGATCCAGCAGCGGCGGTGCGCAAATACAAGCGGCGGCTGCTGTTTATGCACTTGAAAGACACGAAGCCATCGCCAAGTGCGCGTGGCGGTTACGAATTTGTGGAGCTGGGGCAGGGACGGGTGGACTTCAAGGGGCTGCTGGCGGCGCTTGAGGAGACGCACTTCCGCGGCTGGGGCATTGTGGAGCTGGATGGCGAACGGCCGGGATCGACGCGAACACCGGAGGAGAGCGCGCGGATGAGCAAGCAGTATCTGGAATCGCTGGGGGTGCGGGTATGAGCGGCTGCCCGTTCCGGCTGGCGGTGATCAATGACGAGATCACACAGGACTTTGAGAAGGCGTGCTCGATTGCAGCGAAGGATTTTGGACTGAGCTGGATTGAGCTGCGCGGGATGTGGAACAAGAACATAACGGAGCTGAATGCGAAGGAAGTAGATGATGCGCGGAAGATTCTAGAGGCGCATCGGCTGCGCGTGACGGATATCGCGAGTCCGCTTTTCAAGACGGACTGGCCGGGCGCGCCAGTGTCCAAGCAGAGCGAGAAGCGCGACCAGTTTCATGCGGACTTCGACATGAGCGCGCAGGACAAGCTGCTGGAGCGCTGCATCCAGCTGGCGAAGGCGTTTCAGACCGATCGCATCCGGTGCTTCGACTTCTGGCGGCTGGAGGACCAGAAGCCGTATCGCGCAGCGATGGATCAGAAGCTGCGCGAAGCAGCTGCGCGATGCGAGAAGGATGGCTTGATTTTGCTGCTGGAAAACGAGATGAGCTGCAACACGGCGACTGGCGCGGAATCGAAAAGGACATTGGCTTCGGTTACGAATAAGAATTTCATGCTGAATTGGGATCCGGGCAATGCCGCGGCGATCGGGGAGTATCCGTACAGCAAGGGATTTGATGTGCTGCCGAAAGCGCGCATCGGCCACTGCCATGCAAAGGATGTTGTAGAGCAGGGCGGCGGGAAGCACGCGTGGGCGCCGGTGGGCGATGGCGTGGTGGGATGGCCGGGGCAGATTCGGGATTTTGTGAAGATGCGCTATCACTATGCGATCAGCCTGGAGACGCACTGGCGCGGCGCGGGAACGCCGGACGCTTCGACGCGCGTGAGCATGGCGGGATTGAAGAAGGTGCTGACGGGAGCGGGCGTGCAGTGTTGACGGACTCGCCGTCCGGGGCAGATGCGCCTGCGGCGCGAAGAGCGGGGTTCGCTCCGTCGTCGCTCACGATGAGATTTGTGGGTGGACGAACGAACCGTAGGTTCTGCGCTTTGCTCAGGAAGACGGACTTATGAAGAGGAGAGATCGATGACGACACGGCGGGAGTTTCTGGGGCAGGCGGGGATGGGGTTGGCACTGGCGGCGTCGCTGCCCACGGCGCGGGCGCTGGGTGCGAACGATCGCATCCGCTTTGGATTGATTGGTGCGGGCGATCGCGGCACGGAAGATCTGAAGAACGCGCTGAAGCAGCCGAACGTGGAGTGCGTGGCAGTGGCGGACATATACAGCCGCCGGCGCGACATGGTGAAGCAGCTGGTGCCGAAGGCGACGCTCTATGACGATCCGATGAAGCTGCTGGAGAGCAAGGATGTCGACGCGGTGATTAACGCGACGCCGCTGCATCTGCACACGAAGTACTTCGTGGCGGCGTTGCAGGCGGGGAAGGATCTGTACTCCGAGAAGACGATGACCTGGGATATTCCCGGTGCGGTGGAGTGCAAGAAGGCGGCGGCTGCGTCGAAGCAGGTGGTGCAGATTGGTTTGCAGCACGAGAGCTCAGGCGAGCTGAAGGACGCGCTGCGGTGGATCAAGGATGGGAAGGTGGGCAAGGTGTGCAGCGTGGATGCGTGGATGAGCCGCAACACGCCGATCGGCAAAGGGCAGTGGGTGCGGCCGGTGCCTTCCGATTGCAATCCGGATCACGTGAACTGGAATTTGTTTCTGGATGGGCGCAAGGAGCCGGAGTTTGACGGATTCAAGTACATCAACTGGCGGTTGTTCTGGGAGTTTTCCGGCGGCAACGTGACGGAGAACATGGTGCACCAGATCGCATGGATCATCACGGCGCTCGATCTGGATCTGCCGCAGGCGGCATCGATGATGGGCGGTGTGTTTTCGGAGAAGGACAAGCGGCAGGTGCCGGACACGATCATGGCGTCGCTGGAATATCCGGACATGCTGGTGAACTGGCAGTCGACCTTCAGCAACAGCCGCTATGGGCTGGGGGAGCACTTCCTGGGCGACAAGGGAACGATCGAGCATGTTTCGGGCTCGAATGACATGGTCACGGGCAAGTCGGTGTCGTCGATTACCTATCTTCCGGAGAAGGTCAATAATCCGGGCGCATCGGCGGAAAAAGGCGAGTCGAAAGATACCGACCACATGGCGAACTGGTTTGAGTGCATCCGCGACCGCAAGACGCCGAATGCTTCGGTTGATATTGGCTACAAGTCAGCGATTGCCGCGCACATGTCGAATCTCGCATTCCGCCAGAAGCGGCGCATCACGCTGGAGGAGGCGATGGCGACGAAGATGGATGCTTATCTGTAAGGAGAAGCGAGGGCGAGTCAGCAAGTCAGCGAGCCGGCAAGTCAGCCACCGCGTGAGGAGTGCGAGCAGTTGTGTTGTCCCACCCTGCGCGATGCGTAGGATGGGGCACCCTTCGCCGCGGCGCTGCAAACTGACAGCAACGACCGTCCTATTTCTGGCCGCACTTATATGCACGCCGACTTCGTCTGCGCAGCGAGGTTCGCATTCAAACGCACAACTGTTTACGCGGGTGCATCCTGCGATGGGGACGGACTTCACCCTCTATATATATGCGGGTGACGCCGGCGCGGCGGATCGTGAGGCGGATCGCGTCTTCGCTATCGTCGATCAGCTGGAGGCGTTGCTGAGCAATTATCAGCCGCAGAGCGAGCTTTCGCGGATCAACCGCGAGGCCGCCAGCCATGCGGTGACGACCGATCCGGAAACATTCCGGTTTCTGAAGGTCTCGCTGGCGTGGAGTGCGCGCTCGGACGGCGCCTTCGATATTACAGTTGGAAGACTGATGAAGGCGTGGGGATTTTTTCGCAGTGCGGGCTATCCTTCGGGTCACGTCCCGAGCGATGCTGAGCTGGAGAAGGTGCGCGCGGAGACAGGATGGCGGCGCGTGGTGCTGAACGCGGGAACGCGCACGGTGCGCTTTACGACGGCGGGCGTGGAGCTCGATCCGGGTGGCATCGGCAAAGGATTTGCGGTGGATGCAGCGGTGGATGCATTACGCGCCGACGGTGTAAAGGCGGCGTTGATTTCCGCCGGCTCGAGCACGATCTATGGGCTGGGCGCGCCGCCGCACTCCGCAGGGTGGAAGGTGCGTGTGCCTGATCCATTGCATGAGGGGGACGCGATGTCGACGGCGATGCTGCGCGATACCTCGCTTTCGACGGCGAATTGCTCGGAGAAGCACTTTGTTGTGGGTGGACACCAGTACTGCCACATTATGGATCCGCGAACGCTGCGGCCGGTGGAGGGGCGGCTGCAGGCGACGGTGATTGCGCCCTCGGCGACGGATAGCGATGCGCTTTCGAATGTGATGTTCGTGTTGGATGCGGCGGGGCGCAAGCGGGTGATGCGAAACCTGACGAAGGCGGATTCGGCGCTGGTGGTGTTTGCGGGTGGGAAGCGAGAGAGATTTCGTTGGGGATCTGCCATCCAGGCCACTGCGCCGGCGGCGCGATGAGTGAGGGCAGCTCCCGATGGTCGCTTGCCGCGGAATTCTGTGAAATATAAACCACAGGCCCTGCGCTGCGCTCAGGGTGACATCTGAAATTTTGAGGTGTTGAGGTGGCGATGCGGGCGAACAGCGGGTCTCTCCACTGCGCGCGGCTTCGACGCCCCGGTTCGGATGACACATTGCGGGGCTTCGCCGCCCCGGTATGACGAGCTTGTGTTGTAGTGGGACGAAGGAGTGGATGAAGTGAATCGACGAGAGTTGCTGGGTGGTGCGTCGGCGGCTTGGCTGGCGATGGGGCTGGATGGGGTTGCGGCGCTGGCCGAGCCGGCGAAGGCGGATGAATTGCGCGTGGGCGTGATCGGCCCAGGGAGCCGCGGACAGGAATTGATACGTCAACTGTTACATGTGCCCGGAGTACGAATTGCGGCGATCTGCGATATCTATGAGCCGCGCTATGCGCAGGTGAACCGGCTGGTGGGAACGGATGTTCCGGCGACGAAGGACTACCGTGAGCTGCTGGACCGCAAGGACCTGGACGTCATCTGTGTGGCGACGCCGCTCGCGCTCCATGCCGAGCATGTGCTGGCTGCACTGAAGACGAACCGGCCGGTGTACGGCGAGAAGGCGATGGGATTTACGCCAGAGCAATGTCAGGAGATCTATGCCGCGGCGAGCAAGCCGGGGGCACTGTTCCAGATTGGCCATCAATATAGATACGCGCCATGGGTGCGCGCTGCAGTGGAGGATGTGAAGAGGGGAAAGATCGGCGAGCCGACGCATGTGTATGCGTACTGGCATCGCAACAACAACTGGCGTCGCCCGGTGCCGAGTCCCGATCCGGGCGGACGGCTGGAGCACCTGATCAACTGGCGGCTGTATCGCGAGAGTTCCGGCGGACTGGTGACGGAACTGGGATCGCACCATATCGACATTGCGAACTGGGTCTTCGATGCGATCCCGGAGCGCGCGACCGGCATGACGAGCATTGTGCGCTATCACGACGGGCGCACGGTGGGAGATAACGTGCAGGCGGTGTTCAGCTATCCGGGCGGGCGGCGGTTGATGTTCAGCTCGCTGACCGACAATGCGAAGGTGGGCAACGAGCTGTGGATCTACGGCACGGAGGGCAGCGTTGCTATCACCATCGAAGATGCGACGTTCTTTTACGAGCCGAAGGCGCACACGCCGGTGGTGACGGGCGCGGAAGTGGCGAGGCACGGGATTGTGACTGGCGCGTCGTATGCGACCAAGGGCGAGATGCCGTATCGCGGGCCGGGCGAGAAGCTGGCGGTGACCGCGACAGAAGATCCCACATTGACGGCTTGCCGCTCCTTCATTGAATGCGTGCGCGCGAAGCGGCAGCCGATGGCGAATGCGCGCGTGGGCTACGGCTCCGCGATTGCTGCGGCGATTGCGAATCGCGCGGTGTACGAGGAGCAGGGGATCGCGGTACCGGCATTGCCGGCGTGATGGACCGGCAGCGAGTCAGCGAGCCGGCGGTAGGTGCGAGGCAGGTGGTGAGGATGAACAGCAGATCCCTTCACCGCGCCGCACTCGCTTGCGCGAGACGGCTCGGCCGGGATGAAAAGGTGCAGGCTCTTCGCTTCGCTCACAGCATGACGAAATTCAGTCGTGTTATGGCTGCACTCCGGTTTGGAAGTTGAGTGCGGCGAGCGTGAGCCGGTACTGATATTGCGCGTTGGTGTTGGTGATCTCGGCTTCGGTCTGCTGGAGCTGCGCCTGATTGAGCTCGACGATGGAGGAGAGGCCGAGCTTGTAGCGGGTCTGTGCGAGGCCGAGACTTTGATTGGCCTGGTTGAGGAGCTGTGCAGTGACGCCGAGGCGCATGAAAGCGTTGTTGGCATCGAGCCACGCGGTCTGCACGTCGCGCACGATCACGTCCCGGAGCTGGCGCGTCCGCTGCGCGGTGGCTTGCGCGCGCAGTTGCGCTTCCTTGGCTTCCGCCGAGTAGAGAAAGCCGTTGAAGATGGGGATGTTCAGGTTTGCGCCGATGGCGCCGTCCCAACTGGAGACGTAGTACTGGCCGGGACGCACGGGAGTTGCGCCGACGGTGCCGAGAGCAGAGAGAGTGGGGAGCATCTGGTCGTGCTGCGCGCGGCTGAATTTTTCCTGCGACAGGCGAGTGAGATCGATGGACTGCAGATCCGGGCGCTGTTTGATGGCGAGATCGAGCAGGGCCTGCTCATCAGGAGGCGGAGGCGGGGTGTTCTTCGTGTTGTCCACGAGTGAGTAGGCGACCAGGTGATCGAGGCCGAGCACCTCATCGAGCGCAGCCATGGTGGCGTCCGCGTTGTTTTGGGCGTCCAGTTGCAGTAACTGTGCCTGAGACAGATTCACGTTCGCGAAAGTGAGGTCGAGTGTGGAGCGCAGCTTGTTCTGCGTCAGCTGGTTTACCTGGCTTTGCGTGGCCTGGCGCAGATTGACGGTCTGCTTGGCGACCTGGAGCAGCGCCTGGGCCTGTAGAGCGTTGTAGAAGGCCTGATCGGTGACGAGGACGACGTCCTCTTGGGTGGCGAGCTCGTTGGCTTGCTGCGCGCGCTCCTGCAGCCTGGTAGAGGCGACGAGATTGGTGGTGCGTCCGAAGTCGGTGATGAGCTGCGAGAGGTTGATGCTGCCGCCGGCGCGGGTGAACAGACGTGACGCGGAAAGCGAACCGGACGCGACGCGGCTGGCCTGGTTCGCGTCCTGAGCAGTGAGCGATCCGGTGAGGGTGGGGAACTCCCCTGAGCGGGATTCGCGAACAACCTGATGCTGCGCCTGCGCGAGCAGATGGCTGACACTGACGCGGGGGTTGTTGGCGAGCGCCATGCGTTCTGCGTCTGCGCGGGTCAGGCGCGGCCCTGGTGCGGGGACTGATGGAACAGCAGGTCTCTCCACTCCGCCGATCGCAGTGGCGGGCGACGGCTCCGGTTGGGATGACGAGGTAGAGAGAGACGCGGGAGCTTGCGCGTTGCTGTTTGCGGAAACTGCGAGCGGCGACGGGGCGGGCGCCGCTGGCAGCGTCTGGGCATGCACCAGAAATGTGAACAACAGCGACGACAAGAGAGTGCAGAGAGCCAGTCTAAATGTGATCGACATGGTTACACTGCCTCCGTTGGAATGGCGGGGTGGCCTTCACGCCGACCGTGGATCAGCAAATAGACCGCGGGAACGAGGAACATGGTGACGACGACCGAAACGGCGAGCCCGCCGATGAGCGCGCGCGCGAGGGGAGCGTATTGTTCGCTGCCGGCTTCGAGGCCGAGCGCCAGCGGAATCATGCCGAGGAGCGTGGCGAACGATGTCATGAGGATGGGGCGCATGCGGATTTTGCAGGATTGCACGACAGCATCGACCAGGCTGTTGCCTTGGGCGTGGAGGATGCCGGCGAACTCCACGATGAGGATGGAGTTGGAGACGACGATGCCGGTCATCATGATGACGCCCATCAGCGACATGACATTGAGCGTGGAGCCGGTGAGGAGCAGGATGAGCACCACTCCGGCGAGACCGGGTGGAACGGCCATGAGGATGATGAAGGGATCGAGGAAGGACGCGAACTGCGCCATGAGGACGAGATAGATGAGCGCGATGGCGAGGATGAGTCCGATACCGAAGCGGGCGAAGGAATTGTTCATGCTTACGATTGCGCCGTGGATGTTGATGCGCATGCCGCGTGGCCGCTCGATGTTTTTGAGGATCTGGTTGACCTGGCTGCTGATGGTGTTCAGCGACTCGGAGCGCGGCTGGACGTAGATGTCGATGACGCGGCGGAGCGCGTAGTGGTCGACCTCGGTGGGAGTGTCGATGGGCTTGGTGAAGACGACGGAGCGCAGCGGCGTGTAGCTGGTCTGGCCTTTTCCGCGCAGAGGAATGTTCTCAAAATCCTCCATGTTCATGTGGCCGATCTGATGGGTGGAGTACTGGACGGTGAGCATGTAGTTGTTGCCGGTATTGGGATCGATCCAGTAGCTGGGGGCGATGACGCCGTTGGAAGTGAGCGCGGTGATCACGTTGTCAACGACGTCTTTCGGTGAGAGGCCGACGAGCGAGGCGCGCTCGCGATCGATGTTGAGCTGGAGCCCGGGATACTTGAGGTCCTGGGGGATGTAGACATCGCCGACGCTGGAAAGTCCGCGGAGCTGCTGCGCGATGGCCTGCGCCTTGGCGAAGGCAGCGGGCTGATCGTTGGAGCTGATTTGAATATCGAGCGGCGCGGGCAGGCCCTGGTTCATGACGGAGTCGACGAGACCGCCGGCCTGAAAATAGGTTTGGATTTCCGGCATGTCGGATGCGAGGCGGCGGCGTACGCGATCGATATATACGTAACTGCCGGTGGAGTGATCTTCGTCGAGCGAGACCTGGACGAAGGCGGTGTCCATGGAAGAGTTGCTGGTGTAGATGGCGGAGAGATCGGGAGTGATGCCGATGTTGGAGACGATCATGCCGAGATCGTGAGGCGGGACGATTGTGCGGATTTCGTCTTCGACGCGGGCGATGTATGCATCACTGGTTTCGATGCGCGTGCCGCTGGGCATTTTGACATTGATGATGAATTGTCCGGGATCGGTGCGTGGGAAGTAGGCGCGGCCGAGGATGGGCGTGAGGGCGAGAAGGATGACCGCGGTGCCGCCGAGCAGAACGGCGGTGGTGAAGGCGGGCCGCTTCAGGGTGCGGTACGCGAGCACTTCGTAGCGCTCGAGCATGCGCTGGAAGTGCAGGTTGAAGCGGTCGACAATGCGGCGGAAGAGGGAATGGCTCGGCTTTCCGACCGGTGACTCGCCGTGCTCTTCGTGCAGGTTGATGAACTTGGCGCAGAAGAGCGGCACCAGGGTCATGGAAAAAAAGTAGGAGGCAAAGATGCAGATGACGACGCCGAGCGCGAGATCGGTGAAGAGATAGCGGCTGACGCCGTTGAGCAGGAAGACAGGGAAGAAGACGATGGAGGTGGCGACGGTGGCAGCAAGAACGGCGAGCGAGACTTCTGTGCCGCCCGCGTCAGCAGCGCGCTCCGGCGGTGCGCCTTCTTCCATGAAGCGGATGATGTTTTCGAGCACGACGACGGAGTTGTCGATGAGGCGCGAGAGCACCAGCGCAATGCCGCCGAGCAGCATGGTGTTGATGGTGCCGCCGAAGGCATTGATCACCAGCAGGCAGAGCAGGATGGCCATGGGGATGGAGAGCAGCGATGCTCCGGCGGCGCGCGGCGAGCCGAGGAAGAGCAGGATCATGAGGCCGGTGAGCACAAGGCCGATGAGCGCTTCCTTGAGCAGGTTCTTGATGGCGCCTTTGACGAATACGGACTGGTCGAAGACGACGGCGGTTTTGAGGCTGGGCGGGATGTCCACGAGCCGCTGGATGGCGGCGCGCATGCCGTTGACGATGGAGATGGTGTTACTCTTGCCGGCCTGCTTGAGGATGGGGACGTAGACGGAGTGCTGGCCGTCGATGCGCACGATGTTGGTCTGAAGCGCGCCGGAGTCTTCGGCGTGCCCGACGTCGGCGACCAGCACGGAGGCATTACCGGAAGACTTGAGCGGCATGGAGTTGATTTGCTGCGCGGTGGGTATCTGGCTGTTGGCGTAGAGGTTGTAATCCTTGGTGCCGATGCGCACGTCGCCGGCCGGAAGAATGAGGTTGGACTGATTGACGCTGTCTACAACGTCCATCAGGCTCATGTTGCGCGCTTCCAGCTTGAGCGGATCGACGTAGATCTGAATCTGGCGGTAGCGGCCGCCGTAGGGCTGGGGCACGGATGCGCCGGGAACGTTCGCGATCTGATTTCGTACCTGAAACTGTGCCAGATCCTTGAGCTGGGTCTCGTTGAGGCCCTGGCCCTTGAGGGTGACCAGGCAGACGGGCTGGCTGGATGCGGTCATGCCGAGCACGACGGCCGGCAGCGTGCCGGAGGGCAGGCGGCGCAGGTCGGCCATGGCGAGATTGGAGATATTGCTGAGCGCGGCGTTAGCGTCGGTTCCGGGGAGGAAGTAGATCTTGATCAGCGAGACGCCGGAGAGCGAGCGCGACTCGATGTGATCGATGTTTGCGCCGAGGGTGAAGAAGCGCTCGAAGGTATCGGTGATGTCGGCTTCGATCTGTTGCGGCGGCATGCCGGAGTAGAAGGTGGCGACGACGACGACGGGAATGTCGATGGAAGGAAAGAGATCGACGGGCATGGACATGACGTTGACCACGCCTACGAGCAGCACCATGAGCGAGATCATGATGATGAAGAAGGGATAGCGGAGGGCAAACTTCGGCATCAGTTGCCTCCTTCGTTCGCGTCGGTCATGCCGCCTTCTTGGTGCATGACATCGTTGGCGGGCTGGGGTTCGAGGCGTGGCGTGATCGGCTCGCCGTCTTTGTACCGAGCAGCGTTGCCGAGCACGACGCGATCGTTTTCCTGAACGCCGCTTCGCACCTCGGCCAATAGAGAGCCCTGAATGCCGAGGGTGACGGGGCGCTGATGCACGTGATTCTGGCTGTCGACGACGAGAACGCTGGTGTGGCCCGCGTCATCGCGTTGAATGGCGAGCAGCGGGACGGTGAGGACATTTTCTTTATGCGCCAGCCGCAGGTAGGTGTTGGCGTACATGCCGGGATCGATGCTGAGGTCATGGTTGGGTACGTCGACCTCGGTTTCCATGGTGCGTGTCTCGAGGCTGACGTTGCGGGTGAAGCGCACGATTTTGCCGGTTAGCGAGCGGTGCAGTGCGTCGACTCGAATTTGTACCGTGTCGCCATCGTGGATGTAGCCCACGGCATCTTCCGGCACGGGCAGGCGGAGACGGAGCAGATCGCTTTGCGAGAGCTTGACCAGGGGCAGGCTCTGGCTGTCGGACGAAGTGCCGGCCTGGATGAGCGCGCCAGTATCTGCATAGCGCCAGACAACGACGCCGCTGAGCGGAGCGGTGATGGTGGTGTAGGACTGGAGCGCGCCGTAGCGCTCCACGTCGGCCTTGGCGACATCGGACTGCTGACGCGCGGCGGAGAGCGTGGCCCGCGCTGTATCGACCTGAGCTTGCGACGCGTCGGCTTTGGCGCGCGCATCGTCGAGCTCCTGCTCTGCGATGAGACCGGGTTGCGCCTTGGAGGCCTGCAGCAGGCGGTCGTAGTTGGCCTGCAGCGCGGCGTGACTTGCCTGGGCACGGCTGATTTCGTGCTGCGCGATATTGACCTGCTCCATGCTGCGCTGCTGCTCGGATTGGCTGCCGCGATATTGCGCGTTCAGTTCAGGAACTTCGAGCAGGGCGAGCGTCTGGCCGGCATGGACGCGGTCGCCGATATCGACGTTGATGCGGCGCACGTAGCCGGAGACTTTGGCGTGCACATCGATCACCTGGTAGGGCTGGAACTGGCCGGCGAGCGAGAGCATGTGCGAGATGTTGCCGCGCTGGACAACGGCGATGGCGGCAGCGACGGGCTGGGTGGCTGCGTCGGCGGAGTCCGGCCGCGCCTTGCATCCGGCAAAGGCAAGAGGCAGAAAGAAAGACAGAAAATAAGACAGAAAATAACACCGGGCGATGGCCGATCCGGAGGGGCGATCGCGGAGAGGAAACGCTGATTTGTGCACGGTAGACCTGTCACGCACTGGAGTCAGAGCGGATCTTGTGCCGGCCGCGGAAGATTCAAACAGCTCTCCGGAGAGAACCCGTTCTTATCCGCGATGGCCAGGAGAACGCTCGGATTCCAGGCTCGCTAGTTGGAAACAGCGATGACACAATTCGCCGAGAGCAGGCGAACGATGCCGAAAGTCAGGAAACGAGAAAAGGCGGAGGACGGCGGAGTGAGGGCCCTTTGATCGCGAGAGTGCGCGAAGCGAGAGGCGGGGTCTCGCTGCGTGGCCGAGCCGGGCGGGTATTCTCCGATGACTGCGGCAGCAGGACGACTGCAGAGGCCAGCGGCGCGCGGTGCAGATCGGCGTGATTCACAGCGGCGTGCTGTGCGGTATCCGTCGGCCGCTCCCGCTCAGAGAGCAGCTTGGCGATGGGAGCAGTTTCCGATGCGTGCGCGCGAACGTGATAGAGCGAGAGCTTGGAGTGGAGGCCCCAGCCGAAGACGGCCAGTGCAAGCAAGAGGATGGACACACCAATGGCGAAGTGTCCTTCGGGAGCATCCAGATCGCGCTTGTCGCAGTGTGTCATCTTCAAAGCCAGCGGTTCCGCCGCCTGAGGATACGCCAATGGCCCTAGTGTATACGAGGCGGTCTGCTGATTCGACGCAGTCCGGGGCATTCCGGTGAGTCGGTTGGATGACGCGAAAAGGTCATAAACCATTCCGCGGGAACCGGATAGCGCCGTTTTGCCGGAAGGGGCCGGCGCTGCTATTGCGGGTGCTGAATGTGAGCAAACCGAAAACGGCGGGCCAATGGGTGGTTCACATTGCAGCGAGTCTCGCGTTTATGTAAGCGTCACGGTTGCGATTTAGGGCAAATCGCTGCGCGTCAGTCGGCGGTGAAAGGCGTCAGTCGCGATGAAAGGCTTAGTCGTGGTGAAAGACTTCTTCCATGAGTGCCCACCACTCGCCCTGGGCGCGGTTGGGGAGCGGGTCCTGCATGGGTTCCATGATGGCCCACCAGCGCTGGGTTGCAGGATCGGCGGCCATTTTGCGCATGTCCGCGGCGTAATCCTGGCCGATGTATTCGAAGTAGCCGAAGAGGCAGCCGTCGCGGAGAAAGATGGTGTAGTTGCGCATGTTGCATGCCGTGATGGTGTTGAGAACGTCAGGCCAGACGGCCTGATGGTGCTGCCGGTAGGCTGCTTCGGCCTCGGGCCGCAAACGGATGGTCATTCCATAGCGCTGCATGGAGAGATGATGGCACACCGGGCGGTGTTTGAGTCTAGTGCGGGGTCCAGTGAGGATGTCTGGCGAAGAGGCCGTCGGTGATGGCGATCTGGAAGGTAATAAAGAGCCCGAAGGCCAGGCTGAGCAGGCCGGATGCGACGCCCAGTCCGTAGTTGAAGGGGGCAAAGCGCTTGCGGGTGTACGCGAACGGCGCGCCGATCATCATGGTGATGAGCATCATGCCGGCGATGGTGCCAACGCCGAAGACCAGGAGATAGGCGATGGCCCAGCGCGGCTCGCGAATTTCCGCAAGCACCAGAAGGGCAACCGCGGCCGAACCGGCGAGCCCATGGACGAGGCCGATCGCGAGCGGCCGAAGAAACTGGTAGAGCCCCAGCTTTTCGAGCATGCGCTGAAGGATGTTTTGCGGCTTCCGACCTGCATTGGTATCGGTTTCGGGAGCGAGATGCATGTGGACTTCCGGGCTGTGGCCGTGGATGTGTTCGTGAAGGACGCCATCGTGCTGATGAGGATGCGAGTGCACCAGAGCCCCGTGACTGTGGCCTGGCGTGTAGCGATGTGTGATCCGTTGAGTCACGCCGGTCAGGTTCAGGATGCCGAGGAGGATCAGCATGAGGCCGACGGCGAGCTCCATGGTGAGGCCGATGCGCGGCGGAATGACGATGTTGAAGAGGATGATGGCGGCGCCCACGCAGAAGATGGTGATGGTGTGGCCGACTCCCCAGAGGGCGCCGATGACTCCGGCCTGGCGCATGCTGCGTTGGCGGCTGACGAT